>JADIMZ010000012.1 GCA_017694335.1 Candidatus Pullibacteroides excrementavium
TGCCTTGCTCCGGTAGCCAAAGTGCTCCATGAATCATTCGGTATCAAACGGGGCTTCATCAACACGGTACACTCTTATACCAACGACCAGATCGTACTCGACTCCCCGCATAAGGACTTGCGCCGCGCCCGTGCTGCCGCTCTTTCGATTATTCCCACCAGTACCGGTGCCGCCAAAGCTGTAGGATTGGTTCTGCCTGCACTACAGGGAAAGATGGATGGTTTGGCCATGCGTGTCCCCACTCCGGATGGTTCTGTCGTCGACTTGACGGCCGAAATGGAACGCAATGTAACCGTGGAAGAAATCAATGCGGCGATGAAAGCCGCTGCCGAAGGCCCGCTTAAAGGCATTCTGGAATACACGGAAGACCCCATTGTAAGCGTCGATATCGTAGGCAACCCCAATTCATCCATCTTCGATTCCAAACTCACATCCGTCATGGATGGCAATTTTGTCAAAGTCATGGCATGGTACGATAATGAATTCGGATATTCCAACCGAGTGGCCGACTTGGCTTGCAAGCTCTTTCGCAAGTAATTTCCAAAGGAAGGGGTTCTGTACCGTATAGGAGGTGCAGGACTTCTTCTTGCAGGCTCTCTTGAAGGTGTGCCGGCATGCGACCGCACATCAACAAGTGGATAGAAAGCTTTCCGCGAATATTGATGTCCGGCATGCTTTTTATCCACTTTTTTCACGCATGACACTTGTCACTGAAAAAACTCTTCACTGCACGAAAACATTTCCTGTATGCCAAACGGATATCTTTCGTGCCGGCCAATTCAAACAAGCGCGGATTTTTTATTTGTTTGAAACGTGGAAAAGCTGTTAGACCATATCAATACCCCCGAGGACCTGAAGAAACTCAAACCCTCCCAGCTCCCGCAAATAGCCGACGAGCTGAGGGAGTTTATCATCAAGGTCATCGCGAATCATCCGGGGCACTTGAGTGCATCTTTAGGCACTGTCGAACTGACCGTCGCCCTGCATTATGTATTCAACACACCTTACGACCGTATCATCTGGGACGTGGGCCATCAAGCCTATGGACACAAGATTTTAACCGGAAGGAAAGAGCGATTCGCCTCTATACGATGCCTGGACGGATTAAGCGGATTCCCTTCCCGCTTTGAAAGCGAATACGATGCCTTCGGTACAGGGCATTCATCCACTTCTATTTCAGCTGCTTTAGGCATGGCCATCGCATCCAATCTCAAAGGAGAAAAAGACCGCCAGCACATTGCCGTGATTGGAGACGGCGCCATGACCGGAGGAATGGCATTCGAAGGGCTGAACAATGCCGGAGCTGCCCGATGCAACCTCCTGGTAATTCTCAACGACAACGGAATGTCGATAGACGTGAGCACCGGAGCTCTAAGCCGCTATTTTACCCGGATGAAAGCCTCCAAATCCTACAACCAGCTTAAAGACAGCGTTTGGAACATGATGGGGGGCGATTCCGACAAGCAATACCATCCCAAGCATTTCATCAGCAAACTCACTGCGGCGATGAGTTCCCTTATCTCGCCCAAAACCAGTAATCTGTTTGAAGCCTTGAACTTCCGGTACTTCGGCCCCATCGACGGGCATGACATCCCGACCTTGCTGGCCGTGCTGTCCGATTTGAAAACCATCCAAGGCCCCAAGCTGCTGCATATCGTGACCGTCAAAGGCAAAGGACTGAAGCAGGCCGAAGAAGACCCTACCGTCTATCACGCTCCCGGCCGCTTCGATTCCGCAACCGGACAATTGCTGCCCAAAAGAATCGACCTCAGCCTAGCCCCCAAATACCAGGATGTATTCGGCAAGACGATTATCGAACTAGCCAAAAGCAATCCCCGCATTGTCGGCATCACGCCCGCCATGCCAACCGGCTGCTCGTTGAGCATGATGATGAAAAAAATGCCGGAGCGGGTTTTCGATGTAGGCATTGCCGAACAACACGCGGTCACATTCAGCGCCGGATTAGCAGCTGAAGGCATGCTCCCGTTCTGCAACATCTATTCGTCTTTCATGCAGAGAGGCTTCGACCAGGTAATCCACGATGTGGCTTTGCAGAAACTTCCGGTGGTCTTCTGCCTGGACCGAGCCGGTTTAGTGGGCGAAGACGGGGCGACCCATCACGGAGCGTTCGACCTGGCTTATTTCCGGCCGATACCGAACCTTGTCATCAGTGCCCCTATGAACGAACGGGAGCTACGCAACCTGATGTACACAGCCCAGTTACCCGAAACCGGACTGCCATTTGTAATACGCTACCCTCGAGGACGAGGCGTCACTCCTCGGTGGAAAACACCACTGGAAATCCAGCCTGTAGGAAAAGGCATCTGCCTGAAAGAGGGAAAGGAGGCTGCCATTGTCTCCCTCGGGCATATCGGCAACAACGGCCTCAAAGCCATAGAACTGGCCGAAGGCCAATGCCCGGAAAAACAGTTCGGGCTCTACAATATGATTTACTTGAAACCCTTGGACGAAGGATTGCTTCAAGAGGTTTTTGAAAAATACCCGCGTATTATCACGCTCGAAGACGGGGTCTTGAAAGGAGGCCTTTATTCGGCCGTCTGCGAGTTCGCTGCCCGGCATCATTATCCTCATCACATCTTGGGCATCGGCATACCTGACCGTTTTATCCATCAAGGCAGCATTCCCCAGCTTCAAGCTCTCTGCGGCATGGACCCGGAAAGCATCGCCAAGGCCCTTCTCGGCCAATAGCCTCTTACGCTCCTCATTGCAAAGGCTTCCTGCCATACAGGAAATTTTCAACTTCCCCACTCCATAAAACCAACGCCCGGCCGTATCCACGACCGGGCGTTTCTGTAAAAACGATTTAGAGCGAGCAGATACGAGGCGCCGAGCCGCCCAAGGCTTGCAACGAAGTAGATACCGCTCTAAATCGTTTTTTTAGCTTAGGCCTTCAATCTGCCCATTAACAAGATCAATATGCAACGCCTGCGGACTGGCCGGCAAGCCCGGCATACGCATCATTTCACCCATGATGACAACCAGCATCCTGGCCCCCCGGTTGATAACGATGTCGCGAACCTTGAGTTCGAAGCCCGAAGGCGCGCCGAAAGCCTTGGCATCGGACGAAAAAGAATACTGGGTCTTGGCCACGCAAAGAGGATAGTTGTCAATGCCCAACGCATGTATCTGCTTGATTTTCTTCTCGGCCAAAGTAGCGTACGAAATCTCGCCGGCCCCATACACTCTCTGGCAAAGCTGGGCAATCTTCTCCTTGATAGGCATTTCCTTGTCGTAGGCATATTGCAACGGCCCGGAAGGCGACTTCTCAATCGTTTCCACTACCAACTTGGCCAATTCAACGGCACC
>JADIMZ010000138.1 GCA_017694335.1 Candidatus Pullibacteroides excrementavium
CTCTAAGGCTCTCTCGATTGGATAGCTGACCGAACATCATCGTAAGCAACTGATTCCAACAGGTATAGCTCTTGATATATTTGTCGCCTTCATACTTCTTTATGAGATAGTTGAAGTGATTACGATCAAGAAATCGGGTTAATTGAGCAAAAACGAACTTGTCTTTATGCATAACGGTCTGATTAATACCGCAAAAGTAAATTCAAATCCGTTGACTCCCAAAACACTTATAACAAATTGAATTTCAATTATTTCAAAGAACTTCTATGATTTTTTAGTGGACACTAATGAGACAGGTTTATAGATGAATATGTTTCCAGGAACGAAAGTCTTGCCGATATTATGAGAAGAATGGGCTTCTGTGAGGAAAAAGGAAGTGGAATGGATAAGGCTCTTATTAACAGCGAACTTTATAAATTGCCACCTATGAGGTTTTCCGTTTCTGAAAACAGAACCACTGTCACGTTGTTCTCTTATCGTCCGTTGTCTGAAATCAATAAACAAGAGCGGCTGGCGGCCTGTTACCAGCACGCCTGTATCAAATATGTGTCGGGAGATCTGATGACAAACCAAAGTCTCAGAGAGCGTTTGGGGGTTGAACAGAAAAACTACCCGATGATTTCCAGGATTATAAAGGACGGAATAGACAGCAATTTAATAAAGGAAGCCGATCCGGAAAACAAGAATCGACGGTATGTCAAATACATCCCTTATTGGGCATAATTTCATGTAACCACCATGTAACTATGCTATGATAATATTAGTCATCGGAAAGTCATAAAGACTCAGTTATTTTACAATTTATTGGTAAACAGCATATTTATCCTCGCCCTCGTTGATGTCATCATGTGGATTTCATGTAACTGCCATGTAACAGCACTACTTGAAAACAGACTTGTGTATTATGGTAAAGGGTAAACCTCATTTTTGGGTTTCAACGAATTTTGTTTCCCCGGAATTCCCCGTTTTTCTACGTTTTTCCCCGGAATTCCCCGTTTCGTGATGCTAGGGTTATATGGGGAAAGAAATTCTTTTTGTATTTATTTTTCTGTTTCTGTGTGTTTTATTTTCTTTTTGGTTTCCGGGTCCGTTTTTCGTCGGTTTTGGTACGCTTTTTTCTTTAACCCGATGTTTGGCGACCGGTTTTGGTTTAAAAGGTCGCAACGAGAAAGGGGAAATGAAGATGAAACGGAATATACTGACGGGATTCGCAGTTTTGGCATTGGCAAGCTTTTCTGCTTTGCAGGCAGAGTCGGCTCCGGTGCTTGATTCGATGAGCAACGATTTGGCGATGGTGGGTCCTGTTCTGACAGGGCAGGCGGCCGAATTTTTTGCCGGAGATGCAGTTGAACCGATGGCTGCTCCTGTCGATTTGGCTTTCTTCGATGCCCCGGTCAAGCCGGATACGGTGGTGAAGAAGAACGTCAAAAAGTTCACGGCGGTAGGGCTGGATAAGATTCCCGAAGCGGTGTTGGATACGGTGGGCGCTCGTTACCCTGAATATACAGTGGTCAATTCCGGAAAGAATGACCAGCAAGAATATGCCTTGATTATCAATACCAAGGACGGTGTCAAGAAGACATTGGTGATTAAAGACAATGGTGAAATCTTGTCGGACAAATAGGATAACTCTCTTCCTATTAGGTCTCCGCCTCTAGGGGACCGTGACGCACCATGAAGCGGCAGTTTCTCGATAGGAACTGCCGCTTTTCTATTAAGCTTATTGTAGGATTTGTCTAAAACTCTTTTTTTATTTGGCACCGAGGCGCTTGAGCACCTGCCAGAACCCCGGGAACGACTTGTTGACCACTTCCTTGTCGTCGAGCGTGATTTTGCCGTATTTCATGGCTAAGAGCGAGAAGGACAAAGCCATGCGGTGGTCGCCGTAAGTGCGGATTACGTTCTTTTCCGGATGCAGTTCGGAAGGGAAGATATGCAGCTCGTTGTCGAATTCCGATTCGGTGCATTCCACTTTGGCCCCCATGCGAGCCAGCTCGTCCCGGAGCGCGATGATGCGGTCGGTTTCCTTGTAGCGCAGCCCGAAGATACCGGTCAGGCGGGCTTCGATGCCCAAGGCTGCGCAGCAGACAGCCATCGTCTGGGCCAGGTCGGGATGATGCACGAAATCGTATTCTTTCGGTTCCCGGTCTATTTCCGCGCCGGCCGTTTTTGTCAGCACGATCCGGTCTTCCAGGAATTCGGTCTCGATGCCGAAATCCTCGAACCAGTCGGAGATAATCCAGTCGCCCTGCACGCTGTCCTCGAAGAGCAACGGCAATTCGATTCGCCCGCTTTCGGCCAAGGCGAGCAGGCCGTAGAGATAGGAGGCCGAAGTCCAGTCGGCTTCGATCAATGCCTGGCTCGGTGCATGCAGAGGGCCGTCGATGAACATATTGCTGCCGTCGATGAACACGACTTCCGCCCCGCAGTTGCGCATCAGCTGGGCTGTCATCTGGATGTAGGGCAGCGACACCTTGGTTTCCCCCAGCATTTCTATATGCAGGCCGTGCGGGAACAGGGGCGCGGTCATCATCAGGGCCGATACGAACTGGCTGCTCTGGCTGGCATCCACGCTGATCAGGTCGGTATTATCGAGCAAGGCTTCGGGTTTGCCTATGACCCGGAGCGGAGGATAGCCTTCCTCGCCCAGGTAGGTTATCTTGATGCCCAAGGCCCGCAGCGAATCCACCAAAGGACCGATAGGCCGTGCCTGCATCCTCGGGTTGGAGGAAGTGAGCACCCAGTTGCCTGGGCGGAAAGCCAGCTGCGCTGTCAGGAAGCGGATGACCGCTCCGGCGTTGAGGCAGTCCAGGACCACCTCGTCCTCATCGTCTTCGTCATGGTCGGCAATCACATCCAGCAGCTTTTGCATCAGTTTGGTATCCTCCGATTCGGAAAGGTTTCTCAGCTCGAAATCCTCTTCGGCCAGGAATTGAAGGATAAGGTAGCGGTTGCTGATGCTTTTGGAGCTGGGCAGCTTGACTTCGCCTTTGAGTGTCTTGTTCTTGAATTGTATGCTTATCGTGTTCATAATGGTCTAAAAGAATGGGTATGCGGAAAGGGCCTTTTCAAGCAGGCTTTCGGGGACGGCTTGTGTGAAGCGGCATTGACCGAAAGCCGAAAGCAGGATGGGGTACACCCGGCCTTCGATGTTCTTCTTGTCGGCTTTCATGTAGGCAATCAGTTCCGGAATCTCTTGCCGGGAGAATTGGAAAATCCCGTAATGCTTTCGAATCCAGGCGCTGCAAATTTCAAAGGTTTCCCGTTCAAAGCCGGTCATGAGCCAGGAAAGGTAGAGCTCGCAGACCATGCCATGGGCAACGGCCTCTCCGTGCGTGAGCCTTTGCTGGCGTTTCAAGGCCAAGGCTTCGAAAGCGTGGCCGAAAGTATGCCCGAAGTTGAGCGTCTTGCGGATATTCCCTTCTTTGAAATCCAAGGCGGTAATCCGCGCTTTCTGCTCTATGGCAAAGCGCAGTAAAGCCGAGAGCATGGGCCGTGACGAGAAGCTTTCCTCGGCTTGGTCTATGTTGAAATCGGGATTGGCGATCCATTGCATCTTGATCAGTTCGGCCATCCCCGACAGGAATTCCCTTTCGGGTAGAGTCCCGAGGAAAACCGGGTCGATCAGGACCGCTTCCGGACGGCAGAAAGTGCCGATTACGTTTTTGGTCTCGTCCAAGTTGACAGCGGTCTTGCCGCCTACCGAAGCGTCGGCCATCGCCAAGAGCGTGGTAGGGATATTGACAAAGGGAATGCCTCGTTTGAAGATCGAGGCCGCGAAGCCGCCCATGTCGCAGAGAACACCGCCACCGATATTGATTACAAGGGTGTTACGGTCTATACCATCGGCTTCCCAAGCTTGCCAAAGGGGAAGCAGGCTGCTGATTTGCTTGTTCTGCTCGCGGGCGTCCAGATAATAAAGAGGTTGCTTGCGGAGGTTGGGGCAGCGGTCGCCCAGCGTGGGCAGAATCAATTCGGCTGCCTGTTCCTCGCATAAGATGATGCAGTTGCGGTTTTCCTGGCGCAACGGGATATCGTCGGCCAATTGCACGGCTCCGTCCCCGATATGGATGGAGCAATTCTGGTCATGCACGCATTCCATAGGGCTCAGTTTTTAAGTCGGTGTTGGGCAACGGCCGATGCCGGTCCGGTCTTGCCTGCCATCGGGTCCGCATTCCGGCTGTTGTTCCGCCGGGCATCGAAGCGTTCGGCCAGGATATGGCGGTCGCCGTTGTTTTCATCCACCCGGATTTCCACTTTGACGTAAGTCGGCGGCAGGATGGGTTCGGCGATTTCGGACCATTCCAAAAAGCAATATTGGCCGGAGGCAAGGTATTCGTCCGTGCCTATGTCCAAGGCCTCTTCCGCGTTCTTGAGCCGGTAGAAGTCGAAATGATAGACCGGCCCTTGCGGCGAGGAATATTCGTTGACTAAGGAAAATGTGGGGCTGACAACTTGGTCTTCCACGCCTAAGCATGCGCAGAGAGACTGGATGAATGTGGTCTTCCCGGCACCCATCGGGGCGAAAAAGGCGAATACGCGCTCCTCCTGAAAGCGATCCAGGAGGAGCCGTGCCGCCGGAGGCAAGTCCTCGGGCGTGGATGCCGTGATATTGCAAATGCCGTCTTCCATATTATTTGGGTTGGAGTACTGCATAAGGAACCAGCATTTCTTCCAAGGAAATACCGCCGTGCTGTATGGTGTTCCTGTAGTACGCTACGTATTGGTTGAAGTTGTTCGGATAGACAAAGAAGTCGTTCTGGCGGCAGAACACGAAGGACGAGGTGATGTTGACCTTGGGCAGGAAAATCTCGCCCGGGTTGCGGATGCTGAACACTTCCTTGGGATTGAATTCCAGGTTCCGGCCCACCTTGTAGCGGAGGTTCACGCTGGTTTCGCGGTCGCCCTTGATGCGGACCGGGTTGGTAATCCGGATGGAACCGTGGTCGCTGGTGATAATGACAATCGCTTTGCGGTTGGCCAGGTTCTTGATCAGCTCCAGCAAGGGGGAGTGGTCGAACCAAGAGCCTACCAAAGAACGGTAGGAATCGTCATCGTTGGCCATCTCGCGCAGCAGCTCGATTTCGGTGCTGGCGTGCGAGAGCATATCGATGAAGTTGTAGATGATGATGTTGAGCGGAGTGGACATCATCTTGGGCAGGTAATCGATAATCTTGAGCCCGTAGGATTGGTTCAAAACCTTGTTGTAGGTGAAATTGGGTTCCTTGCCGAAGCGTTTGAGGCATTCTTCGAGCAGGAGCTTCTCGTTCTGGTTCTTGTATTGCCCGGAGTCTTCGGCCACCCAGTAATCGGGATATTTCTTTTCTATCTCCGAAGGGAGCAAACCGGCGAACATGCTGTTGCGGGCATAGTGGGTCACCGAGGGCAGGATGCTCATATAGGTGTCTTCGCTCAGGGTCTTGAGGTAAGGCTGCATGCGTTGCTGCAGCACTTTCCAGTGGTCGTAGCGAAGGTTGTCGATCAGGATGAAGAAGACCGGGAAGTCGTTGTTCAGAATAGGGAAAAGCCGTTTCCTGAGCACGGTATGGGACATGTCGAATTCGTTGTCCGAACCTTTCTTGAGGAAGTCCACGTAGTTCTTTTCGATATAGCGGGCAAAGAGCAGGTTGGCTTCTTCTTTCTGGTTGCGGAGAATCTCGCGCATCCCTTCGTCGTCGGTCTTGCTCAGTTCCAGTTCCCAGAATACGAGTTTCTTATAAAGGTCTTCCCATTCCTTGTAGCTGAGGTTGGGCGAAAGGGAAGCCCCGATTTCCCGGAATTCCTGCTGATAGGAAGCGGTGGATTTTTCGCTTTCCAAACGTTTGGATTCCAGTTGTTTCTTGATGGCCAACAGGATCTGGCCGGGGTTGACGGGCTTGAGGAGGTAGTCGGAAATCTTGGAGCCGATGGCTTCGTCCATGATCCGTTCCTCTTCGCTCTTGGTGACCATGACTACCGGCAGGGTCGGGAAGTTCTCTTTGATTTTGTAAAGGGTTTCCATGCCCGACAGGCCGGGCATTTGCTCGTCGAGGAAAACGATATCGACGGCCTGGTTGCGGAGGGTTTCCACCGCGTCTACCCCGTTGTTGAGCGTGATTACTTCGTAGCCTTTGGCTTGAAGGAACATCACATGGGGTTTGAGGAGGTCGATTTCGTCGTCGATCCAGAGGACTCTTGCTGTTGCCATTTAGTTTTGTTTTTGGTTTTATGCTGCCTCGGCCTCTCCTTTTTGTATAAAGGAACTTTCCGGCTGTTTTTCAGGCAGACGCGGCCCATATACCGGCAGCAAATTTAGCAAACTTACAAAATTTCTTTGGAATAATTACAAAAAAGCTACGTGGCCGATTCATGGGCCGGTTTATTGTCAGGGGCGGGCCGTCTATGGCTACGGCTTATTCCTTTTTCATTCGATGCCGTAGGAGCGGAGTTTATTGTAGAGGGTCTTCCGGTCTATGTTGAGCAGCTTGGCCGCCTTGGTCTTGTTGTAGTTGCATTGCCGCAGGCATTCCAGTATCCGGTTCTTCTCTTCTTCGGCCAGGGATATTTTGCCGGGGATGCCTGCGAGGCCGATGTTCATGCCCGGCTGTCCGGAGGCGGTATGGACGGTATCGGGCGAAGCGTTTCCGATTCCGTTTCCTGCGGCAAAGCGTTGGAGTTCAGGCGGCAGGTCTTCGCGCTTGATTCGCTGCCCTTGGCAGAGCAGGCAGGCTCGTTTTACCGTATAAAGCAGTTCCCGGATATTGCCCGGCCAATTGTACTGCATGAAGAGTTCCCGGACTTCGGTGTCCAGATCGAGGACCGGGCATTCTTTTTCCAGTTCCCGGTTCGCGCTTTCCAAGAAGCTCTTGACGAACAAAGGGATGTCTTCTTTGCGTTCGCGCAAGGGGACGGCTTGGATCGAGAACTCGTTGAGCCGGTGGTAGAGGTCGGCACGGAAACTGCCTTTCTCGCAAAGCGAAGGGATGTCCTCGTTGGTGGCGGCGATGATCCGCACATGGGTGTCTATGTCCTTTTCGGCACCTACCGGGCGGATCCGTTTTTCCTGCAAGGCCCGCAGCAGATGGATTTGCACCGAATAGGGCAGGTTTTCAATCTCGTCGAAAAACAGCGTGCCCCCTTCGGCTTGCTGGAAGAAGCCGCTTTTGTCGGCCACTGCGCCGGTGAAAGAGCCTTTCCTATGCCCGAAGAGCTCGCTGCCGGCCAAATCCTGCGGTATCGAACCGCAGTCCACCGCCACGAACGGCCCTTGGGACTGCTTGCTGCTCTGGTGGATCAGGCGGGCGATGTATTCCTTGCCCGTGCCGCTTTCGCCGCTGATCAGGACGGTGATAGGCGTAGGGGCAACCAGGCGTATATGCTGTTCCAGTTGCAGGGCGGCTTGGGAAGTGCCTTGGATGAACCCTTTGCTGCTGAAGGCTTGGCCGAGGGGCGCCTTGGGCTTGGTTTTCGATGCCGTTTCGCTGCTTGCGGGTTCTTCGGCCTTGTCCGTGCTTGTGCTCTTTAAGAGGTCTTGGAGCTTTTTGAGAAGGTCGTCGGGGATGATGGGCTTGGCGATGTAGTCGGCAGCGCCTAGCTTCATGGCTTTGACGGCGGTCTGCACATCGGCGTAGCTGGTCATCAGCAGGGTCTGGCAGTCGGGATGATGGCCGCTGATCCATTGCAGGAGTTCCAGTCCGTCTTTGTGCGGCAGCCGCAGGTCGGTCAGGACAATCCGGAATTTCCGGGTAGATAGGGTCTTGACGGCTTCTTCGGCCGAATACGCCGCGGTGGCGAGGAATCCGTTCCTCTCCAGGAACTTGGCCAGCAGGTGGTTCAAGTTCACATCGTCATCTACTATCAGGATGGGTTCGTCCATAGATTCTGTCCCTTTCCGGGATTGCTCCTTCTGGCCGGTCCGGACCGGGTGTTTGCCGGTCTTTGCCATAGCCTTGGCATAGGCTTGATGGGCTTACGGGACATGGTGCGAACCGGTGATGGCCGTGGGAGAATCCGATGATCGAAGATGCGGGCAAGCCGAATGCGGACTCGAACTGTTCTTTGGTTCGGGTCTCATCTCCTTGGTCCGGGCTTCATCGGGCTGCCGCTACCTTCGTTTTATTATTCTGGAAACAAAGGTAAGCAAAATGAAGAACAATGAAAGCGGCAGGCAGCATCTTCCCAGAATATCCCCGTATTGGGCATAGATGCTGAGCTTGTCGTTGGCATAAAGCGTCTGGCGGATGCAGGCGGGTTCCCAGTAAGGGGTGGCCTGATAGACGCGGCCTTTCTGGTCTATGAAGCAGGAGATGCCGGTATTGGCGGCGCGGGCCACGTCGCGGCGGTTCTCGATGGCTCTCAGCCGGGCGTAGGAGGCGTGCTGGCGATGCCCGGGCGTGTCTTTCCACCAGCCGTCGTTGGTGGAAACGAACAGGAGTTCGGCCCCTTCCCGAACGCAGGCGGCCACATAGTCGCCATAGACCGATTCGTAGCAAATCAGGTCGGCGAAGCGGAATTCCCCATCCTGGCTTGTTTTGCCTGCCAAGGGGGCATCCTTGGAGGGTTCGCTGTAATAGGATCCGGCGTAGCTGCCTCCGATGACCCGGCAGCGGTCGGGGCTTTCGCTGACAAAGACGGTAGGACCGGGGTCGATGCCCAAGGTTCCCACGGTACCTCCCAGGTCGATGGCTAAGTTTTCTAAGAATTTGAGCCGGTTGATGTAAGGCATGATTTCCACGCCGGGAACCAACTTGCATTTGTGGTGCATCGGAATCGGCATGTCGGCATTGGCGCTGAGGGCGATAATGGTGTTGTGGGCGCGGTAGAATCTTTTTTCGGAATCGGGGGCGCGGCGCAGCCTGCGTACGCCTTGCATCGTGGAATCCTCGGGGCGGACATGGGAGTAGGAAGAGATGCCGGCGATTAGTTGGGCATTGGGCCATTCCTGCAAGAAGTCCTGGATTTGCTTCACGGAGGGGCTGTAGGGAAGCTGGTTTTCCCAGATGTTTTCCTGGATCATGCTCTCGGGGGTGACGATGAAGCGGGTCTGGGGGGTCATCTGGCTTTGGGCGAGGCGGAGCATCCGTTCTGTGGCTTGACGGGGCGAGAGGGTGTATTGTTCCACGTATGGGTCGATATTGGGCTGGACGGCTACCACTTCCACCGGTCGGCCTTTTTCTTGGTAGGTGGCAAAGCGGAGCATCGAAAGCCCGGCCGGCACGATGACCAAACCGCAGAACAGGAGCAATTTGCCGCGCAGGCTCAGACGGAGGCGGTTCTCGCTATGGATGGGCATCCCCCGTTTTTGCGCCCGCCAAGCCTTGAACCAATAGAGCAGGGCCACGTTGCAGCCTAAGATCCAGAGGCTTCCGCCTAAAGTGCCGGTAATCTCGTACCATTGCACCCATTGGGGACGGGGGGCGAAGGCGTTGCCGAGGGTGAGCCAGGGCCAGGACACATCCCAGTTATGATGGAAATATTCAAAGCCTAACCAATAGACAAAGAGGAGAATCCAGCGCATTCCCTTTTTGAAGAAATAGCGGCAGGAGTAATGGAACAGGGTGAATACGAGTGCCATCAATAGGGCGTTGAGCACGAAGGCTAGGACGGCGGCCGGGGTGGAGTTCCATATCCACCAGGTGGTGAGTACGTTCCAAACGAGAAATGCGGAAAAGGAATAGAAGAAAAGATGGTATCTGGTGCGTTTGGGGAGGGTGGATTCCGGCGCATCGCCGCTGATCCTATTGTAGCGGGGAACGCCGTTGAGGACAGGAAGGATCTTGTTGCCGTCGGTTTTCTTGCTGACGGGCAGCTTCTGGAGAATGTGGTCTATATAGGCTTTGAGCTTGGGCGATATCCGGAGGGCTTTGCGAGCTGCCTGGTGCCGGTCGTATTCCTGCTGGCGTTCCAAAATGTAGTCTTCGACCCAGAAGAGGGGGAAGAGCGCCACGAAGACCAAGGGTGTGAAACCGTGGGCGGGCCAGGCTAAAGCTAACAGCACCCCGCTGAGCATGCTGATCAACCAAAGGTAGAGACGTTTCATAAGAATGTGATTTAACGCTAACCGGACGCAAAGATAAGCGATTGCCGGATTCCGCGCACGCAACCGGGCAAGTACGTTTTTGTTACATCCTGTATGAATTTGTGTGAAGCATGGAAGACCTGTTTTCGCAATGCGGAGCTTTGTTGGATAATGTGTCCAATCGGGATTACTCTGGAACGGATTATTTTGACAAGGCGATAGAATGCTTGGATATGGATGCCTACGAGCATAAGGTACGTAGGCCGAGCTGGCCTGAACCGACTGTGGATGTGGTGATTGGTATCGGTGATTCCGGTGTCGGTGTGTTGGATAACAAGCGTTTGTTGATGATAGAATTGAGAATGAACTATACGAATACCAATAATCTGCATGGTTTTGATTCCATTAGAAAGATGGCGCATACCAAAGATTTGCAGGGAGAAGATTTGAAAGTGGACGAGATGGCTTGGTTCGTTTTTGTCGATGGTGTGGCACCTGTGGCAGGGAATTGGCTCAGTCGGAGGAGTTTGGCAGATTCAGATAGAAAGCTGTCCAAAGGTAAAATCTGTGGAGTGTCCCAATTCCGTGAATGCATCCAAAGCCCATTGCGTTTTTAACCCAAATCGGTCATTAGACTTTGGGTAGATTGTCCGCTTGTGTCATGCAGCATGCTTCTCGCCTAGCCGAAGGCGTAGCGGGCTACGTCGAGGCGTAGCGAGGAGCATGATGCGGACAGAAGCGAACAAGATGCACAAAAGCATCCCTCTTCGAAAACAGGAAACACACTCGGCGAGTCTAATGACCGATTTGGGTTTAATAGGCATCAAGACGGATACGGCTTGGGACATAAACTTTGGAACGAGGTTCGGATATATTTGACCGCTATGATTATGACTTCACAGAGAGGAAGTTTCAAGAAAAGCGGAAGTGCGGGGTATCATGTTGATTTATATGTGTATATAAGTACTCGAAAGTTGAAATGATGTATTGGCGAAGCATTGGAAAGGGATATCTCCGGTAACTGTTGCGCCGGAGCTATCCCTTTTTGTCGCTTTACCGTTTCACAAACTTTTGCACGCTTATGCTGTTCTCGGTTTGAAGGTAGAGCAAGTATAGCCCTGCGGGTAAGTTTTCAAGCGGGATGGACCAAGGATCCTGGTCGAAGCTTCCATCCCGGTGGTACATCAGACATCCTGAGAGCGAATAGATACGGATGCTTTTGATGGGGGGTTGGCAGCGGATATGGAGCAGCTCGGAAGCTGGATTCGGATAAATCTGAACTTGGTGGATGCTGGCAAGCTGGATGTCAGTCGTATCGGGTCTGGGGTCAGGAATGGGGTCCGGGTCTGGTCCGGGCTGGCTGTTCCCCGGTTCGCTGACCCTGAGGTTGTCTATCATGAACATATAGCCTCCTTCCGATACGCATTGGATAGCGAGATAGACTTCCTGCCCGGCATAAGGGGTCAAGTCGAAAATCTTTTCTTCCCAATCCATGGAGGGTTGCAGTTTCGATGCCAAGGGCAAAAAATTTGCTGGAGTGTCGTCCGTTGTGGAAATAAGCACATTGTACAACTCCTCGAAAGGTGAAGCCTTGCGGACAGCAAAGGCGAACCATGGATTGGTATCGGGCAGGAGCAAGCGCGGTGAGATAAGCCAGTCGTTGCTCTGGTTTGTCCCTATGCAAGCCCCGTATTTGTTTCCTTGGAAAGGCGGTATGAATTCGCTTACGTCCGGATTCACGGCGGAAGGATTGAATGCCATGAAGGCCATTTTCCCGCCAAGATTAGGGTATGTGATGGGAAAGCTGCCTTGGCCGGTCACGATTTCCACTTCATAGGTGTCCAGAGTGTCCATGTCCACGGTTCTCCATGCAGGTTGGAAATGGTCGATGGCAAAATCCTGGCAAAGTTCAAAATCTAGGATATACGGATTGATGCTATCGAGGCTTCTTATCCAGATTGAAGCCGTGTCGTTATGCGGATTCTGGTCGCCTTCCAGCTGAGTGAAGATTGATAAATAATATGCGGTTGAAGGCTGGGACAAATCGGCGGTGAATTCAATGGTCTTTTTTTCAAAAGCCTTGATGTCGATGCTTTTGGACGGCAGTAATTCCTTGTTGACATAGCAATAGACCGGGACGTTTTCCAAATTGGTGTTGCCCGTATTCATGATTTCGGCTACAATGGATTCTTGGGAGGAGAAGATGCCATCGGAAGCAGGACGCAGGATGGAAGTGACCGCTACGTCGCGGATGGATTCCATGATGCTGTCGCTATGGCCGAAATTGGCCCGGATGCCCGGATATCCCAGATTGTCCTGGTATCCTAATAGTTCCCCGTGTTTGTTGAGGTACATGATGCCGTTGTCGGAACGGTCGGCTATCAAACCGAAACTGCTCCGTCCCAGCTGGCAGGCGGAAATCATATAAGCGCCGGGGTTTAGCACGAGGGCTGGAATCGGGTAAGTTGCCCATCCGGAGTCTTCCGGGCGGGTCACTTCCGTATAATAGGCCAAAGCTCCGAAAGTCTGTGTTTGCAAGTCCCATTGCCGGATTTCGATGCCCACTTTGAATTCGGAACGTTTGGGGCCCCAGGCTATGCTGACCGAAGTCAAGGTGTCGCTGCACGAAAGCAGGAAAGGCAGGCCGCAGGCCACGGTATCTTGGGCACCCACGGCATGTCCGGCATCGCTGAACATGTCGGTTGAAATTTGGTCGTAGGCAAATGTGGTATCGTTGAACTGGACATCGAAATAGGTGCTATTGTCTTGAGGGTTAGCGTCTTCTTGGCTAGGAATGGAGATTTTGGCTTGGATGTGGGCGATACTGTCGGAAAACGCAGCAGGCAACCGGCAAAAGCCTGCTGCTTGCAATTCGCTGCTGAATGCACCGATGGCAAATGTATCATGGCCACAAGCCTGCATCGCGTTGCCGTTCTGGTAAGAGAATTCGAGCAGGAAAGGGTCTATGCTCAAACGGCCGTGGTTCATGATGGTCACGAAGCTGCCAATACCTGCGGAAACTTGCTTTACAGGAAAGATGCTCGGTGCGCGCAAGACTTTCATCTTGAGGTCGTAGTCTGGGACTGTACTGACTTCCACTTCCCTGAAGAAGAGATTGGAAGGCATAGAGTCGACTTTGAATGAGAAAGCGTATAGTCCGTCCTGTGTGGGACGCAAGATGACTTCCCGCGACTGGTACGAATAATCGGTATAGGCTGTATCGGAAAAGACGGTTTCCCAGTTTTCCGTTTGTCCGGAGAGACCGAAATCTATATGATAAAAATCGGGTTCTTCCAGTCCGATTGGGGCATCTCCGGCTTGGACTTGATAGGAAAGACGGTACAGAAGACCGGCTTCTAATTCAATGCAAGAGGATTGCAGCAGAGCATCGGATTGGAGGCATTGCATGGCTCCGGCCATGTCCATTTCCCATGCTTGCACCGGGACAGGACTCATTTCCTGTTGTTGGAAATCGAAATGGTGAGGGGATTGTACAGGGACAAAGTGCGTGATGGAGCTGTGGCTCTGGTTATTACTGGTTTCCTTTTCGGTGTTTAAAGGCTCGATGCCGACCGAAATCGTGTAGCTGTTGCCTGCAATCAAACTTGCCAGGCTGTTGAAATGGAGAATGCTTTTCCTCCCTTCTGCAAGTTCGATGTCGAAATCTTGGGGAATCTTGGCACCGTTGTTGATCTGGTACCAAGCAGAGATTGTCTCGTTTTCCAGATTTCCTTGCTTGAGTTCTATTTCGGCTTGTACTTCGATTTGGTCAAGTCCGCACCCGGAAGCTGGCAGCAGTACTTGGTTTACGGCTATGTCGCATACCGATCCGCTTTCCAAGCTCAGATTGTCGAGGCAGATACCGGTGTTGGCGTAATAATCGGATATCGCGTAAAAACCTATGTGGTAATTCCCGGCTTTTAAATCCGGGATGTTGAAAGTCCACAAGGTATAGACATTGTTTTCGGAAAAGTCGTACAGGGTGTCGATGACTTGCATCTGATCCGGGTCGGTGTTTTGCCCGATCAGGACGACAAGGGTCTCTTTGCTTGGGCCGGTTTGTTTTGCGTAGAAGCTCAAGGTGAGCGAACCACCGGAAACCGCGATGGCCGGTGAAATCAGCAAATCGTTGGCTTGATCGATTTCCGCGCCCCAGCTGCCTCCGGTGGATACGTGGGTGCATCCGCCGCTTCCTCCCATCGGATATGTGTTCCATTGGGATGCTTGCTCGTGTACCCAAGTGGAGCCGTCTTGGTTCAAGTCGTGGATAGTCCATTGCGTGAATCTTTCCGGGTTGTCGAAGTTTTCGATGAAAGGCAGATTGTACTGGGCATTTACTGTGTCTGTTGCGCAAAATGTTACGGTCAGGAAAAGTCCGATTCTAAGTCTGTTTTTATGCATTTCTTTAGATGTTGCAGGTGAAAAGTGGCCGGTATGCCGGAACGCTTGGAAATGCTGTCCGTTCCGACATGCCGGCAAAGGATTGTCGCCACGATTGTTTTAACGGCTAATTTGCATTTTGTATATCATGCTGCCTTCCGGGCATTCGATTTGTAGGAGATAAAGTCCTGAGGGATGTTTTGATAGGTCGATTTCGGCTTGGCGGCTATCCTGCCCCTCTTGCACAAGAACCAATATCCCGGCGGCATTGAACAGTCGGATTTCTTCGATGACAGACCGGCCGATGTGGACGTTGACCTTATCGCGGGTCGGATTGGGGTATACTTGGAGTTCCATTTCCCGGGCCAGGTGCTCGTTTCCATTTTCATCAATTTTAATGTCGAGGCGGTTCGAAGCATCGGATTCTCCGCATCGGTCCGTTACGGTGGCATGGTAGATACCTGATTCGGTCACGGTGTATCGGGACAATACCGCATCCGGAATCCTTGCATCGTCTTTGTACCATTGGTTGTTTTCATTTTGATTGGAAACCAAGACAATGCTGTCGTTTTCCCCTGTTTGGCTGATAACCGGTGGTTCAGGGCGTTGAAGAACTTCCAAACGGAGATGGTAGATGCTGTCGCAGCCCCAAACGCTCGGATGGTTTTCCTCGAATTCCCCTGCTTCAGCGTATGTCTTGCCGCCAAACACGATGATGCTTCCTTGGCAGATGGCCGTATCCAGGCTGAAAGAATAGCTGGGATGGACCGATAGGTCGAGTCGGACGAGGCTGTCGATGCCGGCAAGGGAGCTCAAGGTATCGAAGTAGGTTCCGGATTCCGTCAGTTCCTTCCCGCCAAAGGCATAGCTGTCACCTTGGCATATATTGGCTTGGATGAAGCTGTTCACCAAAGTGTTCTTCAGCGAGAATGCTTTGGCTGACAGACCCATTTGGTCACGTTCGCTGCAAGCATGGATTGCAAGGTAGTAAGAACCTTCGGCCTCAATTAGGAAGCGGCCGCTGTCTTGGATTGTTTTGCTTTGGATATAAGGGAGTTCCATTAGCGATTGACCGCTGCCTGCTTGGAATCGTTCCGGAAAAAGGTACACGGCTGCGCTTTCCGGGAAATTGGCATCGGCCTTTTCCAATCCCAGTTTCAGCGTATATTCACCGGGGTTCAAATGAAAGGCCGGGAGAATCAGGTAGTCGTCGGCGGCTGAGTCCGGGTTGAAAGCATAGTCGAATCCGTTCCCATAGGCTTTTTCCCAGCTGATACTGTCATGGTTGGCATCTATGACCTGCATGTAGGCCAGGCTCGGGTCGTTGGAAGCGAATTGCGTGGTGTAAGGGGTCGGGAAGGCATGGTAGAATTCGATGCCGGTTTGCGCTCTGTCGTTGCCAGGGGTCTGGTCGTCTTCGGATAAAATCCGGGCTTCCAAGGCATGGATTCCGGCTTCGGAAACCAGTACCGAATCGGCGAGCCTTAAGCGGCGGCTCTCCCCGCTGGCGATAGGATTCTCTGACAAGGCGATGTTTTGCGAGAAAAGGCTGTCTTGGTCTAAGAAGATGGCAATGGCGATGTCCTTGTTGAAATCCTGGCTTCCGGTATTGGTTAGTTGCAGGTCTACAGGAAGTTTTCTGGCTCCGTGAAAAGGATTGTAACCGGACAGGCTCAATGCTAGGTCGTAGCTGACGTCAAGCCGGAGTTCCACATCATCGATATAGAGATTGCCGTATGTGTAACCTCCTTCTTCCGCGCAACCTTCAAGGTAAATCCGGCCTTGCTCCGCAGGAATGGCGTAGCTGTATTGCACCCATTCCCCCTCGTATTCGTCGCTGGCACGGCGTAGCGTGTCCAAGGGGTGCAACAGGTCATCGCTGTCTATGTATCCTACAAAAAGGACATCCGCATCATCTACGGGGCTTGAACCGTAAACATCGTAAGATGTGTGGAAGAACCAGAAACTGAAGATTTTTGTGCCTTTCGCATTGAAAGGAGGCAAAAGAAGACGGGCTTGCTCTCCTCCGTTCATGTTATAGGAACCATAATCGCCCATGGAAGTGAACCGCAAGCAGAACTCGCCGCTATGCGCTTCGTACAGGTAGGCCATTTCGTAATCCTGGTCCCAGGCATCATGGTAAAATGGTTCATTCCCGGCCGTCATCTCGAAATTCCAGCAGGAAGGCAGGCCGTCTCCTTCGAAGCTTTCATGGAAGGGCAGGCTCATGTTGCCGCATTCGGTCTGGAACTCTGCTATTTCGCTCCATTCGCTTTCTTCGTTAGCGGAGCAAAGCGCTTTGACCATGACAGAATAAGTGGCGGAACCGGCGAGGTTTTCGAGTTGGATTTCTGTTTCCGAAGTCTCGGTGCTGTCCCATAGGGCACCGTCTTGGCTCCACTTGATTCTGTAGGTTTCGGCACCTTCATGCTGCCAGCTAATCCGGGCTGAATTTCCAGTGATTTCCGAGGCTTGTACATGGCTGATGCCGCTACAGGCTTCTAGGGTCGAGAAGTAGAAGATGAAAGATTGGGAACTGTCTTGCGGGGAACAATGCGCCCGGATGAAGACAGCATATCGGGTCTGCGCGATTAACCCGGTCAAGGTTTCGGGCGGAACGGCATTGTCTATGCGGATAGTGTCGCCTGCTTTGTCGGCGGGATAATACAGGAGGGAATAAGCGGCTTCGTCCGAGCGGGAATCATTCTCCCAGCTGATGGTCGCTTCGTTTTTGCCGATTTCGGAAGCCTGGGCGGAAAGCGGAGGGAAGCAGGTCGGGGGAATTTCTACCCGGATGTCATCGAGGTATATATGGCTGGAACCGTAATTGCTGACGGCATCGAAATAAACCCGGATGGTTTCCGCTCCAGCAGCAAGGGCGGAGATGTCGAACAGGGTGTCGGCCCAATATTGTCCGCCGTACAGGTTTTGGCAGAGCGTGTCGAAGCTGATTCCTTGATCTTTGCTGATATAAATCCGGAGGATGGAGGGTTGGCTGTAGGCGGTTTGGCTTTTGTAGCCATCGGTATTCTTGTACCGGAAGCTAAGTTGGATTTGTGTCGATCCGTTCAATGCGATATCGGGAGTCTGGAGGATGTTGTGGCTGTTTTTAGTGGCGTAAGCCGCGTTGAAATCCATGCAGTTCCCCTCGGAATCGTAAGCTGTCCCGCATCCCCATTTGTAGTTGTCGTTCTCAAGGTCGCCTTGGCTGTTGTCCCAGCAGTCCGGAATTTGCCGGTTGCTCAAGCCTTCGAAATTCTCGGTAAACGGAAGGCTGAAAGCGTTGCAAGCTGTTTTGAAAGTTAAGCTGGCAGCTTGGCTGGTGTCGCCATCGTTACAGATATTGTATAGTTCGGCTACGTATTCTGTGGCCGCTTGCAAGTTCTTCAGTTCTGCGGGCGATGCCGAGACGAGCCATTGTGCAAGAGCAGGTTGCGCCTCAGGATAATAACGAATGAGAGTTTGTCTGGCTTCGGATTCAAAAGCGATTGATGCTGACTGGTTTCCGGTTGAGATTATCTCTGCATGGTTGACAGGGCTACAAGTGATGATGGCAAGGTCATCAATGAGAATCCCGCCTTGATAGGCATCCGAATGAGCGAGGATTCCGATATGGATGGTTTCGCCAGCGAAGTCTGCCAATGGAATCTTCGCGTTTTGCCATCCATCGTTCTTGGTGATGTCCTCGTCGCTGAAAAGAAGGTTCTGCCGGAGTATCGTAGTGTCGCTTCCTTGGCTGGATATGAAGACGGAGAGTTTTTCTGTATCCATGCTGAGAGAAGAGGCCGAGCTATAGGCGAGTTGGAGCGTAGGGGAACCTTCAATTCGGATAGCCGGTGTAATGAGCCAGTCGTTGGAGGCGTTATACCGGTTGGCTTCGCAATAGGCGGCTATGGAATTGTCTGTTCCGGACCCCGGGCGGGCATGCCAAGTACTGTGGTCGTTGTTCCCGTCCACGATTTGCCAGCAGACCGGGATGTTCTCATCAGTCCAATTTTCAAAGTGACAGGAGTAAGGCAATGAATTGATTTCCGGACATGGGCTGTTGAACTGGAGCGTTTGGGTGTAAAGGCTGGTGTCGTTTCCGCAGATTTGGCGCAATCGGGCAGTATAGGATGAAGCGGGTTCGAGTTGGTTCAAATCCAGCGTGTAGGAATTTTCGTTCAACGCATGTTCAGTCCAGGCATTGTTTTCGGTAAGATGGTACGCGAACAGGTATTTTCCCGACCCGGGTTCCCATTCGAACAGGATTCGGTTGTCTTGTTCCTTGCACCGGAAGTCTTGTGGTTCTGGGCAGGCTTCCGGTGTAAGGAAGATGAAATCTTCGGAAAAACCGCTATAGCTAAATTCAGAGATGACGGCCTTGACAGCCACGCTATACCTGGTTTCCGCTTTCAGGCCGGTCAAGGTGAAAACGGTGTCCTTGGTCTTGTATTCAGCAAAAGGCTCGTCCCATCCTTCGGAGAGGGAGATCGTGTAGCGGGCATCGGGGATTCGATCCCAGCAAATGGAGGCGGAATGGGCGGTCAAAGAATCGGGGATGTTTTGGAAAGACAGATGCTGGGGAGTAGGGCAATTGTCTAAACGTAGAATGACATTGTCTATGGCTCCAGCAGGCTGGGTTCCGTCTTGGCCGTTGTTTTGCCATGCAAATACTATTTTGGCATTCTGTCCGGTTGGGAAGTCCTCACGTGGAATCTGTATTGAGGAATGTTTCCAAGCGATTTCGCCGTATTGGGTCACATAAGGGTCTTCCAACGGTTCGGCTTCCAATGTTTTCCCTGCGGTCGGTACCAAGTCGAGACTGCTGAGATAGACCGAGAGGAAATCCTTGTCTTCCCATCCGGAAGTTTCGCCTCCTACGCGGTAATCGAATTCTAGGATCATGTCTGTTTCAGGTAATTGGAATTCAATCCACGCATACGAGACTTGCGTTGTACCCGTTTCGTATTTGTTCGACGCGCCTTGGTTTCGGCTGATGTACAATCCGT
The DNA here is from genome assembly GCA_017694335.1 of Candidatus Pullibacteroides excrementavium. Classification (GTDB taxonomy): domain Bacteria; phylum Bacteroidota; class Bacteroidia; order Bacteroidales; family P3; genus Pullibacteroides; species Pullibacteroides excrementavium. Next base: position 19,369 of record JADIMZ010000138.1, read on the forward strand.
AGGTACTGTTGCAAGAGGCGGCTCGTCCTCTTTGCCATGTGTTGAGGCTGTCGTTGGCGAATTGCCAGTTTCCTGTCCCGTTTTCAAAGTCTGACTTGAAAGGGATTTCCTGATGTTGCGCGGATGTTGCTCCGATAAGGGAAATACATGCCGCAAATGCCAAAAGGATGGTTTGTTTTTTCATAGTATAAGGAATTGGATTATCAAGAGAAAGTCTGTACGACTTTTCCGGGCTGCAAAATTAGAGGGAGTTGCATTGGGAAAAACTCATCACAAATAGGTATTTTGCGGGATAGGAAATACCTTTTGTTAGGTATTTTTTTTACAGGCAGATTGGGGGATTTTTACAAATTGGAAAAGAGGTCGGGATACCATGGCCGGATTTGCCATGGAGAGGGCCGTCCCGGATTGTTCAATATTAATCAAGGAAAATATGAGAAAGAAAATGTTATTTGCAGGTGTCTGTGGGATAGCATCCTTGCCGATTTTTTTGTCGGCGCAGGAGTCTTCTTGTTTCCCTGTTGTGAATCAGGATGCACAGACTGTTTATTACTATCCTGATGAGGGGGATCCTAAGGTGGTGTCGGTAGGGCCGGTGCCAGCGGGCTTGAGTCCGTATTCGGGAGATTTGAGAGTGCCAGGCAAGATTAATTATCAAGGAAACGAATATGTTGTTCGTTCGGTTTTGCCAGAAACGTTCCGGGTCTCTTCCTTTCCAGTGAATGCGGAGAACTCTTTGGCCTCTTTGTCCTTGCCTGCGGGGGTAGAGCGTATCGGCGAGAGGGCGGCTTATAACAACTTGTTGATGACGGACCTTTCTTTGGGCGATGGTCTGTTGCAGATTGGCGATGCGGCATTTGCAAAGTGCCGTTCATTGCAAGAGTTGACATTGCCGGAATCGCTTGGAATAATTGGGGATAGTGCGTTTTTTCACAATCAGAACTTACGGTCTTTGGTGCTTCCCCTGTCTTTACGGCGGATAGGAGAATCCGCTTTTGAGCGATGCCAGAATTTGGCGAGCGTAGCCTTGCCGGATTCGTTGAAAATAGTGCCTTTCCGCGCATTTGCCAATTGCGGATTGGAGTCAATCTGCATTGGGGCAGGTACTGATTCGTTGGCCGCACAGGCTTTTGCGCAGAATACGGGCTTAAAGGAGGTGGTTTTGTTGAATCCGGCCTTGCAAAACGTGGATGCTTCTACCTTTTCCGGAATGGATTTGGGCCGTTTGACGCTTCATGTGCCGCATGGGAGCATGGGTTTTTACCGGGATCATGCCTTTTGGGGTCGTTTTGGCAATATCGAGGTTTCTGACACTGTGCGGGACGAACCTGAAGCCCCTGGCTCTTATCCGACGGATTTTTGGGTCGATGGTATTTTTTACCAGACCTTGCCAGATACCTTGACGGTGGCGGTAGGCTATGAATTTGGTTCACGTTACGAGGGGGATATTGTGATTCCCGATTACGTTGAATATGAAGGACGGCGTTTCAAGGTGACGGAAATTGGGATGTGGGCTTTTGAAGGGGATACCACCTTGACCTCTGTGCATCTTCCCTCCACATTGAAGGTAATCGGGGCAGCTGCTTTTGCCTTGACCCGGCTTACCGAGGTGGAAATTCCTGATTCGGTATTGGAAGTCGGTTCTTTGGCATTCAGCGATTGCGACAGTTTGCTCAGCGTGGAGATAGGACGCAGCGTGAAGACGATAGGCAATTTCGCGTTCGACAATTGCAAGAAAATAGAATCGATTGATCTTCCGGACGGATTGGAAAATTTGGGAAGTTTTGCTTTTGCGTATTGCATGAGCTTGGATTCCATTGTCTTGCCATCAGGGATAGTGGATATCAAGGAGAGCACATTTTATAGTTGCCATGATTTGAAAACGATTCGGTTTTCGGATGCCGTTCATACGATAGGGCCACGGGCTTTTCATGAATGCGTTTCGTTGACATCGTTCTCCATGCCTTCGGCCTTGGATTCGCTGGGTGAAGAAGCGTTTGAAGATTGCTGGATGCTGGATTCCGTGCATCTGCCGGATGCGGTGCGCCATATCGGGGAGGGGACTTTTGCTGGATGCTTGTCGATGGAGTCTTTGGAGTGGAGCAGTCGTCTTCTGAGCATAGGGGATTATGCCTTGGCTTATTGTCAGTCGTTGGCGGAGGTGGACTTGCCTTCTTCTTTGCGTTCCATCGGGATGTCGGCTTTCGATCATTGCCAATCCTTGAAGCAGGTCGATTGGCCGATGGTCGACATCTTGCCTGATTCCGTGTTCAAGTCTTGTTTGGCATTGGAAAAGGTTTCCTTGCCGGAAGAGGTGGATACCATACAGCCTTTTGCTTTCGGCGATTGCTCTGCCTTGGCCTCTGTCTGGGTTTACAGGTTGGAACCTCCGTATGTGTTCGAGGGGGGATTCGAGGGTGTGGATAAGCAGAATTGCGTATTGGTGGTACCGGAAGGGAGCAAGGAAAGGTATGCGGCTGCTCCGGTGTGGGAGGATTTTTACCAGATAGTAGATACGTTGGCTGCCATTCCGGGGAGCGGAGACGAAGATTCTCTAAGTAACCAGTTTACAATGAATGATTTGGGATTTCAATTGCTTCGGAATCCGGTGCGGGATTATTTGCAGGTGCGTTTCGATGAGGATTGGGGGGCAGAGGGGATGATGCTGGAAGTTTATGGAAGCAACGGTCGTCGGCTGAGGCAGGAATTTGTTCCTGTTGCCGGCCAATATTCTTTTTTTTACGTGGGGAGTCTGCCTGCGGGCATGTATGTTTTGCGGATTGCAGGGAGGGCTGGAATTGGCGTATATAAATTTGTAAAATATTGAAAATGATTTCTGTGTATCTAAAATTCACAGCGTCATGCCATGCCGTTAGCCCTCAGGCTTTTCTATGCAGTCGTAGCAGGTGCAGGCACGCGTGAGAGGAACGGATGATTCCGCTGGAATGGCAAAGCTGTGGGCTGCTTTTTGTTGCTCGCGGCTTTGCAGAATCAAGGGATATGTAAAATCCCGCTAGAAGCATAGGTTGTGTTTCTAGCGGGATTTTGTTTTATTGAGATGTCCTGATAATCTTTATCTTGTGTCTGTTTACCGTTTCACGAATTTCTGGACGCCGGTTCCTTCGGCTGTCCGCACTTGCACGAGGTAGAGTCCTTGGGGCAGGTTCGCTACCGAAATGGCTCCTTGTGGCTGGTTCAGCTGCTTGTCCGAGTACATTAACCGGCCATCCAAAGAGTAGATGTCCACGCTCAGGATGTTTTCCTCGCAGCGGAAATATATTCGGTCGCGTGCCGGGTTCGGGTATAGGCTGAAATCTACTTGTACCCTATGGTTTTCCGTGCCGGTTTCGCCCGGTTTGCCCACTTTGATGTTGTCAATCATGAAGACGAACGCATTGAGGGAAACGCATTGGATAGCAATATAGATTTCCTGTTTATCGTAAGCGGAAAGGTCGGCCGTGAAATGAGTCCAGTCATCGGCAGGGGCTTCCACTTCTTCTAAAACAGGAGCAAAACTGTCAGGGTCAAGGTCTGTGGTCGAAACCAGGACGTTGAATACTTCTAACCCGTAGCTGTCGTTGAGCGACTTGGCGTAGAACTCGATATGGGAACCGCTTTCCGGCATTTGCAGCTTGGGCGAAACCAGCCAGTCGTTGTTCCGGACATTGCCCCGGGCACTGAAGCTGGCACCGTAGCGTTGGCCATCATACGGCAGCGCGCCTTCGGCTTCCATGGCTGGTTCGGTCAGGTAGGGGTTGAAAGCCATGAAACCGCAGGGTTCGGCCCAACCCGGGTACATGAACTCGTCGATGACACAGACTCCCGTGTTGTCACGGTCGATGCTGGCCCATCCGGATTGGAAATTTTCCTGACTGAAGTCTTGGCAGGCTTCAAAGTCCATGAAATACGGGTCAGGCATTTCGATGCATTCCACGGTTCTCGTCAGCGTGTCATTGGCCGGGTTCTCGTCTTCTGCAAGCATGGTCTGGAAGAAGAGACGGTGAGTCCCGATGGCTGAAAGGTTTGCTATGAAAGAAACCGTAGTGGCCGCATATGGAGCCAGTGTGTCGATGACAGCGTACAGGGAGTCTTTGTCGGCAATGCAGAGAACTTGGAAATTATGCAAGGGCTGAGGTCCGTTATTGGTGACATTGGCTACGATTTCTTCGGTTTTGGTGAAAATACCCCGGGAGGCGGGTTTTTCCATGCCCGAGAGCATCGCATCCCGTTGTGCTACTATTTCGGCCGGCCCGAAATTGGCACGCAGGCAGAGGAATCCGGCTTGGGTCTGGGCAACGGAGGTGTCGGAATTGAAGATGTAGAAGAAGCCACCTGGCATATTGTCGCACAAGACATTCGCGCTTTGTGTTCCTAATTGCTTGAAGGCAAAGAGGTAGCTACCGCTGTCCAAGCTCCGGGCAGGCACAGGGAAGGTATAGAGTCCTGATTCTCTTTCCCGTTCTACTTCTATGTCGAACAAGGATTCGCCAACAATTTCCTTCTCGGCATCCCAGTGGTAGACTGCTAGCCCGATATTGAATTTCTGCGTGCTGTAGCCTAGGCCGAGCGAAATGGAACTCAAGGTGTCGCGGCGGGCTAAGTTGAATACCGTTCCGGCCCATACAGGTGCATCGCCTCCCACGGCTCCGGCCGAAACGATGCTGCGGTCGAAGTCAAGACGGTCATAGGCCATCACGGTATCGCTGAGGATGAACAGGCTGCGGGCGGTGTCGTTGTGGATATTGGCATCGAGAGAATCATTGATGCTGCCCTTGACATAAAGGTTCATTGTGTCGCCGATGCCAATACTGGGGAACCCGCTCAAGGAAGTTTCGGCTGTGCCGTTGCTGAGCGCAGGCAGCGAGTCTTGCACGTTTTGCGCCAGTACTTGTCCATTGGCGGAGAATTGCAGGGTATAGGTGATATCTTTGGAACCAAGGTTTTCCAATTCCACTGCGGCTGGAATGGATTCCGGCAATTGGCGCAAAGGCAGGCGGTGCGGGGTGGCGAGGCTCAGCTCCTTGACGGCCAAGTCGTAACTGTCTACTTTTTCAATCTGGATATCCTGCAAATAGAAAGTTGGCAAGTAGAAGGTCTGTATGGCAAAGGCATAGTGGTCGTCTTCTTCCACTTCAAAGACAAAGCTATTGGTTACATAACGGCTTTGCGTGAATTCTTCTTCGGCAAACCAAAGGGTGTCGAACTCAAAAGGATTGTCTTCGGCTTTGCCCATTTGGATTCCATAGCTGCATCCTTGTTGTACCACCCCTACATCGATGCCTGCCTGATAGGTGTAGGTGAACCGGTAGAGACCTTTTTCAATGTAAAAACAGGGCGATACCAAGGGGACATGATCCTGTTGGGCAGACCATTCGCCTTGGCTTAGCATCCATTCGTCTTCGTAAGAATCGGCAATCCAGGAAGACCAGTAGTGGTCGCCGTACATTTCATTGGTGAAATCGCTGATGTAGGGGAGGTAAAGAGGTTCGGAATTGGTCGTATGGGCATAGTTCTCGTTGTTGTCCAGGTCTGACTCAGGCACGGAGGCTGTTTCCTGCAGGAATGCCGTCACGGTGACTCGGTATTCATGACCGGGAATCGAGAAATCGGCTAAAGAATCAAAGGTAATCTGGATTTCTTCGCCAATATGCAGTGTGTCTTGGAAGAATTGTTCCACCGCATCCCCCTTGTCTATGGAGTAGGATGCCTTGAAGCCGTAAATGTCGCCTTTTCCGCTATTGCGCAAGGTGGCGGAAACGGATTCCATGCCGAGCGCGCAGGAGGAAGATGGCAAGTGTACACGTTCAACCGATAAATCAGGTGTACCCATCACGCTGGTGGCGGTCCGGGTCACATTGTCGGGCAAGACGGTGAAGAGGTATACAAACCCATTGTTAAACTCGAATCCGTCATAGCTGGCACCGCCGTATGAGTTGGTATAATCGTATAACTCATAGTATCCCGGAGGGCATTCGGGTGCGTTGTATCCCATGGCTTCATCTGTCATTTCAAAGATGGCGTACTGGTAATAGCTGCCATTGCATTCAATGTAAACGGAATCTTGCTCTCCGGCATGGACTACCGGGGAGTTCTCTTGCCCGGTGGCATTTTCAGGGATGAAGTAGTCGCAGCCTTGGTAGATCAGGTATGTTTCTTCCATGGCATTCCAGGAATAGGTGTCGTAAAGGAAATTTTCCAAGGTGGCATCGCCCATGGTGCCGCTTTCGTTGTCCATCCAGTCTTTGTCGATGAGCAACTGGAAACCAGTGCCTTTGCTCCAGCTTTCGTCTACTTTGAGAATTACCAAGGCATGGTCTGCCAAGTTCGTGTCTTGCTTGATTCCTTGGAGTTGGATTCGCGGAAGGCTTGCTCCTTTTGGTTGGTGTTCGCTGCCTGCCAGGCTCGTTGCTGGCAAGGCGCAGAAGGCCAATAGCCAGCAGCTGTTGAGAAAGTTTTGTTTTAGTCTCATGTTATTTGAATTTATTTTGTTGTTTTTATAGTGTTATTTTAAACAAAATCAAATTTCTGGATTGGATGTTTCCTGTTTCTGTTTTCATTTGCGAAAGTACAGGGGACTCACGGTTTTTGTTATCGCTACAAATAGGTATTTTTCTTCATGGAAATACCTTTTTATAGGTAAATGTTGTTTGTAATATGGGAGATTCTGTTGGGGGTGGTTTTGCCGTTTCCTTTGGATTGCCGTATCTTCGCGGGGTTATGGCAGAGAACAGCGAAAAAAGTAAGCGGTGTGCGGCGGGCGGCGTGCAGGCCGGCGGTTCGAGCGAGGTTGCGCCGGGCGATGCCGGATTGGGCGTTGAGGAGAACGGTCGCCGGGCTGAATTGGGTGGAATGCAGGATTCCATGAACGGGACGGGCGATGCCGGGATGGAGAAGAGGCAGCGGCAGGTGCTGCGGGCTTCCGGCGTGAGCATTGCCGGCAACGCGGTCTTGTCGGTGGCCAAGATTGTGGTGGGTTTCATCAGCGGCAGTTTCGCGGTGGTCAGCGATGGTATCGATTCGGCATCGGACGTGGCTATTTCCATCGTGATGATCGTGACGGCCAAGATTATGGGGAGGAAGCCGAACAAGAAGTACGTGTATGGTTACGCCAAGGCCGAATCCATTGCCACCAAGCTGCTTTCGATGCTGATTTTCTTTGCCGGGGCGGAGATGCTGATTTCGGCGGTGCAGCATTTGTTTTCAAAAGAAACAAGGGTGATGCCGCAGGCGATAGCCATCTACGTGACGGTTTTCTCGATTGTCTGCAAGCTTCTGCTGGCTCGTTACCAGACGGTGGTGGGCAAGCGGGCCGGCTCGTCGATGTTGGTGGCCAACGGGGTCAATATGCGAAACGATGTGCTGATATCGTTGAGCGTTTTAGCAGGACTGTTTTTCTCGATAGGTTTGAACCTTCCGGTGCTCGACTCGGTGACAGCGTTGATTGTGAGCTGTTTCATCATCCGCTCAGCTATCAAGATTTTCATGGATTCGAATGTGGAACTGATGGACGGGGTCAAGGACGAGTCGGTCTATCAGAAGATTTTCGATGCGATAAACGGGGTGGAAGGGGTCGGTAATCCGCATCGGGTCCGTTCCCGGAGCATTGGGGGCAAGTATATGATTACCTTGGATGTGGAAGCTGATGGCAAGCTGACCCTGAACCAGGCGCATGCGCTGGCTTCCCAGGTGGAGCAGAGCATCCGGGAGACGATTCCGGAGGTCTATGACATCGTGGTCCATGTGGAGCCTTTCGGCACGCATCCCGAAGAGGTCTTCGGCATCAATTAGAGTTCTTCCCATTCCCCGCCCCAGCGTTGGATGAAGCGGTACATGTCCTCGCGGCTGATTTCGAGCGAGGCGGTATTGTCGTTGGGATGGAACGTGACCCTTTCGGCCTGCCGCAGGTCTTTGTCCAAATAGAGCTTGACTTGGTGTTCGGGGTCGTTGATCAGGCCGAACAGCGATACCGAACCCGGCACGGTTCCCAAGCAGCGTTCCATCCGCTGCTCGGAGGCGAAGGAGAGTTTGCCTTGGTGCAGCTGGTGTTCCAAGCCGTGGATGTCCATCTGCTTGTGGCATTCCAAAATCACTAGATAGTGCCGGTTGCCTTTATGATTTCGGAAAAAGAGGTTTTTGCAGTGGGTCGAATCGAAGTCTTTCCAGTATTTCATCGCTTCTTCGATGGTGGGCAAGGGCGGATGCTCGTGCATCACGTATCCGATGTTCCATTCCTTGAGCTTGTCCAAGACTTTCTGCCGTCTGGCTTCTGCGGTTTCCATAAAAGTAATCTTATTTGCTTTACCCCGAATTCTAATGACCGGTTCGGGTTTAAAGCCGCGAAGATAATGGATGTTTCCCAATCGCGTCAATCCCGCTCCTGTAGTTCGCGGATGCAATGTTCGGAATGCTTGCAAAACGTGTTGGAACTCTTGCGTGTTCCCTTTTTTCCGACAATGGCTTAGTAGAACCGGGGTTTTACGTAGGAGTCGGTGGAGGAGGTGAAGCAGAGGCCGTGGATGCGGCTGCGTTCGCGGGCGTAGGAATACCGACCCAAGGAGGAAAAGCCAGAGGTCTCCACGGCATAGTAACGGACGCTGTCGGACGAGGAAATGGTCAAGGTCCAGTCCAAGAGGTTGCCTAAGATGGAAAGGTTCTCCTTCTCAGGGTCGAAGGAAGGAATGTCGATGGCTTGGACCGAATAGCCCGGCATCCGGATGGCGTAGAGGCGGTTCCGCGTATCGGTGAACAGTCCTAGCATATCGCGGGCTTCCACTTCGGTGAGGAAAAGGTATTCGGGATGGACATCTTCGGGTAGCGGAATCTGGCGGAAATAGGGCGTGCCGCGCATCATCTTCAGATGGTAGAGGCGGCCTTCGGCATCGCTCAGCAGATAGCCTTCGTCGTACTCTTTCTGCGCGGTGGGATTCCCGGCGATTTGCCGTGCCGGGAACACGAAGCCTTTCGACTTCATCATTTCGGTGAAAATGCGGCTTTTTTCAGGTTTCAAGGTGTTGGTTTCCATATCGATGAACTCGATGCCCCGGGCATTGATCCGGAAAGCGTCGTCGGGCATTTCCAAATCGACCCGGCCCGACATGGACTCTAACAGGAAATAGATTCCCGGCTTCACTTTGTTGATGTCGCGGGGAGAGGAGCGGAAAAAGAAATCGTGCCGCATGGCTTCCTGGAAACGGACCGGCCTGCCGTGGATTTCGGTAGGAAACCGGCCTTCGGAAAACAGCTGGCGGGCATAGAGCAAGGGGAGGATGGAGTCGAACTGTTCTTCGGTATAGGGTCTCCCTTGCCGATCGGTATAGACCAATTCATCGCCGCTGGCATCGATCATGGCGAAGTCCTGTATCATGCAGCTGTAAACGGTGAACGGATGGCGTGATGGCTTGGAACCGACAAAAGCGGCCAGCCAGGGCAGTTGCCAAAGGACAATGATGGCGACTAAGAAAGCGAGGAGTATTTTTCCAAAGGTTTTCATTTTCTTGTGTTTTGAGTTGTTGGTCAACCGCTGCCGGATGGGGTCTGGCGTTGGATTAAGGAGGCGGGTTCTGCTCTGAAATTTTGGGTGCTTTGGGTCTTGGCGGTGGTTTTCAATCCTGTTTTCCGGCTTTGAACCGCAGGACGGAAAGCCATACTAAGGAAATCAGGGCAATCACGCAAAGGCTGAGCCAGGGCAGGAAGGCGTTGTAGGCTTCCGGTGCTGGCGCCATGAAAAATATCTTGAGGCAGAATGCCGCGATAACCATATTGAATACCCGGCGTTTCCAAGTGGGTTCCAGCGTGATCCATGCCGAAAAAAGGTAGGCGGCGTATCCGGCCACGAACCAGGGCAGGCTGCTCAGGACTATGCGGCTGGATAGTTCGGACGGGAATACTTGGGTCAGCGGTATCCACAGCAGGAGGATGGATGCGGTGAAGCAGAGGCTCAGCCCAAGCAGGCCGTAGAGCAGCATGGCGAGCGTCATCCGCAGGGCCGGGTAGGGTAGATGCAGGGTTAGCTTGAAGCATTTGCGTTGCATTTCCGGGAAATACTGGAAGAGTCCCAGTGCCAAGCCTATCAATAGAGGCACGAAGGTTATCGGTTCGGCAAAAAGGGCGTCTCGGCTTACAGTCACTTCCCAGATGTGGCCCGCTCCTTGCAGTTCGATGGCTTTCATGACCCGGCTCGCGATGTAGATGGAGAATCCGGAGCATAACACGAAGGCGGCTATCAGGCACCAGCGTGTCTTGAGCCATTCTTTGAAAAATATCGCTTTGAACATTGTTTTGTTGTTTTAAATTCGTCCGGCTATTGCACTTGTTGCGCCGTGTATCGGAACGGCTGAGGTCTCGGTGCGGCGTTTTAGAGGGGCAAGGTGCAAGGCCGCCGAGGTTCATTCTGACGGGGCCGCGAGCCGTGTGTCAGAACGGGTGAGGTCTCGATGCGGCGTTTTAGAGGGGCAAGATGCAAGGCCGCCGAGGTTCATTCTGACGGGAAAGTGAGCCGTGTGTCAGAACGGGTGATGCTTCGATGCGGCGTTTAGAGGGGCAGATGCAAGGCCGCCGAGGTTCATTCTGACGGGAAAGTGAGCCGTGTGTCAGAACGGGTGAAATGCGAGGCGTCGAGCCGCAGTCCAAGGAGGGAGTGTACTTATG
>JADIMZ010000139.1 GCA_017694335.1 Candidatus Pullibacteroides excrementavium
ATTTGGAACAATCAGCCATTCTTGGCATCCTGCAATCCGAAAACCCGGCCTCGACCGATTTCCTTCTGCAACGTTGCGGCCTCCCCTTGCCCGACCTGCTTTCCTGCCTGCTCCGCCTGGAACTGGCCGGACTTGTCCGATCCTGCCCCGGCAACTATTACGAACTGGCAAACTGAGCCTCACCCGTGTGTTTATAAAAGACGCGCCTCAGGAAGGCAGCAACACAGCAGAAAGAATGAATCGCCCATCATGATACCCCTTGGCCATAAGGCTGAACTACCTGGCCAAAATCTCGGCCATCAGGTTCCGGCAGCAAGCCGCCACCACGCCCAAAGTGGCGTCCGGCAGCATATAACAGGGCGTAGTATAGACATTATGCGCTTCGTCATAGACCACTTCCGGCCCGAACACATCCACCGGGCAGGCACCCATAGCCTTCAATGCCTCGTCAGTTCCCTTGTCGTGGCCGACCGTCACCTTCACACCCGGAATCAAACGGCCTAGGATGACCGGAGCAATGCACATGGCCCCGATAGGCTTGCCGGCAGCCATCGTCTTGCGAATCGCTGCTTCCACATCGGCATCCACCGTCATCGAAGCCCCATCGACGGCAAAGGTACTGAGGTTCTTGCCCGCCCCGAAACCGCCGGGAAACAGCAAACCGTCGAAAGCCGCTGGGTCGTAGGTCTTCAAATCCTTGACATTGCCCCTTGCAATCCGAGCCGATTCGGTCAGGACATTACGTTCCTCCGCCATCGGCTGGCCGGTCAAATAGTTCACAACATGCATCTGCTTCTTGTCCGGTGCGAACATCTGGCAAGCGCAACCGGCTTCCTCTATCGCCAAAAGCGTCATCATGGCTTCGCCGATTTCCGAACCATCAAACACCCCGCAACCCGACAAAACCACTGCAAAAGTCTTTTTCATTGTCTTTTGATTAAAAAACTCCATTCATTGCGGAACACCCCTGTGAATCCTGTGCATCACGGCGTTCCGGAAACAGAAAAGGCGCATGGCCGACATCGCGAGCAACACATGCGTGCCCCCGTGCCTTTGCCATGCACCCTTTAATTCCTATTTATTTCTCGTTATGGTCGGTCAGGAAACGTTCGGCCTCGATAGCCGCCATGCAGCCCGTACCGGCAGAGGTAATAGCCTGACGGTAATGCAAGTCCTGAACATCGCCCGCCGCGAACACCCCTTCCACCGAAGTCTGGGTCGTACCCGGCTTGGTCTTGATATGGCCGGTTTCGTGCAACTCCAGCTGCCCTTTGAACAGCTTGGTGTTAGGCGTATGGCCAATTGCCACGAAGAAACCCGTCAATTCGATTTTCTTTTCCTCGCCCGTCTTCACATTGGTCAGGATAGCCCCGTTCACACCGTCTTCATCCCCTACGATTTCCTTGGTCACATGGTTCCACAGGATTTCAATCTTGGGATTGTTGAGCACGCGGTCCTGCATCGCCTTGGAAGCCCGGAGCTGGTCGCGGCGCACAATCATATAGACCTTGCTGCACAGCCCGGCCAGATAGCAAGCCTCTTCGCAAGCCGTATCGCCGCCGCCAACTACCGCCACATCCTGGTTGCGGTAGAAGAAACCGTCGCAAGTGGCGCAAGCCGAAACCCCCTGTCCGTTGTATTTCTTTTCCGAATCCAGACCCAGCCAATTAGCCGTCGCACCGGTAGCCACAATCACTGTCAAGGCTTCGATTTCCTTGCCGTCATCGGTCTTGATATGGAAAGGACGCTTGGAGAAATCCACTTCCGAAATCAGCCCGGGGCGGACATCGGTATTGAAACGCAAAGCCTGCTTGCGCAAGTCCTGCATCAAAGCCGGTCCCATCACCCCTTCCGGATAACCGGGGAAGTTATCGACTTCGGTGGTAATCGTCAGCTGGCCGCCAGGCTGCATTCCTTCGTACAACACAGGTTTGAGGTCGGCGCGAGCCGCATAAATGGCTGCCGTATAGCCGGCAGGACCGGATCCAATGATAAGACACTTTACTTTTTCCATCGTTATTTTAGTTTATCGTTTTCTTTTCCTTCCAATCGTGCGAATCCAAACGAACCAAAATCCACAAAGAAGCTTTCCTGTCGATTTCCTCGCAGGGTTCCCGGCATCCTTGACCGCTTGGCATTCGCGACCGCAAAAAAACACAAAATTTCTGACTTTTGGCAGTTCCCATCCCGACAAGACCGAGGATAATCCCAACGTATTCATCCCCAAGTCCATGTCCGCAAAAACTATTACCGAGCCGCAAAGCGCCCAAACCGCCCGAAAACTATTGGAACATCAGTTTCCCCGTCACCTCATCCAAACTGAGAGGAACGAAACTGCTCACCAACAGATAAATGCCAAACAGCACCAGCAGCACCCCAACTACCTTGTTCACAATGCCCACGGTCCGGGCATTGATGAATTTCTTGATCCTATGCGCCACAAACGACTTCAAGGTATCCATCGCGAAAACCGTACCCAAGGTCATCAGAAAAAACAGTATCACCCGGAAATGCACCACTTCCCCGGCTTCGGTGGTATATTTGGCCGAAATCGTCCCGACCGAAACGAACCAGAAAATCCAAGTGGCCGGATTGGCCATATTGGTAAAAAAACCTTTGAAGAAGTACTTCCAATGCGAGGGCATCCGGATTTCCTCCCCATGATTTTCCATGACTTTTTGAAGCTGCACCTTTTTCCGGAACGTGTAAATCCCAATCAGAACCAAGATAATCCCACCTACCACCCCGATAATCTTGCTGGCGGCCGGATCGGAAAACAAACGGGATGCCCCTAAGAAGGAAATGGCCACCAAAAGCGAATCGCTCAGGAAAATGCCGAACGCCAAACGGAATGCCGGACGGAACCCCCTTTCCAAGCTGGTCTGTATCAGCGTGAAAAAGGCAGGCCCGAACATCAAGCTCAAAGTCAGACCTGCAACAAATCCTTCTATTATCGTGTGCCAGACTGCGTACAAACCGTTTCCGTCTTAGATGTTTGAAACAGCGAAGATACGAAATAATCCTTTCCCTATGCGCGCTCTCCCTGGCGAAACATTGTATAAACACTTCGCATGCAAATGCGACAAAACGTGAAAAGGGCAAAAGACGCCAAGATGCGGTATGGCGAATGCTTCGCCATGCCGCACAATAAAGGATTATTTCAAATACGCACGGAAAAAAACTTCAATCTTGTCGAACGGTATCTTTTCGAAATTGTCATACAGGTCGGTATGGTTGGCATCGGGAACGATCAGCAGTTCCTTGTTGTCGCCAGCCAGTTTCTTATAGGTATCCTCGCTGAAATAGCGAGAATGGGCTTTCTCTCCGTGGACAAGCAGGACGGCGCTGCGGATTTCGCCTGCGTATGACAAAATCGGCATATTCAGGAACGAAAGCGCCGAAGTCTTGTTCCAGCCGCCATTGGAGTTGAGCGAACGCTTGTGGTATCCGCGCTCCGTCTTGTAATAGGCGAAATAGTCCTTCACGTACTGCGGGGCATCGTCAGCTACCCCATCGGGCAGACCACCGGCGAGCTCATACGCGCCTTTACGGTAATCCGTTGTGCGCTGGGTGTTCAGCTGGCAGCGCAGTTCGTGGCGTGCGTCGGTATTGTCAGCGGCATCGAAATAGCCATTGGCCGTGACACGGCTCATGTCGTACATCGTGGCGGCAACGGTAGCCTTGATGCGCGTGTCGATGGCCGCCGCATTGACCGCCATACCACCCCAACCGCAGATGCCGAGGATACCTATCCGCTCCGGATCCACGTCGTTACGGGTCGAAAGGTAGTCCACTGCCGCGCAGAAATCCTCGGTATTAATGTCGGGCGATGCCACATAGCGAGGCTGACCGCCGCTCTCGCCCGTGAACGAGGGGTCGAAGGCTATCGTAAGGAAGCCGCGCTTAGCAAGCTCCTGCGCATACAGCCCGGAGGCCTGCTCCTTCACGGCTCCGAAAGGACCGCTGACGGCTATTGCGGGCAACTTGCTGCCATCCGTATTCTTGGGAATGTAGAGGTCTGCGGCAAGTGTCACGCCGTAGCGGTTGTGGAAGGTGATCTTGCTGTGGATCACCTTGTCGCTCAGAGGGAATGTCTTGTCCCATTCCTGTGTCAATTTCAATTCCTCCATATTCTTGTTGTTTTGAATAGTTTGCGCCGGGATTTCCAGTAAACCGCAAAGAAAAAAGAATGCGGATGCTAAAAGAGTGGTCCGTTTCATATCTTATATCCTTAGATTCCGTTTCAATCACGTTGCGCCTCAGGACGGCGCCCTAATGAGCAATCCGGCTTCGCATAAGGACTGACCGTACCTCGGCATGACTCAAGCCCGCTTGGCTCTGCGCTCAGTTTGCCCATTTCGTAAACCTGCTGCAAAAGTAGTTGCCGCCTTTTCATCAACAGATACCCGCACAACCGATAGAAGTACCTTGATTACGGATTTTTAAAACCCTGCGATATCTATCACATTATCGAGACAATATCGTTTTTCTCAAAAGATTGTTCCTGTATTCGGTAGGACTAACGCCTAACCGTTTCTGGATATACCGGCTGAAATAAGACACGGAAGAGAAATTCATCCGCTCCGCGATTTCGGTCAGCGAAAGTTCCTTTTGCCGGAGCAGACGGGTGATTTCCTGCATGGTGAAGCGGTCAATCCAGTATGAGGCAGGTTTCCCGCTTATCTTTTTGCATATTTCCGACAGATAGTGGGGCGTGATGCAGAGGCGCGAAGCATAAAATTCAAGCTCTCTGTTCCGGATATATTCACCGTTATACAGCAATTCTATGAAAGCTCGTAACAAGGAGGTGATACGCTCCGACACTTGCAGGTCCTTGTGACTGCGGGCGTGAATGTCGTACAGGTCAAGAATATGCGCGGTCAGCAGGCTGCCCAATAATTCTTCGCGGAAAAAGTGCTTCTCGTCTTCCATGCGCATCCGCAGATACTGCAAAGCCTCCTCGCATATCCGGAAGTCCCGTTCGGACAATTTCATGACCGGATTCCGCAAAAGAGATAGATGCCCTATGATGCCATAATTGCTGCGGATGGCAATCGAAGTAACGAAGGATTCCGAAAGGTTCATCAAGATGCCTTGGAAATCATCTGAGGCGGAGAAGTCCGAAGCAAGTGTCGCATTAGGCAGAATGACATAATCCCCGGAAGAAATGTTATAATGGGTGTCCTGGAAAGCAAATCCCATATTGCCCTTTCTGCAAAGGATATGAATCACCCTCCCCGCATCCTGCAAAGTACTAATTCCCTGCCATGTATCGGCAAAAACAATACCGTCGAATTTCGTATCTTCCATTCTCTGACAAACTGAATATGTTTGCCCGTAAAAATACGCAGAAACCACGAATAGTGAAAATATTGCCCCCAATTATGCAATAACGGAATAACAGGTAGGCTGTAATTTTGCATCAGAAATTAAAACTCTGAGTATATGAAAGATGCAAGATTAAACAATGGCGTGATGATGCCGGCCATCGGATTCGGTGCCTATCAGATTCCGGCGGATGAGACGGAAAGAATCATAAACGATGCCATCGAAGTGGGTTATCGGATGTTCGACACGGCCGCTTCTTATTTCAACGAGGAGCAAGTGGGCAATGCCATCCGGCAGAGCGGCATCAAGCGCGAGGATTTTTTCATCACTACCAAACTATGGGTGCAAGACTATGAATACGAGGACGCGCTCCGTGCCTTTGACAAGTCATTGAAACTGCTCGGATTGGATTACATCGACCTCTACCTGCTGCACAAACCCTACGGCAACTATTATGCGGCCTGGAGAGCCTGCGAGCGGCTTTATAAAGAAGGACTTATCCGCGCCATCGGCGTAACAAGCTTCTCCAATGAACGCCTGCAAGATCTTTTCCTACATAATGAAATAAAGCCTGCGGTGAACCAACTTGAAACGCACCCGTTTTTCCAACAGCAAGCCGCCAATGCGTTCTTGCAGAAAGAAGCCATCCAGCATGAAGCTTGGGCTCCGTTTGCCGAGGGGCAGAATGACATCTGGAACAATCCGGTGTTAAAAACCATCGCGAACAAGCACGGACGGACGGTAGGACAAGTCGTTCTCCGCTGGCTGAACCAGCGTAATGTGGTGGTCATCCCCAAGACAGTGCATAAGGAACGGATGATGGAGAACTTTTCCATCTTTGATTTCACATTAACGGACCAGGAAATGGAAGTTATTGCCGGACTGGACACCGGGAAAAGTCCGATTTACGATGATACGGATTTGGCAACGGTGAAAGGCATCGGATTGCATAAAATCCATGAATAATCATCAAGGAGCATATAAGACAATGGAACCAAAACAAATCAAAAATACCTCAAGCCACATGGAAACGAAATACATCGACACCCCCGAATGGGACAAGACATTTGCCCTCAGTGACAAAGTGAACCATAAGAAAGTCAGCTTCACCAACCGTTACGGCATCCGCTTGGTCGGCGACTTGTACACACCCAAGAACCCTGCAGGGAAACTGCCTGCGATAGCCGTCTGCGGCCCTTACGGGGCGGTAAAGGAACAGGCATCGGGACTGTATGCCCAGACCCTTGCCGAACGCGGGTTCATCACCCTTGCTTTCGACCCTTCATTCAGCGGGGAAAGCGGTGGACAGCCCCGTTACATATCATCGGGTGAAATCTATACCGAAGATTACAGTGCGGCGGTGGATTTCTTCTTGCTCCAGCCGGAGGTTGACAGAGAGCGTATAGGCATTTTGGGCATCTGCGGCTTCGGAGGCATCAGCATCAATGCCGCCGTGCAAGATACCCGCATCAAAGCCACCGTTTCATCCACGATGGGAGCGTTCGACCCTTACGACAAGGAGCAGAGGTATGAAATGCGCAGGCAGCTCAACGAACAGCGCACCGCTGATCTCCTTGCCGGACGAATCAACGAACGCAGCGGCGGCGTACCGGCCAATCTGCCCGACGATGCACCCGGATTCATGAAAGATTACCGGGATTATTACAAGACTACGCGTGGTTTCCATCCTCGTTCGGTGAACTCCAACGGAGGCTGGGAAAAGATAGCCGACCTGCCTTTCCTCACTTTCTCCCTGCTCGACCACGCAGACGAAATCCGTTCCGCCGTGCTTGTCATGCATGGGGAAAAAGCCTATTCGCTTCCGGCTTCACAGGAGGCTTTCGGCAAATTGAAAGGGGACAACAAGGAACTGCTGATTATTCCCGATGCGAGCCATACCGATTTATATGATCGGACAGACATCATTCCGTTCGACAAAATCGAAGCCTTTTTCAGAAAATATTTGAGGTGAAGGCGACCCCAAAGCCATTTTCCTTATCGAGGAACCCTGCCAGAATGGGTCCTGCGGGGTTTCTTTCCAAAAGACAGCGACTTTTGAGCCACCCTCACCCTCAATGCGCTGACATCGTCAACATCAGATGGACAATCAGAGCTTCGGCAGCAATCATCGCTATGCCGGTAATAGCCGGAATACCCGGAACCCGCTTGAAAGCCACAGCTAATTTTGCCGTCCCGGCCTCGTCCTTCCGGTCGGGATGCGGAACGTTGCTGCCGAATGTTGCCATACCTGCATCCTTTGGTGGAACATTGGCGGAACATTTCGCATGCAAATGCAACAAACACGCATTCAAGAGCCAAAACAAAAAAGCCCCGGAAGAATCCGAGGCATTGAGAATCTTGCAATTATTTTGTGGGAGTTGAGGGATTCGAACCCCCGACCCTCTGCTTGTAAGGCAGACGCTCTGAACCAACTGAGCTAAACTCCCTTCGTCTTGGAGAGGTGTTTTTCGTATCACCTCCTTGACTTACGAGGCTGCAAAGATACTACCGTTTTTGATATCTGCAAACTTTTTGGCAAAAAATTTTTAGAAAAATCTTCACTTTTCACATAACACACTGATTACAAACAATAAAAAAATACCCCTAACCGGATTCCCTATCCACTCAGGCCTCTCTCCTTCCCAGCCGGAGACAAGCCCCTATTCTCTCTGCCCTCCCATTCATAGGAAACACATGCCAATTCATCCAAAAGAACTGTTTTCCATTCTTTCAAAACGATTTTCACTGACAATCCATGATAATTTTCAATTTTACCTTACTTTTGTTCCTTTGCAAACCGAACCGCAAACAGCTGTCAAACCTTTTAGCCGAACGAACCATCATTACCGCAAATAGCCAAAAGCGTTGCCTGCTTGCCTCGTTTGCAAAGAACCAACACCTAATCCTATGTCAACCGATTCCCATTTGCCGGCTCCAAGCCAGACAGACAAGCGCCCAATCGAACAAATCGGGCAACACGTATCTCCAAGCCGCCGGGCCAGGCTCCGTCAAACCACAGGCAAACGCCCCGTGGTAGGATCCATACTCAAGAAAGCCTTGGAACTGAGGAACACCAATGCCGCTGCATGGCAAAAGCTCTTTCCCCGCAAAGACCCGGCCAGGGCCCAGGACCGCGAGTTGAAAAAGCTGCTCACCAAGGCCGCCGACACGGCTTTCGGACAGAAATACGATTTCAAACGCCTGCTCAAAAGCCCCCGGCTGCGCGAGGAATTCGCCCGCACCGTCCCTGCCTTCGACTACGACAAGATGTTCAACCAATGGTGGCATCGCTGCCTGGAAGGAGAGACTTTCGTATCCTGGCCCGGCAAAATCAAGTACTTCGCCCTCAGTTCCGGGACCTCAGGAGCCACCAGCAAATACATCCCCGTATCGGGCGACATGGTTCGTACCATCCGCAAGACCAGCATCCGGGAGATTTTCTCCCTTGTCAAATACGGCTTCCCCAACGAACTCTATGAAAAGGAAGCCCTGATGCTGGGAGGAAGCACCCAGCTCCAATACAACGGCACTTACTACGCCGGCGACCTTTCCGGCATCACCACTGGGAACCTGCCCCTCTGGTTCGACCGTTTCTACCGCCCCGGCAAGAAAATTTCCAAAGAACGCGACTGGCAGACCAAGATAGAGGAAATCGTCCAGAAAGCCCCCGAATGGGACATCGCCGCCATCGTGGGCGTGCCCGCCTGGTTCCAGATCCTGTTCCAGAAAATCATAGAACGCTACCACCTCCAGACCATCCACGACATCTGGCCCAACCTGCGGATTTTCGTGCACGGCGGCGTCTCTTTCGATCCATACCGCAAAAGCTTCGAGAAGCTGCTGGCCCGTCCCTTGGCCTATATGGAGACCTATCTGGCCTCGGAAGGCTTCCTCGCCTTGCAGACCCGGCCCGACACCAACGCGATGGAATTGGTCCTTGACAACGGCATCTTCTTCGAGTTCGTCCCTTTCAACGATGCCAACTTCAACCCCGAAGACGGCAGCATGGTGGAGAACCCCGAAACCCTCTTCATAGACCAGATAGAAGAAAACAAGGAATACGCGATCCTGATTTCCACCTGCTCGGGAGCCTGGAGGTACCTGATCGGCGACACGGTGAAGCTCGTGGACAAATCCCGAAACGAAATCATCATCACCGGACGGACCAAATCCTTCCTGAGCATTTGCGGCGAGCATCTTTCGGTGGACAACATGAACCAAGCCATCCGGATGCTGGGCGAATCGGAGAACAACGGCATCCTGGAGTACACCGTCATCGGCATCAAGAGCAACGGGATGTTCGGCCACAAATGGTACATAGGCTGCGAGAAGCCCATAGACCCCAAGGTGGCCGCCGAAAAAATCGACAACTACCTCAAGGAACTCAACGACGACTACAAGACCGAACGACTGGAAGCCATCCGGGAAGTGAGCGTGGAAGTCCTGCCGCTGCAAGTCTTTTACGACTATATGCGGATGCAAGGCAAGGAAGGCGCCCAGAACAAGTTCCCACGGGTGCTGCGGGGACAGAAGGCAGAGGAATGGCTAGGATACCTGGACTCGCTCGGGAAATAAGACAGATTCACCCCGATACAGACCAGGCAAAGCAGGCTTGGCAGCACATAGCAAAAGCATGGCACCAAAAGATGTTCTTGGCTATGCGCCCAACTTTCGCTATATTCGCAGTTTATTCCATAGAGAATCGGGAAGCAATACTTTTTACGGCTTTCCACCTCTCTATTAAAACCGCGAACGATGGAATCTATCATTGAAGCTTCCGAAATGCCGCTCAACGCCGATGGCAGCATTTACCACCTGCACCTGCAGCCGGAACAATTAGCGCATAATATCATCTTAGTAGGCGACCCCGGACGGGTCCCCACCGTCTCCAAATATTTCGACCGCATCGATTACAAGGTACAGAACCGGGAGCTGCTGACACATACCGGCAGGCTGAACAGCAAACCCGTCACGGCGCTTTCCACCGGCATGGGCACCGACAATATCGACATCGTCATCAACGAACTGGATGCCTTGGTCAATGTGGACCTCAAGGAACGCCGCCGCAAGAAGGAGCACACGACCCTGAACCTCATCCGCATCGGCACCAGCGGCAGTTTTCAAGCCGAATACAAAATCAACACGTTCTGCGCCTCCCGTTACGGATTGGGGCTGGACGGACTTCTCAACTATTACGGCATTCCCGAATCCTTGTACGAAAAAGAGATGATGGAGGCCTTCGACAAGCACATGCAGCTGCCCTCCCGTTTCGCCCATCCTTATATAATAAGGTGTTCGGACGAACTGATGCAAAAAGTAGGCTTCGACATGCAGCAAGGCATTACCGTTACAGCCCCGGGATTCTTCGCGCCCCAAGGCCGGGTGATACGCCTTCCTTTGACATTTCCCCAGCAGAACACCCTTTTGGAAAACTTCGAATACA
>JADIMZ010000140.1 GCA_017694335.1 Candidatus Pullibacteroides excrementavium
CGAAGGCGTAGCGGGCTACGTCGAGGCGTAGCGAGAAACAGGATGCGGACAGAAGCGGGCAAGATGCCCGAAAGCCTCATTTCCCCAATCAGAAACGGACACGGCGTGTCTAATGACCGATTTGGGTTAAATATTGCTTGAGCATTGCGGAGACTTCACGAACGCAAGCCCCCGTCCATAGGCTTGCCCATTATCACAAGCCTAATTGCCGAAATTGTCATAACGAATCATCTCCGCCGGCACCCCCAGGCTATCCAGCATCTTCACCGCCGCCTCGGTCATCGGCTTCGGCCCGCAGAGATAGTATTCGATTTCCTCCGGTTCGGGATGATTCTTCAAGTAATTGTCGTAAATCACCTGATGGATGAAACCGGTATAGCCCTTCCAATTGTCCTCCGGCAGAGGCTCGCTCAAGGCCACATGGAAGCTGAAGTTCGGGAACTCCTTCTGGATCTTTTCAAAGTCATCGATATAGAACAGTTCCTTCAACGAACGCCCGCCATACCAGAACGAAGCCTTGCGATGCGTACGCTTGGTCATGAACTCGTCGAAAATCTGCGAACGCATCGGCGCCATGCCGGCCCCGCCTCCGATGAACATCATCTCCCGTTCGGTATCCTGCACGAAGAACTCCCCGTAAGGACCGGAAATCGTGATCTTGTCTCCCGGTTTCAACGAATAGATATAAGAAGAACAGATGCCGGGGTTCACCTTCATGAAACCGCCTTTCTTGCGGTCGAACGGCGGCGTGGCGATACGCACGTTGAGCATGATTCGGTTGCCTTCGGCCGGATGGTTGGCCATCGAATACGCCCGGAAGCAAGGTTCGGGATTCTTCATCACCAAATCGAACATCTTCATCCGTTCCCAGTCTCCCCGGTACTGCGGTTCCACCTCGATATCCTTGTATTCCACCGTGCAAGCCGGCACATCGATCTGTATGTAGCCGCCGGCCCGGAAATTCAGGTTCTCCCCTTCCGGAAGCTTGACCACGAACTCCCGGATGAAAGTGGCCACGTTATGGCTCGAAACCACTTCGCACTCCCATTTCTTCACGCCGAACACTTCCGGCGGAATCCGGATGGAAAGGTCGTTCTTCACTTTCACCTGGCAGCTCAGACGCCAGTTGTCATGCTGTTCCCGGTAGGAGAAGAATCCCTTTTCGGACGGCAGTATGCTTCCGCCGCCTTCCTCTACCCGACAACGGCAAAGCCCGCAACTCCCCTTTCCCCCGCAAGCCGAAGGAAGGTAAATCTTCTGCGAAGCCAGGGTGGACAGCAGGGAATTCCCGGCATCCACTTCCAGGGTCTTTTCCCCGTTTATCGTCACCTTCACTTTCCCCTGAGGGCTCAGCTTGGCACGGGCAAACAGCAAGACCGCCACCAAAATCAGCATCACCACCAAGAACACCACGGCACTGGTCAGCACTATGCTCCACGTCGAGATCATATCTTTTCTTTTTTAGTCCGTTAAAGTTCAATATCCGTTAAAGTTCGATGCCCAAAAAGCACATGAACGAAATCCCCATCAGCCCCGTGATGATGAAAGCGATACCCAAGCCCTTCAACGGAGCCGGGATATTGGAGTATTTCAGCTTCTCGCGGATAGCCGCCATCCCGACAATCGCCAGGCACCAGCCGATTCCCGAACCGGCCGCGAAGGTCGTAGCCTCGGCCAAAGTGGAGTATTCCCTTTCCTGCATGAACAAGGAGGCTCCCATGATGGCACAGTTCACCGCAATCAACGGCAAAAAGATGCCCAAGGACGAATACAAGGAAGGCGAATACCTTTCCACTATCATTTCCACCAGCTGCACGATAGCAGCAATGACCGCAATGAACATGATGAAGCTCAAAAAGCTCAAATCCACTTCCGCCAAGGCCGGACTAAGCCACGAAAGCCCGCCTTCCACCAAGAGATATTTATTAATCAAAAAATTGGCAGGTACCGTTATCAACATCACGAAAATGACGGCGATGCCCAATCCGAACGAGGTCTTCACGTTTTTGGAAATGGCCAAAAACGAGCACATCCCCAAGAAGTAGGAAAAGACCATATTGTCCACGAAAATGGAACGGACAAAAAGGCTGAACAGGTTGTTATCCATATCGCTTTCTCCTCTCTATCTTTAATGACTACTTCTCTTTCTCTATCAGTTCCTTATTCCTGGACCGCTGAATCCAGATAATGATTCCCAGCAGGATCAAGGCCATCGGCGGCAAAATGAACAAGCCGTTGTTGGAATACCCAGCCTCGTAAAAAGACTGCGGAATCACCCGGTAGCCCAGCGAGGTTCCCGAACCGATAATCTCACGGAAGAAAGCCAGGATGACCAGGATCATCCCGTAGCCTATCCCGTTCCCCAAACCGTCCAGGAACGAAGGCCAGGGCTTGTTGGCCATCGCGAACGCCTCCAGACGCCCCATCAGGATACAGTTGGTGATAATCAAGCCCACGAAAACCGACAGCTGCTTGCTCACCTCGTAGGCCACCGCCTTCAGAATCTGGTCCACCACAATGACCAAGGCGGCAATGACCACCAATTGCACGATGATACGGATGCGGGGCGGTATCGTATTGCGCAACAAGGAAATAATCAAATTGGAGAATGCGGTCACCACCGTTACCGAAATGGCCATGACCAAAGCCGGTTGCAGCTTGGCCGTCACAGCCAAAGCCGAACAGATACCCAACACCTGCACGGTCACCGGGTTATCCGCCCCGAAAGGACGGGTGAGAAGTTTCATGTTCTTGGACGAAAACATCTCCTTCCAGAAAGGAACGGAGGCTTCCGCCGTCTTTGCGTTTTCCTGACTCATATCTTGTCTTGCTTGTGCTGTTCTACTTATTATTCTCCGTATCCTCGACACTGGCCTGAACGGACTCCGATTGCATCTTCTTAAAGAAAGGCACATAATAGGCCAGGCAATCCTTCAGCATCGCCGTGACCCCGTTGCTGGTAATGGTTCCCCCCGAAACGGCATCCACCGCATGGGAAACATCCCCCGGATACTTGTCCGCTCCGCCTTTCTGCACGGTAATCGAAGTGAAATTCCCGTTTTCATCAAAAAGCTTCTTCCCGATGAAATGCCGCTGGAACGGCTCGGAAGCTATTTCCGCCCCCAAACCCGGGGTCTCGCCCTTATGATTGAAAGTGGCACCTTCCACCGTATTGAAATCCTTGCCCAAGGCGATATATCCCCAGATTGCCCCCCAGAGCCCCTTCCCTTGCAAGGGCACGATATAGGTATCGCCTCCATTGCAGACAAAGACCGGGAAAAGCGCGTCCGGAGCCGAAGCATCCGCCTCATGAGCCGCCGCCTTTTCCAGTTCGGCCTTCAAATTGCAGTCGAAAGCGCGTTTGACACCGGCATCGCCTTGAACCTGTTTCCAATCGCCACCGGCATTATCATACTTGGCCACGATATTACCTTGGCGATCCACCCTCCATTCGGCCGTAACCGTCCGGTTGTACATATCGATAGCGGCATCCCTTTCCACGTTCTTGCCAGCCGCTTTCAACAGCTCCTGCATCGTGGCGGTCTCCTCGTTGCGCTGCTGCATGGGCCGCAGCAAAGTGGATGCCAATGCCAGCAGCACAGCTACCGCCGCCACCATGACCGCCGTGTAAATGAATATATACCTGTTTGAAAACATGATTGTTCGGATTAAAGGTTACGCATTCTGTTTTTTCACCGCCAAGGCAAGCCGTTTGCGGCGTCTAGCCTTGTTCCTGCCCACCACCAAGTAGTCGATCAAAGGAGCGAACGTATTCATCAGCAATATCGCCAGCATCATGCCTTCCGGATAAGCCGGATTATAGATTCGAATCAGTATCGCCATCATGCCCAACAGGAATCCGAAAATCAGTTTCCCGGTCTGCGTCTGGGCCGAGGTCACCGGGTCGGTAGCCATGAAAACCAGACCGAACAGGAAACCGCCCGAAAGGATATGTTGCAGGATGGAAGCGTCCGTGCTGCCGGTCAAGCCTCCGATCCAAGCCATCAATACCCCGCCGACCAGCGTGCTGAACATGATACGGAAACTGCCTATGCCGCTCCAAAGCAGGATGACCGCCCCTATCAAGATGCAGAACTTGGAGGTCTCCCCTACCGAACCCGGAATCAGCCCCCAGAACAGCTCGGACAATTGCGGGATCGCATCCATCTGCCCGGCTGCGATATTGGACAAGGAGGTCGGCCCGGAAACGGCATCGGCCACCCACACATTATCCCCGCTCATCTGCGAAGGATAGGCGAAGAACAGGAAAGCCCGCGCCAGCAAAGCCGGATTCCAGACATTCATCCCCGTGCCGCCGAACACCTCTTTCCCGATAATGACCGCGAATGCCGTCGCTACCGCCAGCATCCACAGCGGCACATCCGGAGGGCAAATCAGCGGAATCAGGAAACCCGACACCAAAAAGCCCTCATTCACCTCGTGGCCTCGCACCTGGGCAAAGATGAATTCGATTCCCAAGCCGACCACATACGTCACAATCAGCATCGGCAGCACCTTGGTACAGCCGAACCAGAAATAGCTCCAGAAGCCCATATCCTGCCCCAAGGTGGAATAATGCATATAGCCCACATTGTAAATCCCGAACAGGAAACAAGGCACCAATGCCAGAACCACCGTGATCATGGTTCTCTTCATGTCCAAGGCATCCCGCACATGGCATCCTGTGGAAGTCACCTTGTCGGGCACATATAAAAAGGATTCGAAAGCCTCGAAAGTGGAGTGCAGGAAATGCAGCTTCCCGCCCTTTTCGAACGATGGCTTTATCTTGTCCAAGAAATTCCTAAGCATGTCTTGTATCTTTTCTTTATCCGTTCTTCTTTTTTTTGTTCAAAGCAGCCGCCCGATTCTCCCCCTCTTCCCTATTGGACTTCCTTCCTGATGAATTCCAGACTTTCGCGGATAATCTGCTGAATCTCGGTCTTGGAAGCGTCTATATATTCGCAAAGCGCGAAATCTTCCGGCGAAACCTCGTAAATCCCCAGCGCTTCCATGTTTTCTATATCCTTGGCAATGCAGGCTTTGAGCAATTGCATCGGGTAGATGTCCATCGGCAGCACTTTCTCGAACTGCCCGGTCAGGACAAAAGCCCGCCCGCTCCCGTTCAGATTGGTATCGATCCGGTACCGGCGACGAGGAAAGAGCCAGGAAAAGAAAGTACGGGAATAACTGTAAAGGTTGAAACCGGGCGTCATCCAGCCCATGAAGCGGAATCGTTTTCCCTCCGGAATCACCGAAACCAGATGGTCGAACGCTCCCAGATAGCCGTCTTTCGCGATTCTTTTCCCTGTCAATATATTCCCGCTGACCACCCGGAGCTCGGAACCTTGCTTCAGATTCCCTTCCAGCAGATAGCCTGCATTGAGACCGGCCAGCACTTTATGGTAACCCGTCTTCAGTACTTCCGAACCGGCCACGGCTACCAATTTCGTGGCATCATAAACCCCTTTCTTGAACAGGCGACCCATGATTATCACGTCCTGGGGATGCACGTACCAGACCACATCGCCCTTGTTGATGGGCGCTATATGATGGATCTGCACGCCCACGTTCCCGCAAGGATGCGGGCCTTCAAAAGCATGGATCTCGGCATTCCGGCATTCCAGATAAGCCTTCGAAGCCGTTTTAAGGCGATGGACTCCGATATGGACCTTTCCATCGGTCAGCTTGGCCAAAGCATCCACGCCGGCCTGGAAGTATTCCTCCTGTTCCCGTACCACCATATCCAAGTCAGGAGCCAATGG
The DNA here is from genome assembly GCA_017694335.1 of Candidatus Pullibacteroides excrementavium. GTDB lineage: Bacteria > Bacteroidota > Bacteroidia > Bacteroidales > P3 > Pullibacteroides > Pullibacteroides excrementavium. The sequence continues at coordinate 5,763 of JADIMZ010000140.1, forward strand.
CGCCGTATCGAAAGCAGATATGAAAATGTCACGGGGACGCTGCCCGGGAACCGCAGTCAAATCATAAGGTCTCTGCCGGATAAAAGCCCAAAGCCCTGCCTGCAACAGCTTCTGCTGAATATCCTCGGCCGATGCCGAAACCGGATCCAAGACCCCGAACTCTTTGTATTCGATTTGTTCATCTGCCTCGATCCGGATTTCCTCGATGACCCGGCGAGGCCCGATGACAATCTCGCTGACCCTTCCGCTCACCGGCGAAGTCAGGACAATCCGCGTATCGTTTTTGTCATAGAACAGAACATCCCCGGCACGGACCCTATCCTGCACTTGTACAGACAACTTGGGATGCATCCCGTAAAAATCCACCGGTTTCAAGGCATAACGAGTATAGGATACCGTGGGCGCATTAAGAGAACTGTCCGGGCTTCCTTCTATCTTGATGTCCAACCCCTTGCGCAACTTAATCACTTTTTCCATGGCAAATTTCAGTAGATTGAGGGTGCGAAGATAATATATATCTTTGCAATATAAAAACACTGTACTTTATGAACACGAAGGCTCCTGACCGCAAACAGAAAAGCACACTGCCCACCTACGCTTTCGATGCCGTATTTGCCGGAAGCTGCATCTTTTTCTTAATCCTCGGGCACGCGATTCTCCCGTTCTGGCAGAACCTGAGCTGGGTGGCTTCCTGGCTTCTCCTGCATTTCTTTTCCCGGAATGTCTATCAGAAAAAACTGCACTGGGCATCGATTGTCTTCCTGGTATCCTTTGCCGCCGCCATTCCCTGGCTTCTGCATTCCAGCACGGACATGCAGATTTACTGGATTATCATCTGGATTGCCATATTACTAATCATCTGGCCACTGCGTTTCTTGGCCTTAGGAGAACTCACTTCGGCGGCCGTGTTCGGACTCGGTTTCTGGATAGGGTCTTTCTCGCTGATGGAAGGTTCGTTCGATATAAGCCCTCTTCACATAGCCGGCGGCAGCCAATCTCCCATGCCCGCCGGATTGGACAGCCTCTGCGGCATCTTCGCCTGGCTTTCCTTCCTTGTCCTGTTCGCCGAGTCCTTCCTCCGCGACATCTCGCTCTACGGAAAACACAAGGATTTGCAGCACTATTCCCTGCCGGTCCTGCTGGGCAACCTGATACCTTTCATCGACCGCCGCTGGGCCGACAGCCCCATGCTGAAAGGCTGGATATACGGTTTCGCCTCCCTCTATTTTGCCGCTGGCATCCTCCTGCTCGCACTTTTCCTGTAGAGACAGGACAGCGAGCCAAAAAAGATAGTACTTTTGCATTTTGGCAAACACGATACCTATATATTTTAACACGACACCTATATATTTATGGAATACGATTTCAGAAAAATCGAAGCCTATTGGCAGGCTTACTGGCAGGAACACAAGACCTTCAAAGCCGAAAACCAATCATCCAAACCCAAATACTACGTCCTGGACATGTTCCCTTACCCCTCCGGGGCAGGATTGCATGTAGGGCATCCGCTCGGCTACATCGCCAGCGACATCTACGCCCGGTACAAACGCTTGCAAGGCTTCAACGTGCTGCACCCGATGGGCTTCGACGCTTACGGCCTGCCCGCCGAACAGTACGCGATACAGACCGGGCAGCACCCGGCCGAAACCACACAGAAAAACATCGCGCGCTACCGCCAGCAATTGGACTTGCTGGGTTTCTCCTTCGATTGGGATCGGGAAGTGAGGACCTGCGACCCGGCCTACTACCATTGGACCCAATGGGTGTTCATCCGCTTATTCCACAGCTGGTACGACAAGAAAGCGCAGAAAGCCCGCCCGGACACCGAACTGGAAAGCATCCTGGCCCAGGAAGGCAACGCCCGGCTTTTGGAAGAGGCCGCCTGCAGCCCGCACGAGGTTTTCTCGGCTCAAGACTGGGTCTCGTATTCCGAAAAGGAACGCCAGCAAGTGCTGATGAACTACCGCTTGGCATTCCTCTCCGACACGATGGTCAACTGGTGTCCCAAATTAGGCACCGTGCTGGCCAACGACGAAGTGATCAACGGGCTTTCCCAGCGCGGCGGCTATCCAGTGGAACGCAAGCTGATGAAGCAATGGTCCTTGCGCATCACCGCCTACGCCCAACGCTTGTTAGACGGTTTGGACGAATTGGACTGGACCGACTCGCTCAAGGAGATGCAGCGCAACTGGATTGGCAAGAGCACCGGGGCCGAAGTCCGCTTCGAGATTGAAAACGGAACGGAAAAAGGGCTGGACAAAGGCTTGGAGATCTTCACGACCCGGCCCGATACCCTTTTCGGGGTCAGCTTCATGGTCCTTTGCCCGGAACACGAGATGATCCCGGCCCTGACCACGGCCGAACAGAAAGAAGCGGTGGAAGCCTACGTGAAATACGCCAAGAACCGCACCGAACGCGAACGCCAGGCCGATGTCAACAAAGTCAGCGGGGTATTCACCGGTTCTTACGCGATTCATCCGTTCAGCGGAGAGAAGCTTCCGATATGGATTTCGGAATACGTATTGGCCGGATACGGGACGGGAGCCATCATGGCCGTAGCCGCGCACGACAGCCGGGACTACCGTTTCGCCAAGCACTTCAACCTGCCCATACGCCAGGTCGTGGCCGGCGGGGACATCAGCCAGGAAGCCTACGAAGCCAAGGACGGCACCTTGGTCAACTCGGATTTCCTGAACGGGCTCAAAGTGAAGGAGGCGATCAACCGCATGGTGGAGGAAATCGAGAAGAAAGGAATAGGCAAAGCCCGGACGAACTTCCGCTTGCGCGATGCCATCTTCAGCCGCCAGCGTTACTGGGGCGAACCCTTCCCTATTTATTATAAAGACGGAATGCCCTACACCTTGCCGGACGACAAGCTGCCGTTGCTGCTGCCCGAAGTGGACAAATACCTGCCTACCGAAGAAGGCGAACCTCCTTTGGCAAGAGCCAAGAACTGGAAAACCGAAGAAGGCTATCCGTTGGAAACCAGCACCATGCCCGGCTTCGCCGGTTCGAGCGCGTACTACTTGCGCTACATGGACCCGCATAACGACAAAGCCTTGGTATCGAAGGAAGCCGACCAGTACTGGAAACAGGTGGATTTGTACGTAGGAGGTGCCGAACACGCCACCGGACACTTGATTTACTCCCGTTTCTGGAACAAGTTCCTGTTCGACCTCGGCCTGGTCTGCACCGACGAGCCTTACCGCAAACTGATCAACCAAGGCATGATCCAGGGGCGGAGCAGCTTCGCCTACCGTCTCAACTGGGCCAACTACAAGAAGGCCATCGAGGCTCATCCCGACTGGAAACTGCCCGAATTGGAATCGCCGGCCGGATTCGCCGAAGGCAGCCTGGTCTTCGTTTCAAAGAACATCCCGCACCGGGAAGACTTCTGCGACCCGGTCCATGCCGATATCCATTTAGTGGACAACGATATCCTGGACACCGAAGCTTTCCGCCAATGGATGCCCGACTTGGCCAAGGCCGCTTTCATCCTGGAAGAGGGGCATTATGTCTGCGGCGCGGAAGTGGAAAAGATGTCCAAATCGATGTACAACGTGGAGAACCCCGATGACATCGTGGAAAAATACGGGGCCGACACCCTGCGCATGTACGAGATGTTCCTCGGTCCTATCGAACAGTCCAAGCCTTGGGACACCAAAGGCATCGAAGGCGTGTTCCGCTTCCTGAAGAAATACTGGCGGAGCTGCTTCGATGAAAACACCGGCACATTGGCCCTCGAAGACGGGGAACCGAGCGCTGCCGAACTGAAAGTGCTCCACAAGACCATCAAGAGAATCATAGACGACACCGAACGCTTCTCCTTCAACACGGCGGTGAGCGGCTTCATGATCGCGCTCAACGAACTGGGCGAACTCAAATGCCGCAAGAAAGCCGTCTTTGAAGCCTTCACGATCCTGCTCTCGCCCTATGCCCCGCATTTGGCCGAAGAAGTATGGAAGGCCATGGGGCATGAAAGCAGCATCGCCTACGCCTCGCTTCCTGTCTATGAAGAAAAATACACGCTGGACCAGAGTTTCAACTACCCGGTTTCGTTCAATGGCAAGATGCGTTTCAACATGGAACTGCCCTTGGACTTGAACCCGGCCGAAATCGAAAAGCAGGTGCTGGCCAGCGAACAGGCGGCCAAATGGCTGGAAGGCAAGAGCCCGAAAAAGGTGATTGTCGTGCCCAAGCGGATTGTCAACATCGTATTATAAAAAAGATGCCCATAGCGGGCAAGACTCGCAAAAAAGCCTATCATGAAACTGCTGGTGGTAGAAGACGAACCCGGACTAAGGGACATGATGACGGAAGTCCTCAAGCAGCAAGGCTGGGTAGTGGAAACGGCTTCCACCTATGCCGATGCGGAGGAGAAAATCGGATTGTACGAATACGACTGCATCTTGCTCGACTTGATGTTGCCCGACGGCAACGGCTTGAATCTCCTCGCCGAACTGCAACAGAAAGGGAATCCGCCCCAAGTGCTGATTACTTCGGCCAAAGCGGCCGTAGAAGATCGGGTGAAGGGTTTGGATTTAGGCGCGGACGACTACCTTCCCAAACCTTTCGACCTAGGCGAACTGGTCGCCCGCGTCAAAAGCCAGCTCCGTCGGAGGCAAGGCGGGAAAAGAACCTTGCAGATAGGCAACGTTGAACTCTTCCCGGACGAGAGACGAGCCAAGGTGGACGGCAGGCCCTTGGAATTGCTGCATAAAGAATACCATATCCTGCACTACTTCATGACCCGTCCCATGCGGGTCATTGACAAGCAGGCCTTGGCCGAAGCCGTCTGGGGCGACCATGCAGACCAGTCGGACAATTACAATTACGTTTACCAGCAAGTCGCCAACCTGAAAAAGAAGCTCAAAGCCGCCAAAGCATCCCTCCAGATCAAGTCCGTCTATGGCTTCGGGTACAAGTTGGAATGCGAAGACGCGGGCAAGCCGGAAACAGACACCGCCGAAAAAGACTGAACATGAAGCTGATAAGACTAATCATGAACAGGATGACCCTTGTCTTGGCGCTCATCTTGTTCTTATGGTCGCTCGCCTTTTATGTGAACATGTCCAACCGACTCTACCATATCGTGGATGCCGGCCTCCAGGCTTTTGCCAACAACAAAATCAGCGAATACCTGATTTCGCCCGAGCCTTCCTTGTCCCTGCTGCAAGATACTACCGGCGTTTATACCTACACGATCGTCGCCGTTCCAGATGCTTACGCCTTGGCCAATTACGGGACCTCTTTCCGAAACCAAAGCGAAAAATCCATTAACAGGGAACGTGCCCACCAACGGAACATAAGGACGATTTTCCAAGACCGGAACGAGCAATACTACCAGTTCTCGGCCTGGGTCTCGACCGCGGACCAAGAACAGTTCCGGCATGAAGCCCTGTACTGGGTCGTATTCCTGTACCTCTTCCTGCTGAGCAGCATCATCGCCATCAACTACCACATCGTGGAAAAGAACATGCGGCCGCTATACCACCTGCTGCAATGGATCGACCGCTTCGATGTGCAAAAAAAGCCGGAAGCCTTGGACAACCCGACGCGGATCACGGAATTCCAGAAACTGAACCAAGCCGTTTCGCTCCAATTCCAACGCTCGGCGCAGTTGTACGTGCAGCAAAAGGAATTCGTGGACAACGCGGCCCACGAGATGCAGACCCCGGTGGCCGTCTGCCTGAACCTGGCCGAACAGTTCCTGCAACGCCCCGACCTGACCGAAGGCCAGATGCAGGAAATCCTCAAGCTCCAAAGCACGCTCCGCCGCCTCTCCCGGCTGCAAAAAGACATGCTACAGCTCAGCCGCATCGAAAACGGAGCCTATACCGGACTGGAAGAAGTCGATTTCGTGGAATTGTTCAAGGAAACGACCCACGACCTGAACGAAATCTTCGCCTACAAGGACATCCGCTGCCGTCTGGAAGGCGAGTGCGAACTGATAGCATCCGCCCACCCTGCCCTCTGCCAGCTCCTGGTAGCCAACTTGTGCAGGAATGCCTACGTCCACACGCCCCAAGCCGGCACCTTGCGCATCGTATGGGGCAACAAAGATTTCAGCATCTGCAATACCGGGCCAAAGGCTTTGGACAGCAGCCACATCTTCCAACGTTTCTACAAAGACTCGTCCAACCCCAGTTCCACCGGCCTCGGGCTTTCCCTCTGCCAGGCCATCTGCCAGCAATACCACTGGCCGATCACGTATTCTTACAAGAATGGCGAACATATCTTCCATGTAGCACTTTGTCCACATCCGAATAGTTGACAAAGTATTTTCCTCCACCTTCCCTGCTTGTTTTTTTTCGTATTTTTGCAATTTAGTGCATATCGCGCGTTGAATTTGCTCTACTTGCCTCGCCAAAGGCAGCCCGAATGGGGAATCTGCGGATGCAGGCAAGGATTTAGCCGAACAAGATGCAGAAAGAAGAAAACAAAATCGAGAGAAAACGAATCCGGGGAGCCCATGTCACAACGGTGCTTTCCATCGCCACCGTATTGTTCCTGCTCTGTATCCAAGGGCTGATGCTGGGCTATGCAGGCAAGGTTTCCGACTATGTCAAGGAAAACATCGGTTTCACCTTGATGATCAAGGAATACACCCGGGAATCCGACATCATGGACATGAAGGAAATCATCGACCGTTCCCCCTACGTCAAAAGTTCCCGTTATATCAGCAAGGAAGAAGCCGCCAAAGAGCTGCAAGAGGACTTGGGCCAGGAT
>JADIMZ010000141.1 GCA_017694335.1 Candidatus Pullibacteroides excrementavium
CTCTCCGCGACAATCACGCCGGATAATGCCGAGGAGACAGTGCAGTGGAGTACTTCGGCAGCGGCGGTGGCCTCAGTGGACGTGAACGGACTTGTCACGGCCATTGCGCCGGGAGAGGCGGTGATTACGGCCACGACAAGCGAGAGCGGCCTTACGGCGGAGTGCCGGGTGACTGTGGTTGAGCCGATTATCCGCGTTACGAAAGTGACGATAGACGAGACATTAGTACCATCCAGAATAAAAGTGGGAGAAAGCGTACAGCTCGCAGCCACGGTTGAGCCGGAGAACGCTGTGGACAAGACTGTTACATGGTCAATAGGTGACAATGAGTATGTCAGCCTTACGCCGGACGGAGTGCTGGCCGGAATAAAAGAGACGGGAAGAAGTCAGAGTGTAATAATAACCGCAACTGCGGGCGGAATATCGGACGTATGTAGTCCTCGCATAAGAGTGGAGGCAGCGGCGGGAGCTGTGACTGGAGTAAGGTTGGACTGCACGGGCATCACCGTAGGTGTGGGCGGCACATGGCAGCTCAACGCCACTGTAGAGCCGGATGATGCGCAGAACAAGAGCGTCACATGGGAGAGTTCGGATGAGTCTGTGGCAACTGTCGATGAGAACGGCCTTGTGACAGGAAAGAGCGCGGGCAATGCGACAGTCACGGTACGCACAGTGGATGGCGGCTACACGGCACAGTGCAGCGTCACCGTGGAGGGAGAAGAGGTTGTTGCAGTGACAGGAGTAAGGCTCGACTATGAGGTTATCACCATAGATGTGGGCGGCACATGGCAGCTCAACGCCACGGTAGAGCCGGAGGATGCGGAGAACAAGGGCGTCACATGGGAGAGCTCGGACGAGACTGTGGCAACAGTCGATGAGAACGGCCTTGTGACAGGAAAGAGCGCGGGCAGCGCGACAGTCACGGTACGCACAGTGGATGGCGGCTACACGGCACAGTGCAGCGTCACCGTGGAGGGAGAAGAAACAGTACTTCCGACGGGAGTGACCCTTTCGCATACGACGCTGAACATGCAAGTGGGCGAGGAGGCACAGCTCATCGCAACAGTGCAGCCAGCCGATGCGACAGACAAGAGCATCACATGGGAGAGCAATGCGCCGGAGACGGTGAGCGTGGACAGCGAAGGCCGCCTCACAGCGCATAAAGCGGGCACGGCAGTCATCACGGCCAGGACCGTGAACGGCTTCTCGGCGTTCTGCATGGTCACTGTGGAGGAGGACGATGAGCCGGAAGTACCGGTGACGGGCATAAGCCTCTCGCCGACATACATTGAACTCACGGAGGGAGAGACTGCACAGCTCACAGTCACGATAGAACCCGAAGATGCAACTGACCGGAGCATAAGCTGGGAGAGTTCGGACGAGGATATAGCCACAGTCGGAGCGGACGGCACTGTGAGAGCCATTGCCGCAGGCACGTCCATCATCACCGTTACGACTACGGATGGCGGCTATACGGCAGAGTGCCGCGTCACAGTCGTTGGCGGCACGGATGTGGAGATGACGGCGGCGGACGCTGTTACTGTCTACCCGAATCCGGTGCGTGACGTGCTGAATGTGGAGACCGGCGGCGCGGCTGTTGTCCGCATGGAGATGACCGATGCGACAGGACACGCGGTGATGAGCATTGAGGGAGATGTGCATACGGTGGATGTGTCGGCACTGCCTGAGGGGCTGTATTTTCTAAGGATAGAGACCGGAGGCGGCGTGACGGTCAGGAAGATAGTGAAGAGGATGTAAGTGCCGCGGGGATTGTCCCGTAGTCATAGGAAAGTAGGCAGACCTGCGATGAGCGGGTCTGCCTTTTTGGTGTTCAACGGGAGCATGGCCTTTTTTCAGATTTGCTTACCTTTGTTGTCTGTTTCTTTGGAACATATTCGATACGATTGTTATGGCACACCGAAGACTCCTGTTTGTTGCATGGTTCATGCTGCTTTCCTTTCTCTTGTTTCCGCAAGGGGGCAAGGCTGGGTGCTCGCATGATTCGGTCCGGTTGGTGACGGGCGGCTTGAAAGGGGAAGCTAATCTGTCGGGATATTTTTTCCCGGCTATGTCGCGCGATATGGTTCATGTGGATCCCGGATTCGGCGGGACTTTCGGCGGTTTTGTCTTTTTTGATTTCCATCGTCATTTTGGCTTGCAGATGGAATGGCTGTATCATGTGCGTATGGCCTATGTCCATCAGCAAGACCATAAAGGACAGCTTTTTTATGCGGGTTTTGAAGTGCCTTTGTATTGGTCTGTGCAGTGGGTATTGGATCGGTGCGACAGGATTTTCCTGTTATTCGGTCCCACGGTGGAATATGGGTACAAGGCTCAAATCTTTGAGAAAAACGATGTCATAGATCTCTATCGGAAGGATGATGAGACGCAGTTGTCGGCTATGAAAGATGTGAGCATGGGCTGGTCTTTGGCTTTCGGCTATGAGTTTCGTTTCGGATTGCAGGTACAGGTTTCATGCAAGGTGGGATTCTATAACATACTGGATGCAAACCGTTCTGAAGTTGAAGCGTATCCGTATGCCTTGAGTGCAGGCTTGGCCTATCGTTTTGGAGCCATGAGGGGCAAGGGAGGGCGGAATGGGCAGTAGGCGAAGGGGCCAGGTGGTTCTGTTGTTGTTCCTGTCATTGGATTTGTTTTGCTTTTCTTCTTTGCGGGCAGGGAAGCCGGATTCTTTGCGGTCGATACCTGTGGAGGCAGTGGTATTGCCGGATACATTGGCTTCTGATTCGGCGGTACGGGAAGAGGGGAAAGTCTGGTCGAACGTGCTGTTCGATGTCAAGGTGAAGCCTTATGTGCCTAAGAAGAAAAAAAACGGCAAGGAGGGAGGCGGTTTCTTGCGTCATACTTTCGGTGGCCATATAGACCGGACCTTCGAACAGGCTTTTGATTATAGTATTGTCTTGGTACCTTCTTTTTCACGGGAAGGGAGCGTGGGAATCGGAGGAATGGGGGCGGCTCTGTTCCGTCTGGATCGCAAGGATTCCTTGATGCCGCCTTCGGACATCAGCCTTTCGGGCAATGCTTCGATAAAGGGATTCTTTTATGCCGGACTTCTGGGCAATATGTATTTCCCGGGGCGTAAATCCCGGTTGAATTATGAAATTTCGTTTTCGCAGCGGGTCTTGAATTTCTGGGGTATCAATTATGATTCCTGCCTGGTGAGGCCGGCTGTCTTTTACACGAGATGGAATGTCAAGGCGGCGGCTTTTTACGATTATCAGGTATTAAAGGGCTTCTATCTTGGCGCAGCCGTCGATTTCTCTTACAATTCGGCGGTCAAAATAGATGATATTTCCTATCTGGACGGTCAAAAGCGTTCTTATACGCTGACCGGGATTGGCTTGTCGCTCCAATACGATACCCGGGACTTCATCAAGACGCCGACGAGAGGTATGAATTTCCTGCTCCGGCAGATGATTTACCCGGAATTCATGGGCAATGCCGGGCGGACTTTGTGGAGGACCACATTCACAGCCAATTATTACCAGCGGCTTTGGGACGGGGCGGTTCTGGCGTTCGATCTTTATGCGGAAATCAACTCCGAAAACGCGCCTTGGGCTTTGCGGGAGGAAGCCGGCGGGCAGTATCGGCTGCGGGGGTATTACCGGGGACGTTACATGGATAACAATCTGGCTTCTTTTCAGGTAGAGCTTCGGCAAAAGTTGTTCTGGCGTGTCGGTGTCGCCGTTTTCGGAGGCTTGGGATCCGTGTTCCCCTCGTTCAAGGAATGGCGGGCCGATCAGCTTCTGTTTACCGCCGGGCTGGGTTTGCGTGTCGAGTTCAAGCACAATGTGAACCTGCGGGTGGATTATGGGTTTGGGAGGGGGACGAGCGGGTTTGTTCTTTCTTTGGGCGAATCCTTTTAAAAAGCGTTTAGAACGGTGTCTTCTGCGTTACGCGAGGGATTCGAAAATGCTCACGTACAAAAGTACGCTCCGCTTTTCTCGCCCTCGCGGTGCCTTGAATCCATCCGTTCTAAACGCTTTTTAGGATAGGTCTTTTTTCCTCGGCTCGACGCCTCGTAGCTGCCAGCCAGAATCGCTTTTTATAGCCTAGGGATGATCGGCTTTTCTCACCTTCGCGTGCCTTGGATCCACTCGTTCTAAACGCTTTTTAAAATAGGGGAGTCCTCGCCGTCTTGCGGTTCGACGCCTCGCATCTTATTTGATTCTGATGTGTTCGATGGGTTCGGATTCTTCCTTGTCGAGTGGGAAGGCTGCGAACTTGGTTTTGGAAAAGTCGATTTGCCGGAGGTCGATGCAGCGGATAGTGCTGTTGTACATGGTCCGGAAGTAGAGCTTGCCGTTTGTCATGTCGGCGGCGGCTGTCCATTGGGTCGCGCTGGGAATGTCCGGAGCTTCCCCGGCTTTGTGTTCCAGCCCGACCGGGATGTCGAAATTATTCAGGATATGGAATGCTTGGACAACAGCGGCTTCCCCGTCAGGCTGCTGCGGCGCGGTGGCCTGGTAGAAGAAGGCCCGCACGAAACGGGACGGCGGTGTCACGTCTCCGGGCAGGCCAAGGAATCCGGCTCCAGCCCCGAATTGGCGCAGGCTGGTATTGTTCCAGCTCTGTTCGGCCACCGCGCCGGGATAGAGGTTCACGTAATTGTTCAGGTTTGTCATCTGCCACGGGAAACCGGGCGAGTTGGTCAGGACTCCGGCAGGATTGTCATAGACTTGGGCTCGGCCATCGATGAATTCGATCACGATTTGCCTGCCGCTGCTGTCGGCCACCCTCCAGTGTACCGTGGACGCTCCTTGCAAGACGGTCACTTGCAGGTTTTTGACCGACTCCTTCACTTCGTCCACTGTGGCGTGCTGGGAAAGGATCCAGCAGACTACTTGCAAGTCGGCTATGGTCTTGCTTGGGTTCGTGCTGTCGAAATCCGGATACTGGCCGTAGCCGGGGAAGTAGAACAGTCCCGCCGAAAGCCCGGCTTCGTTCATGCCTTCGGTGATGAATTCCTTTTGGACTACCGAAAGGCCTGCCAGACCGTATTTTGCTTTGAATGTGAGTCCATTGATGCCTGTGGGCGTGTAGGATGTGAATTCTGTCCCTCTCGGCACGATCACGTACATGCTCGGCAGCTTGCTGCCGCCCCATTCGATGGTGCGGGCTACGATTCGGCTGCCGTCTTTGGCTGTGAGCGAGATTCCGGTGCAGGCCGAAATATTGTGGTTGAAAATGCAGCTTAATAGGAGAATGAAGCTTGCGGTGATACGGGTTTTCATGGATTATTGTTTTAGGCCATTATGTGTTCGGGTTAAAGCGATACCCAGATACCAAAATTACAAAGATAGCGAAAGTCGAGTGCCATGCAAAAAGGAGCTTGCTCAGTTTTGCATGGCCGAGACGCATCCTATCTTCGATGCAATCAAAGGTAGCGAAAGTCGAGCGCAGAGCAAACGGGCTTGCACGGTTTGCTCTGCCGAGACCAAGCTATCTTCGGCGACAGCCAACGATGACCGATTTGCTATTAGCTTGGATCTGCTTCCCTTTTCGTGCGGTTTTGATTGATGTGGTGCATGGGGCGTGGGAAGCATGTGTCGCAGATATGGAAAATGCTGTTTTTTTAACTCTTTTTAAGGTTATGAGACCTTCCGGCATACCTGTGAGGGAGATTGCAAGATCTATGCAGCTTTCTCCTGATGAGACAGCAAGCTTCAGATGGCGGGCAGTTGTTTTGAAAAAAACAGAAAGAGGTTACAGCGGATTCTGCAACCTCTTGATTTTCTGAGTGCTCTCGCAGGGACTCGAACCCTGGGCCCAATGATTAAGAGTCATTTGCTCTACCAACTGAGCTACGAGAGCCTTTCCCGAAAGGGAGTGCAAAAGTATATGTTTTTTTTAGAAAAACCAAGAAGCTGTTTAAATTTATTTGTTCAGGCATCGGGAGGGGATTTGGAGGGATGGCGCGGCGTTTTTCAAAGGAGGATAGCCCAGCTATCGGACGGGAAAAAGGCAAACGATAGCGAAAGTCGAGCATCGCTCGACCAAGACCCGGAATAGCCCCCGACGGGCAAACAAAATCCTGAACCCGGTCCCTGAAAATCCAGCCTTTTCAAGATTGTAAGAAGTTTTAAACAGTTTCCAAATACCGATGTTTTTGTTTTTCCGAATCAAGGTCGTTTTACCCGATTGCCGAGGCCCGGTGATTGTGATGGCCGGAAAGTAGCTTGCCGCTTCTTCGATGACCTTGGGCAATTCCCGGTGGATATATAGGGCCTCTATCATGGTTTGTGCAAATTTGAAGTACAACTGCAAAATCACACAAACGGTTTTGTTGTGCTATATTTTGGCATAACACACGCCTAATTTTGCAGCCAGATTCAAAAGAATGGAAAAAGATGGGAAAGACAACAATCCAATTGCTCAAATCGGCTGCGTCCAAATTAAAGGACAAGAAACTACAACGTCTTGGTGGAAAAGAGATTACGGAAGTATTGAACGCGCTTGTGCTTTCCTTGGGCTTGGAAAGCAAAGGGGAGGCCATCCTGTTCACCGCCCTGTTTGAAAAAAGCTGCGCCGGGAGGTCCTGTGATTTGGACGATCTGGCACGTTATTTCTCTTGCACGTATTTGGACATCATGGAATATGTTCCAGCATTGAAATCCTTGGTAAGCAAGGGATTGGTGGTGCAGACGGATATGAGCGAATGCCAGTTGGTCTGCCAGGATTTCATTGTGACGAATCATGTCATCGACTGTGTCTTGGAAAACAGGAAGATAGAAGCTTGGAAAAAACATTCCGAGGAGTCGGGCTTCAATCGCTACGATTTCTGCAAATTGGTCGATGCCCATGTCCAAGATGACAAGGTGAAGGCGGAGGAACTCTTCCAGTTTTTGGAAACGGCCGAAAAGGAGAATGCCGGGATGCCCTTGGTGAAAGAGGCCAAGGCGGCGATAGCTTCTCTTCCGGCAAGGGCTTTGTTCTATGAAATCTGCTACGACTTCATGGATGACGATGGGGAGGGCCATTCGGATATCATGCGGATATTGAAGGACATGTATGAGTCCTGCGGGGCAAGGTTCCGTGAAAGGGGGGCTTTGCTGGACGGTTCCCATAGCTTGGTCAAAGCGGGCTTGGTGGAGATTTCGGGCAACAAGGAGGATATGTTTTTGTCGCTGAAAGGCCAGAAGCTTTTCCTGGGCGAGGATTTCGGCTCGTTCGGCAAGCAGTATGCCGGTCTGGATTGCTACGATTTCGTCCGGGAAGTGGCCGCTTTGGTGCATTCAAGGGAACGTAAGCGTAACCGTCTTGGTTCGAGGCAGCAGTTGTTCGAAAAGATTATTTTGATGGAAGACTCCAATCCTCAGGTAACGAGTCTTCCCTTGATTAAGGGAATGATTCCGGAAGCGGACTGCCGGGCTTTGTTCTATAGCGTCTGCGATGCCTGCATCAGAGGTTCGGGCGTGGCTCTGCTCGAAGAACTCGATGCCTTGTATGCAAGGAAGGAGTGCCTTGTGCATTTGCAGGAATTCAAAGAGGAGAAACACAAATTGCAAGTTCTGGACTTGGTGGAAGTGCGGACGGAAAGCGGTCTTTTCGGGGAATACACGATGCTGGGGCTTACCGACAAGGGCAAGGAGTGCTATTTCGGGGAGGATGCCCGGTACTTCATGGAAAAAAGCAAGGCAAAAAACTGCATACAGGCTCTGGATATCAAGGAGAAACGCCTTTTCTTTTCGGAACAGGAGGAACGCCAGCTCTTGCTGGTGGAAAATTCGCTCAAGGAGGAGAATTACCAGTCCTTGGTTTCCCGGCTCGATGCCAAAGGGCTTTCCAAAGGGATCGCGGTCTTGCTTTACGGGGCACCCGGCACGGGGAAGACCGAGTCGGTGATGCAGTGGGCGCGGAAGACGGGGCGGGATGTGTTCCATGTGGATATCAGCCAGTCCAAGAGCATGTGGTATGGCGAGAGCGAGAAGATTGTAAAGGAAATATTCACAAGCTACAAGCGGCAGTGCAAGCGTGCGTCCGTCAAGCCGATTTTGCTGTTCAACGAGGCGGATGCCATTTTTTCGAAACGTCGCGGCATCGGTTCGGGAAGCGTGGACCAGACCGAGAACGCCATACAAAACATCATCCTGGAAGAAATGGAAAAGCTGGAGGGTATCCTGATTGCCACTACCAATCTGGCCGACAACCTTGACAGGGCTTTTGAACGCCGTTTCCTGTTCAAAATCCGGTTCGAAAGACCCTCGGCGGATATCAAACGCCGTATCTGGCTCGACAAGCTGCCCATGCTGGCCGAAGCGGATGCCGGGTTCCTGGCCGCGAATTTCGATTTCAGCGGTGGGGAAATCGACAATATCGCCCGCAAGGCCCTGATGATGGAGGTGCTGGATGGCGAGGTTCCTTCGGTGGATGCCATTGTCAAGCTTTGCGGCGAGGAGAAAATCGGGGGAACGCGTTCCAGAATCGGTTTCGGGTACTGATTCCTTGGGGAATCGAACGGCGCTATGTCCGCTTTCCCAAGATTCGGGCTGATGCCCGATCCTATGTTGTACCGTGGTTTGGCATTTTCATGTCGTATTTTTGCGGCGTCCGAAGCGGTTCCTGCATGGGTCTGGACGAAGGATGGCCTGTTCTCCGGGTTTCCGGAGTGAGAACGGCATGGTCGTGTTTGCCGATTTTCGGACAATAGGGTGAAAAGCGGTCTGTGGATATGTCTTTTCGACGCGGAGACATGTATGGTTTTGGGAAAAAATCGTGCTTTTGCAACGGATTCGTTCCGTGTCCTGTTTGTTGGCAGCGAGGCTGTGTATTGGATTGAGGCTATCAACCGTGCGCTTTCTTCGATGAATGTTAACAAAAAGTAAAACTCCTGCAATATGTTAGAACATGCTTGTTCTTTAGAGACCATATCCCGATGGGCTTCCATCGATTCGAAGGTGAGGATTCCAGCTTTCCAACGCGGTTTGGTCTGGAAGCCCCGGCAAGTGGAGCTGTTATGGGATTCCATCCTCCGTGGATTCCCTATCGGTTCGTTCGTCTTGTCGGAAGAAGCGGATGGCTGTTATTACTTGATGGACGGCCAGCAGCGGTTCAATGCCATAGCCCTCGGCTATGATACGCTTTCTGGCGCAAAAGAAGGCTCGGATGCGGTTTTATGGATGGACATTGCCCTTGATGCTGCCGACCGGAACACGAGGAAATTCTGGATCAAGGCTACGACCTTGGCACATCCGTGGGGCTACGGGAATGATGACGAATGTTCCACGCTTAGCGCCTCCCAAAGGCGGGAAGCCTTGGAAAAATACGGTATCAGCGAAGATGAATTGTATGCGAAGGGCGTGGATTTGCGGAAAACGTATCCTTTTTGCGCGAAACGGCCTTTCCCTTTGCACTACCTGCTCCATGCCCCGGTGGACACGGAAGAAGGTTTTGTGGAAAGTATCGGGAATAGTCTCAGGGAAAACAAAGAAAGCTATGCTTGCCTAAGAGGTTTTGACAGGCTGTCTCCTGAGGATTGCAGCCGGCTGCGTGCCTTGTATCCGGCATTCCGCCAGTTGAAGGATTGCAGGGTCACTTTCAGCTCCTTGAGCAAGAATGTCGTGGATGGGGAGCTGAAGGACGCAGGTGTCCCCGAAGCATCGTCCATGACAGCCTTGGAAGTGCTTTTCACCCGATTGAACACCCAGGGGACTCGGATTTCCCAGGACGATTTGCGGTATTCGGCCATCAAGGCGTACTGGCCGGAAATCAAAGAGGAGAACGACCGGGTTGCGGCTTGTTACATGTCGCCTTCCAAGCTGGCGATGCTGGTCTTCAGGTTGGCCAAGTCGGTTGAAGAAAAAAACGACAAGCTTGGCTTCCAAGCTGAAATGGATATCTGGCACATCCGCAGGCTGGCGCAGGATCCGGAACTGAAAGCCAGGGTGCTGCGGATGTATGAAACCAGGAACGGAGATGAATCTCTTCTGGCTTCCATGCTGAGGCAGATAGACGCTTGGTTCGGGATACCTGCTCCGGACGGGATGCCGCGCGTGCTGAGAACCGGCATGGCGACCCATTCTCCGGATTTGTATCTGTTATTGATGTGGATGGTGTACAGCAAGGTGGATTTGAAACCGGGCTTCATCTCCGGTCTGGCGCTGTACCTGCATTGGTTCGCGAAAGATATGAGGAAGATTGTCAACCTGGTTTACGGAAGGTGCCTGCAACAGGGCTTTACGGAAGGGGTAATCCGGGGGGCAGTAGCGGATGCGGTTTCGCTGGATTATTTGATTGGTTTGTATTCCGCAGCGGAGATGAAACGCTTTTTTGAAATAAAAGTCTCACGGGATTGGCGTGTTGGGAAAGCGGAAGAACATTCCAGATGGTATGCTTTCTATGAGAGGGTGGCATGGCAGAACCGTGCTACAAGGGAGATGCTGATTTACGCACAGCGGAAGTATATCAACAAGCATTTCATGGCGTACGACCCGGCTCGTCGGGATTTATGGGCAGAGCAGAACCGCCCTTGGGATTTCGACCACATCGTGCCGCAGAACTGGGTGTCCGGCCAACGAGGGGAGTACCGGGAATATTGCAAGGTCTGGCTGAACAATATCGGGAACATCGCGGCCATTCCCTTTTCCGTCAACCGCGAAAAATCGGATAAAGGAGATTGGGAATTCTATCGACAGAACGCAGAGGATTTGTTTTTTGAAGAAGTTCCAGTAAGGCCGGACCTCACGTTTTCCCAAGCAGAGGCGGGGATTTTTGCCGAGAAAACGCATGAACGTTGCTGCCGTATCTATGGAGAATGCTACGATGCGATGCTTGGCTTTTTGAACGCGGTGCCGGATAGTGGCAAGGTTGTCTCCCGGAAAGGGATTTGCCAAGATGTACAGAAGGCCTTGAAGGAAAAAGGGCGCGATTTCAGGTTCTATTTTGTGGGAAGCGATGGCCGTGAGGAGCGGGATTACGCGTTGATCCAGGAAGAGGATTGGAGCCGGACGTGGATATCGGTCGCTATGCCTGTCGGGGGTAAATACGACGGGAAATACATGGTGTCGTTCACAACCTCCTTGCGTGAGGAAGACGATGGCTTGGCTTACTACGAGCTGGGCTTGCGGCGTTTCCCGGGAGCCGGGGCATGGAAAAGCAAGGACGCTGTCAGGACGAAGTTGGAAGAGGTCAAGGACAAGTTTCCGGGTTATGAGATGGACGAGGGCAGTTGGTGGCTCATGTGCCGCATAAGGACGGAGAAGTTGCAGGCGGCCGATATCGTTTGCGAGCTGGAGAAGCTGGCGGAAGTCTTCGGGTAAGGCTTTGCTTCACAGCAGCCCGGTCATATAGAACGGCAGGTACAGCAATTCATTTTCACCTGTTTGCAAATCTTTTGCGTAAAGCAGGTAGCTCTGGCGGATTCTTGCCGAGAACTTCTTCCTGAAAGCGTCAAGGGAGGCGTGGGTCTTGTATCCTGAGGACTTCACTTCCAGGGGGCATATCTTGTCGCCTCTCGAAAGCAGGAAGTCAATCTCGTAGGAATGCTTTTCATCCTTTTCAAAGGTGTAGTAGAACAGGCTGTTGCCGGATGCGGCCAGCATCTGTGCGACAAGGTTTTCATACACATAACCTAGATTGGCTTCCAGTTTGTCCGACAACAGTTTCCGGTAGATGATATTTTCGGCGAAATCCCTGTCCCAGAATACCATCGTGACAAACAAGCCTGTATCGGCGGCATACAACTTGTATTTCGAGGGATCTTTCGTCAAAGACATGCCCACATTCGGGTCATCGGCATGGTAGGACACAAGGACTGTCCTGCTATCTTCCAGGTTGACAAGCATCTCTTCTTCCTTCTTCTCTTCAAGGCCTCCGATGACGGCATGGGGATAATACCGGGTTGCATGTTTACTCAATTGAGCTGGGATGGCCATGAACAACCGGCTCAATTTGCCCGTCGGGTCGAGTTTCAGGAAATCATCGGAATACAGCTGGATGATGTTCCGTTTCACGGTATCGACTTTCGAGAGGTCATTGGTGTCGAGATATGTGTTCACGGCCTGTGGCATTCCTCCAACGAGCAT
>JADIMZ010000142.1 GCA_017694335.1 Candidatus Pullibacteroides excrementavium
CGTGGAGATTGACCACAATCAGGCTGTCGCCGTACTGCTGCTTGAGCTGGTTGGAGATGGCATGTCCGGCGGGACAATAGCCGCAGCCCATGCCGGTGTATTCCTCCATCAGCACCGTGCGGTTCTGCGGCTGCTTGCTCACTATGGTGTCGAGCAGCTGGGAATCTTGGGCATGGACGGACATGCTCAGAACGAGACCGATGGATGCTAAAGATGTAAAGATTGACAATGTTTTTTTCATGATACAAATAGTTGAACCTGTTTTCAAAAAGGTCTGTTTTGCATAGCGAGGATTCCTAGCAGAATCCCTATGACGAATCTGCAATTTAAAAAGGAGGGATGGTTCGCACCCCTCCTGACAACCAAAACCACCAATAAACCAATCATGAAAACCGATTCCCGGCAAGAAAATCCCTGCGGGAATCGGTTCCGATGGCTATCGTTTGGTCACCTTGAATGCCTGGCCGTCCACCATCAGGAGGTAAAGGCCGTTGCGGCATCCGCTCAGATCCATTTCCATGACACCGGCAGGCACCTTACTGGCTTTGCGGACCAGACGACCTGAAATATCGTACAGGCCGATTTCGCGGGCGCCTTCGGCTACATCGATATGAATCTTGTCCACCGTGGGGTTAGGATATACGCGAATCATATTCTTGCTTGCATTAAATTCGTTAGCGACATGTTGGAATTGCACCGTCTCGGTCACATCGGTTCCGGCCACGGTTACCGTGCCTTCTATGGTTTCCCCGTTGAGGGAAGCCACATAAGGATAGGTACCATCGGCCACGTTCTCAACCACATACTGGCCTTCGGGCAGTTCGGTACCGTTGAATGTCAAGGTGGCGTTGCTGACCGGGTTGTTGTTCTGGTCAATCACATTGAAGGTGACTTTGCTGAAAGCTATGTCCGAACGGGTCAGGAAGATGGTGGCAGGCCTGTTCAAAACCGCAGTAACCTGGGACAGAACACCCTCCTCATCCACATTAATCTCCGCATCGCTGCTTGTAGCGGAAACCGACACTGTACTCAAGGAATAGAATCCATAGAAGGCCATCGATTGGGATTCGTCAAGTACCGTATTGCTCTCCTTGTAGAGGGAAACCGCCAGATTTCCTCCTTGATACAGGTAAGGGGTCTGGAATTCAATCACCAAATTTCCGCCATCCAATGCCTCTATATCGACCGTGCCATCAAACACCTTGGTCAAGACGGAAACCGGAGTCGCCCCATTCATCAAGCTGGTGCTGTCCGTCTCGCCTATCCATACGGTGAGACGAGTACGTTCGATTTCAACATCCGAAAAGTAACGAAGCGCGATGCCGGAAATGGCCTCCCCTTCTTCCACCTTCAAGTCGTCTTGGCGATACAAGACTTGAGAAAAGCTGTAGGGATAGTAGAAGCTTATCGGAGAGTTGTAATGAAGGTCTTCTCCTTCGTATGATTCCACCATTATGCCTTTAGTACCTTCTTCTACTACCGAAAGGTAAAAAGGACGAGAACCGTTATTGGCCGAGAACTGATCTTGATCCGATTCAATCCGAGCCGTCAACGTATGTTCGCCCTCTTCTGTAAAAGCATGCGTAAAGGAAAGGTCTTCGGACGAACCGGAAGCCAGCGAACTGCCTTGCACCATTCCTATCTCCGTTTCGCCGTCATAGAAATGCAGGCTGTAACCATCCATGGACTCCTTGCCCTCATTGCGGACACTGACCGTATATTCGGCTTCAGTATTCACGCCCAACACCCGGAGGCCTTTGATTTTGGAAACCACGGAAAAGTCACGGTCTTTCTGCGTGCCAATCTGGAAGTTATCGATATCGAAATAAAAAGCTTCCGGCATCCCGTAGTCCCGGTTCACATAAATCTCGAACATGCAGACCTGGTTGGCATACGGGCTTACATCCAAGGTGAATGTCTGGTAGTCGGCATTGGATTCGTGTTCGCCATAACCGGAATAATACAAATCGGTGTACGTCTGCCCGTTGTCCGTGCTGACCCGCACGTACCATTCCAAGTTTGTCCCGGAAAACGGCTGGTCCACATACTCTCCCGAATTAATGTCAAATTGCATTACCCTGTAGTCGAAAGAAAATACCGGATTATCGCCCATGAAAACCGGATTGGTAATAAGATTCCTCGGCCCGTCCAGAAACCAGAAGCTATGGGTTATCACTTTGCCATCGCTGCCATGTCCGCTTTCCACACAGAAACTGCCCGACCAGCCGTCAGGGCGGGTGTTATCGGCGCAACTTTCAAAAGTCTCATAAAAATAGCCACTGGCACCGTCTATTTCGGAAAGGTCTTGCAACACGACATCTACGGTCATGTCTTGCACTAATGAAACTGTCCCGTTGGCAATGGCTTCGCCTTTGGAAACCGTCCAATCGTAATCGCCCGGCTTCAAATCCTCAAGCACATACTGCCCTGCCGGATAGGTAGTACCGGCAAGATTCACCACGGCATCGTCCACGGCATTACCAGCCATATCCGTCACGTTGAAAGTCAAGGTATAAGCCTGTTCCACCACGTTTTCCATCCGAAACACGGTATTAGGAATTGACGCTTGAAAATTGCCACTACCCGGATTTTCCGGATTAAGGCCCTCTCCGCTTGTAAGCACCCCTCTGACACGCCCTAAAGCAGAAACTCCGTAAAAAGTTCCTATTTTGGCCTCCCCTTCATAAATTTCCTCATTTTCCGTATAGAAATAAACTACCAAATTCTTGGTTCCGCTATAAGAGAAAACATTATCCAAGTCAAGGTCAACACGTTGATTTTCCCCTTTCGGCAAAAGCCATTCCCCATCAAAAACCTTTGTCATAAAAGAAACATCGAACATATCTTGCCCAGAGGCCTCTGAATTCCATACAAAAGTGATCGAATCGGTCTCTCCCATCCACACGGTAACATGGGGACGCAGCGTATCTTTAAAAGAACCCTCGTACGATAAACCGACAATATCGCCTTGCGTGTAAGAAAGTTCTTGCATCGTGTAGAGGATCTGACCGGCATATTCTGCATCATTAAAGGCAACCGGCAGATAAGATTCATCCATGCCATGGCCTATTTCAATGGCAAAACCCGATTCCTGAACTTCCACGTTCAGCACTTCGCTGAGGTTGTTGTTCGGGTTTTCATCCGATTCCAAAACGATTTCCGCCTGCAAGGCATAGTTTCCGGCTTGCGCAGGGGTCCATTTCAAGGTATCGACCCTTTGCACTCCGGCCTCAATGGCAGAACCTGTAGTGGTAGATAAAATGGTTTCGCCGCTTTTCAGATTCAAGGTATAGGAATCCTGGTCCTCCGTGCCGTTATTGAATATATTGACGGTATACGCATACTCCATATCGAGGCTCGGCATGGTGGAACCTTGAAGTGCGCCTTGAATCATCAAATCGTTAGCCAAGGCTTCGGCCGGGGTTCCCATAGCGAAATTATCTATATACAGGTTAACTGTGCCAGCCTCTGCTGTGGGTACAGCTTCCAGTTTTACATTGCAAGACTGATCAGCATAGTCGGCGGGCAAGGTCACTCTCCAAGAAGCGTATGTAGAGGAAGAAACAAATTCGGTGGCCGGAATGGAATCTACCAAGGTGAAGCTTGCGCCGTTATCGGTAGATACCGAAAGATACAGGCTCATGCAATTGGCCGGAGCCTCTCCAAGCACACCGCTTGAGTTATACTGGAACTCCACTATCGGGCTGGCGTCCAGATTCATGGCCTGAGTATAAAACCAATATGTCCCATTCGTACTCATGTTGGTTGCGGCAAAAGCCTGGCTTCCATCCACGCCATTTCCTACGGCAACAGCGAATTTACGAGAGCCATATTCGTCAGTGGAAACCGTCCAGCCATCAGGCATATAAGGCCCCAAGATGCCGAGGCTTTCAAAATCTTCTACATAATAAGTTTCCAAAGAGGTTTGAGCTTGAACCCACAGCAATCCTGCCAATAAGGTTGTGATAAGCATTAGCAATCGTTTACACATGGTTTTAGGTTTTTGGGTTAAACAATTTGTTGGCGTTGCCCGGTTCGTTAAGTGCGGCAAGAAGGTTTCCGTTTGGATCGGAAATTCCCGCCGGGCTTTCCTGGGTTTGAAAGGAATTGTCGCGATTCATTTCCCATTGTAAAGATAAAGTCAAAAGAGCCCCGAAAAACAGAGTCTGTCCGAGAGAAAATAAGACCTATTTCTACGTTTTAGACAAAATTATATTACAAATCATATTGTTGTATAATAACTATTTAAATAAACTGAAAGACTACGATTTCAAGAATAGTTTGTCCAGCCATTTGTCCATCATGTTTCCATTCAAAATCGGCAATTTCGGGAAGCATTTCAGGGCGATGTCCATTCATTGTCCTGTTGATTTAGCCAAGACCGAATCTCTTTTCCTTAAAAAGCCAGAACATAGTCAACCACGGCTTGATTTACTTCATCCACAATGGAAAAGTCCTCCTTGACATAGGCTATCGTGACCCGCATGACAGGGGCGTGAGTCAGACATTTGGCCACATCTTCTATGCTAAATTTCAAATCATTATGCGCCAATGAGGCGAATGTATGCCGGGCTTGGTAATAATAAAGCCCTGGAATGCCGCACTCTTTCCCCAACTTCTTCAAGCCTTGATTGATAGCATGATTGAACCCTTTTAAATTCAAGTATTTACGATAAAATTTAAATACCCGACGCTGGTAAGGATCCCTATATTTATCAAATAATGGGCGAACACTCTCCGGGACATGGAGCTTTTGCACGGCTTGATCCGCCCGACGGTTTCTGGTCTTGGTCCGGTTGTATTCCAATTGGTAATCTCGGGTCAGTTTCTCGGCATTGTACAAATCTGCCGAATTGATGCCTGCCAGAAAAAGCGAAAGGAAGAAGCAGTCTTTAGCCATTTGAGCCTGTTTAGTTTGTGGCTGTACTTGAAGCAAATCCCGAATTTGCAATAAAGTAAGACTCCCGTTCCGCTTAGGGGGCGGCTGATGAGGAATCCGGTATTTGGAGAACGGATTATTGGGGATGGGTATGAATCCTTGGTCTTCATCGTTATAAAATTCTTTTGCCAAATTAAAGACGTGCTTCAAATGGGTCATATACAGATTCACTCCTCGCCTGCCCACCCCTTCTTTTTGAAGAAAACGTTCGTAATCCTCCAAAAAATTCAAATTAATCATCTTTGTTTTCAACTCTTTGTCTTTCACAAAAAGCCTGAGTTTCCGCAAGGAGGTAACATAAAGGGATCGGGTCTGCGGATTCTTGATTTTAGACAGGCATTCGTTTTCCCAAAAGGCAAACAGGTCGATGCCGCTCAAAGGGACGCGCGTATACAAGGACTCTCTCTTTAACAAATATTCTTTCAATTCCTTGGCGGTGTAACAGTCCGGACTTTTCTCCAAGTCAAGTACTTCCCGGTTCAATCGAAGGATCCGTTCCCCTATCTTGGTAAGGACATAAGGGTCCTTGAGTTCTCCTTTTCTGATTTGCTTGGGGACGACCCGGATACCGGATGGGAAGAACACGGATTGCCGCTGATGGGTCATCCGGATAGAAACCGTGTAGGTGCCGTCTGCGTTTCGGTGTTTTGGATTGGCGAGAACAATCTTGAATACTGGCATTTTATTGATTTTTAAGTTTGACCACCCTTCTGTTTTACTAAACATTTACAAAACATGTTCCCAAAATTAAACGGGTTTTGCGTAATATTCTCCTCCTTTAGAGACTTGGCTCCCTTGAATGGAACGCCTGCCCCCGCTCATATTGGCACAAACACGTCCTATTGGTCTGTTTTTCCCTTAAAAGTGTTCCTTCTTCTTTCCTAAACCGATATTCATCCCGGTTTTTCAGAATCTTTTTTCGCTTTGTTCTGCTATTGTTTTGTAAAGCAGATTTCAACCACAATAAATCTCACTGGAATACAATTTAGTCCCAATATAAATCCCCCTGCCGGGCGAGCAGGGTGGTTTCTCCCTCGTGGGAAGAGGGGGCGGCGGAGCCTCTCCCTGCCTCTCCGGCCGGCAGCGAACCCTTCCCGGTGAA
>JADIMZ010000143.1 GCA_017694335.1 Candidatus Pullibacteroides excrementavium
ACCAAAGGCCTGCCGTTCAAGGGATGCTGCCCGATGCAGAGGCCAGTTCCATAGACCTTTTCCAAAAGGTCCCTTGCCAGTACGGAATCGGTTTCTCCCGCAGCAGCCATCTTTCCGCAAGACAAACATAAAAGGTTATGACAAAATGCTGAAGCAAGGTTTATATCATGTATCACTAGAAGTGCGTCCGTGCTTGTTTCCGAAACCACCTTGGCTACCACTTGCAAGACGGAAACCTGGTGCGCCAAGTCCAGATTCGCGGTCGGTTCGTCCAACAGCAGCAATTGCGGTTCCTGGCACAAAGCCCGCGCAATAGCGGCCAGCTGCCTTTCCCCACCGCTGAGCTGGTCCAGTGTCCGTTTCAGTGCATTTTCATCCTTGGCATCACCTGCCAGACCCACTTGGCGCAGTTTTTCCAGAGCCAACGCCCTGTCCGCTTCCGAATAGGAAAGCTGGTGCCATTTCTTGAAAGGCGTGCGGCCCATCATGACAAATTCCAGCACCGGGACCGGCAGTTTCTCGATATTCTGCGGCACGATAGCCACGGTCCGGGCTCGCTCGGCCACGCTCATTCTCCACAAATCCTTTCCTTGCACCTTGACCGAACCCTGCGCCGGAACATCCCGGCAAATGGCTTTGAGCAATGTGCTCTTGCCCGAACCGTTAGGCCCGATAATTCCCGTAATCCGGCCTTCCGTGGTCTCGAAACAGATGTCCTGCAGCTTGAATCCGCTTGGATAAGCCGCTGATACGTGCTCAAGCTGAAGCATTTTGTTTCTTTTGAGGTTTGACCAACAAATAGACGAAAAGCCCGCCGCCTAAGATGCCGCAGACCACGCCGACCGGCAATTGCCCCGGATGGACCAGGCTTCTGGCCAACAAGTCGCAAAGGACCAAGAATATGCCGCCGCCAATAAAAGACAAGGGTACCAGCAGGCGGTAATCGCTCCCGGCCAAACGGCGTAAGATATGCGGCACAACCAAGCCTACAAAACCGATAATGCCCGCCGTAGCCACGCAGACCGCGGTCAGCAAAGACGTGAGCAAAAGCAGGCATGGCACTAAAACAGCCGTGTTCACACCCAGATGCCGGGCGGTCTGTTCCCCCAGATTCATCAAGTTGAGCCGTTGCGAAAGCAGTACGCCCGCACATAGCCCGGCGATGGCAAAACCGCAAAGAGAGAGAGCCTGTGCCGGCGTGCTATGCGAAAGCGAACCCATGGTCCAATAGATGATCTGGGTCATGTTTTCGGGCGTGGAGAGGCTGAGCAAGAGGGTGGTAGCTGCCGAACAGAGGATACTGAGCATGATGCCGGCCAGCAGCAGGTTGTTGGTTCCCGGACGATGACGATGATAGGCGAGCAGGATCAAGCTGATGGCAATCGCTCCGGCAAAGGCGAAGCCCCCGACACCCAAGCTGCCCCACTGTTGCGCAATCCCTATGAGGAAAGCCAGCGCGACTCCCAAGGAAGCCCCGCCGGAAATCCCCAAGGTATAGGGTTCCACCAATGGGTTCTTGAACAGCCCTTGCAGGATGCTGCCCGACATGGAGAGCATCCCGCCGATACAGAGCGCAGTCAAGCTCCGAGGCAGACGGAGCTGGCTCAAAATGGTCCTTTCCATGCTGCCCGGATCGGTTTCCCACCATTGCCAAGGCCAGATAGGCATCTCGCCAATGGAAAGCGACAACAGCAGGCAAAGCAAAAGCAAAAGGACACTGCCTCCTAACCAGAAAATGTATTTCGGAGCTGCGTTCTGCATGATGTATCGGTTTATCGGCCAGTCTCCTGCCCGGAACAGATGTTTTCGAGGCATTGGGCCATATATTGGAGGGTTTTCCGGAAGAACAAGGGTGTCGGGCAGCAGGCTTCATTGTCGTTTACTAGAAACAGATGGCCATCCCGGACGGCCGGGATATTGCCGAAACGTTTCCAGTCCTCGGCTATTTTTGCCCCCAGTCCAGACATCTGGCTGATGAACATGATTTGCGGGGCAGCCGCCACCACGTATTCCTGGCTGATGCCGTTGCCTTTGTAATCCTTCACGATATTGTCGAGGCCAAGGAATTCCAGATACTGGTTCATGAACGTGCCTTCGATGACCGGAAACACCGGATCGCTACCTATCTGGAAAAATGTCCTTGCCCCGTTCAAAGCCTTTGCGGCCTTCGGTTTCCTCCCGTTTTCCGAACCGGACAACCCGATCTCATTTTCCGTAGCCCCCCCCTGGTTTGCCATGAACCTTCTCGAAATCCGGTCCACTTCCGCCCGTTCCCGTTCCACCAAGGCTTCCGCCTGCGTTTCCATCCCGGCCAAACGGCCTATTTCCACCGCCTGCTCGCAGATTTCATCAAAGGATTTCGGCGTTCTGAAATCCTTCACTTCGATGCCCAGGTCTCTCAACCGCTCTTGCACTTGCACTTGGGTGAACACCATGCAGAACACGATGTCGGGCCGCAATGCCAGGATTTTCTCCAGATTCACTTCCAATACGTTGCCTACGATTTCGCTCGAATTTCCCTCCTGCGGAAGCGGGCAGAAGGACGTGCGGCCTACGATGCAGGAATCCGCCCCCATCTGCTGCAGATTGTATGTAATGGACGGGGATAAGGATACGATTCGGATGGCCGAGGATGCCAAGGGAAGTCCAAAGCCTAAGATCAGCAGAAGGAAACGTATCGCAAAAGTGTTTTTCATTCTTTCTCGATTTTAAATGAATCCGCGAACAGCGGCCTGACCAGACGCGACTTCCGCAGTCGTGGGCTTCGGCATCTATTCCGCAACGGATTGCCGTTGGATGCCGGACGAATAAAAAGATGCGGCAGCCTTTCCGAATCCAAATTTGCAAAGGTACATAATTTCGTTTTTTGTATCTTTGGCTGTCGCCGAAGATTGGCTACGCCGAAGCCCCTCCGCCTCAGCAAACTCGAACAAGTTCAGTTTGCGTTCGGCTTAATCGGGGCTTTGGATGCGTCTCGACATAATCAAAGCAAGCTTAGCTACGCTGAAACCCCTCCGCCTCGGCCATATTCAAGCGAGGATACAGGCTTGATATGGCACTCGGCTCAACCGGGGCTTTGCCTC
>JADIMZ010000144.1 GCA_017694335.1 Candidatus Pullibacteroides excrementavium
GGCAACCATTACCTGCACGGGCGGGAAATCGTCTGCGGGAATCCCGGTATCCTTGCCAAATTCCTCAGGATGTTGCAGAAATACGTTCCATCCCATTTCCTGATCACGCTATGCTGCCTGTTCAGCTTCCTGATTCCCTCCGCCGCGCTAAATTCCATAGCGGCATCCAATCCCGCCGCACACTACTCTGCCGCTGCGCCGGATCTCTCACGCATATCCCACGATGCATTTCCTGCAGCAAGCCAACCGGCCAGCAAGGCCTCTGCGACCGAAAACTCCAAAACGACGCCCCCGACAAACACGCCAGAAAACCCCGCAAGCCCGGTATCCTCCATATCCAATGGCGATTCAGCCGCAGTCTCTGCAAAACCGACAAAAAGGCCCGGAACTCCAGCCAACGGAACCTGTATCCCTCCAGAACTACCGCAAGCCGACAGCCTCCCAAACCCGGCAACCGAAGCACAAGCAACGGATATCCGAACCACACCGACCCTTTACCGCTTTACCATAGACGATGAAATCGGCCCTGCCGCCGCCCGGCTCACGAAAAAAGCCCTGAACGAAGCCAGCGAACAAAACGCTGACTACATCCTTCTGGAACTGAACACCTTCGGCGGAACGCTCAAAGAAGCCGACGAAATCCGGACCCTGCTTTTGGAATGCCCTACCCCTACCATGGTCTATATCAACATCAACGCTGCCTCCGCCGGGGCACTGATTTCCATCGCCTGCGACAGCATCTACATGAACCCGGCCGCCACCATCGGGGCTGCCACCGTGGTCGATGCCCAAGGCGAAGTGCAAGCCGATAAGTACCAATCTTATATGCGGGCCATGATGCGCGCCACCGCTGAAGCCACCGGCCGCGATCCGCACATAGCCGAAGCCATGGTGGACGAACGAATCAGCATAAAAGGCATCAGCGACAGCGGCAAAGTACTCACATTCACCGCTTCCGAAGCCCTGCAACACCACTACTGCCAAGGGATTTACCCCGATGCCGAGACCGCGCTGCAATCCCTCGGATTAGACCAAAGCCGGCAAGTGAAACAGGAACTGAAAGCCACCGACAAAATCATCCATTTCTTAGTCAATCCTTTTGTCAGCGGCATTCTGATAATGATGATTATAGGCGGCATCTATTTTGAATTGCAGACCCCCGGCATCGGATTTGCCTTAGGCGTGGCCGTCCTCGGCTGCCTGCTTTACTTCGCGCCCCATTATCTGGAAGGCCTCGCCTCCCATTGGGAAATCCTGATCTTCCTTGTCGGCTTAGTCCTCATCGTCCTCGAAATCTTTGTGATACCCGGCTTCGGCGTGGCCGGGATCAGCGGCATCTTCCTCGTCTGCGCCGGACTGACCCTCGCCTTGGTCGATAACTGGGGGCTGAATTTCAGCCTCGTCAACCCGCTCAAACTCTTGGAAGCCGCCGCCGTGGTCGTTGTAAGCACCGTCTTAACCCTGATTATAGGCTACAAGCTCAGCCTCAGGCTCTTCGGACGGCGTGTCAGGGGCTACGCCTTGGCGCTCGACAGCGAACAGAAAAAAGAAGACGGCTTTGTTTCCGTTGCCGGACTATCTGACTACCAGTCCTTAGTAGGCCGCGAAGCCATTGCCGAAAGCGTCCTTCGCCCCGCTGGGAAAATCAATATCGACGGCGAGCTTTACGATGCCACTTCCGAAAGCGGTTTCATTGAAAAAGGCAGCAAAGTCAAGACCCAACGCTTTGAAAATGCCCAGTTTTTTGTCCGTAAAATATAAAATTGAACCCAAAGGAGTAAGCGCACCTCAGACACTCAAAAAGCCTCAGCCGCGCTTACTCGCCAACACAAGGCCGAATCCGACAAAAATCGTATCGGCCAAGAAAAGAACAAGATGATACAAAAAAAACAACCCATAGAAATCATGGCTCCGGTGGGTTCCTACCCCGCCTTGCATGCCGCCATCCAAGCCGGAGCCGATGCCGTCTATTTCGGTGTCGGGAAACTCAATATGCGAGCCAGAGCCGCACTCAACTTCCAAGTGGAAGATTTGGCCGAAATCACCCGGATCTGCCATGAAAAAAAAGTCAAGACCTACTTGACCCTCAACACGATTATCTACGACGAGGAAATCGAGGAAAGCCACCGGGTGCTGGAAGCCGCCAAGGCCAACGGCATCGATGCCGTCATCTCATCCGACTGGGCTGTCATCACTTACGCCCGTCAAATAGGGGTCGAAGTCCATATTTCCACCCAATGCAACGTCAGCAATTTCGAAGCCGTGAAATTCTATGCCCAGTTTGCCGACGTGATGGTGACCGCCCGCGAACTGCGCTTGGACCAAGTAGCGGAAATCATCCGCCAAATCCACGAACAGAACATCTGCGGCCCGTCCGGGAAACCGGTCCAGATTGAAATCTTTGCCCATGGAGCGCTTTGCATGGCGGTTTCCGGCAAATGTTACCTGAGCCTGGACTATTACAACTCCTCGGCCAACCGGGGTTCCTGCCTGCAACTCTGCCGCCGTCCCTACAAGCTGAGCCAGACCGACGGGGAAAAAGACGTGGAAATAGAGGTGGACAATGAATACCTGCTATCTCCCAAAGACCTCAAGACCATCGACTTCCTAGACAAGATCCTGCAAGCCGGGGTCAGCGTCCTCAAAATCGAAGGCCGAGGCCGCTCCGCCGATTACGTGATGACCGTCACCAAGGTTTATAAGGAGGCGGTCATCGCCTGGCAGGAAGGAAACTATACCAAGGAAAACATCGAAAAGTGGACCAAGGAATTAGAGACTGTCTATAACCGGGGCTTCTGGAGCGGCTATTACTTAGGGCAGAAAATGGGCGAATGGGCCCCCAAATACGGTTCCAGTGCCACGACCCAGAAGACTTACGTAGGCAAAATCACCAATTTCTTCGACCGCCTCAGCGTGGCCGAACTCAAAGTGGAAGCCTCCAACCTCAAAATCGGGGACAAATACGTGATTATCGGGAACACCACCGGGGTTTACGAAGACACGGTCAAGGAAATCCGGATGGACGACCAAGCGGTGCAGGAAACCGTCCAAGGCACTTTCTGCTCCATCAAGACCCTGCGCGAGGTACACCGGGGAGACAAACTCTACCGGGTTGACCAGGTGGAACGCTGATCCGGAAACTTGGCAGGGCATCGGATACCAGCGCACATCTGCCATACCATCAAATGGAATGCTGGCCGATGCCGCCTACGAACCCAAGGGTGCTTCCAATCCGCCCGCGTCCCTAAGGATACTGCGAATCAACCTCATAGCCAACGCAAAAACTCGACAACCGTAATTTGTGCAAACTTTCCTGTAAAACGGATAAGCCGGTTTGTACATTCTGGCTTACCTTTGCAAAATGAAAAACCGCCTTGTGCCAAAGGCTGCCCCATAACGGATCCGACTCCGCCAACGGCAAGCCTCCAGGCAAAAGCGAAAAAACAAACACTCCATGCAAGCCACCAGACAAAACGTACAGCTTTATTCCTTGGCGTACAGCGATGTGAAAACCTATCTGTTCGCTGCGGCCTTCATCATTGGCAACATCGCCTTGCCCCAGCTCTGTCATCTGATCCCCCAAGGTGGATTCCGTTTCCTGCCCATCTATTTCTTTACCTTGATTGCCGCCTACAAATACGGCTGGCGGGTAGGGCTGCTGACCGCTTTGGCTTCGCCCATCCTCAATTCCCTGCTGTTCGGGATGCCGGCTGCCAGCGTGCTGCCATCCATCCTGATCAAATCCACCCTCTTGGTGGCCGGAGCCAGTTTCGCCGCATCCCGTTTCCATAAAGCCAGTATCGGGCTCTTGGTCGCCGTCGTGGTTTTCTACCAAGTCCTGGGTACTTTGGCCGAATGGGCCATCTGCGGTTCTTTCTACGCTGCCATCCAGGATTTCCGAATCGGCCTGCCGGGAATGCTGTTGCAAATCTTAGGAGGTTGGCTGATTATAAACCGCTTAATCCGCAAATAAGATGTTGCAGATACCTTTGTTCATCGGTGGCATCGGCATGCAGGAACTCCTGCTGATAGGCCTCGTTATCCTGCTCTTCTTCGGCGGCCGCAAAATCCCTGAACTGATGAAAGGACTCGGCAAAGGCGTCCGCAGCTTCAAGGATGGAATGAACGGCAAAACAGACGAAACCGACAACCAAAACCAGCAATAACAGGAGTTCTTTCACCACGAAAGACTTCCGGCTAGAGGGTGTATCATTCTCTCAATGCACCCTCTTTTTTTTAAGGACTGCCCGCATTCTCCGTCATCCCAAGGCCACGATGCCGAATTCCTCCGCCCACAATCCCATTTCCGACCTACCCCCTGTCATCCCACCGCAAGCGGATACCTCAGACGTTTCCGCTTTCCATCCGGTCTAAGCAAGTCTATGTAAATAATGTATAAACCCGGCCTCAGAATCCGCCCTGTGGCATCCACCGCATCGTACCTCAGGCTTCCGCGGCTTCCCAAAAGCATCTCGGTGCAAAGCGAGTACATCTTCCGCCCCCATTCATCGTAAACCGTAATGGAACAAAGGAATCCCGACAATGCCGAATTCCATCCGATAGTTGCAAAATCGTTCAAGCCATCGTTATCCGGCGTCACCAAAGGCGGCTCTACCGTGAACCAATCCTCTTCCATCTCTGCCGCATCCCCGTTCCAGGCATGGGAGTTCTCGCATCCCGGCGTGGCATAGCCCGAAGTCTCCGCCGCCGACATCCAGTTTTCCGCCAACAATCCCGAAGCATCCACGTCAAGACGCTCCAACGAGACCCCTTCCGGGTCGGGCAATAGCCAATGATGAAAGGCCTCGTCATAGACCACCTCGTCCAAAACCGAGGTATCCCCCTCCGCTCCAGCAACTTCTTCTATCCAAGCCAAACGCAGCCGCCCGGCCTTGTCGTCCAATGACGGGAAAGCCTCCGCCGTGAAAATGTTCTCCCAGCAAGCCGAAGACTGCGGAGCTACCTTCCTCGCTTCCTTGGCAACCGCCAGATAGCTTCCCGGCCAGATTCCCATACCCGAATCCCGGCTCAACGCATAATACCTCCAACCCTCCTCGTAAGGGATTCCCAAATGCAAACCCCGCACGCCCAAAACAGAATCCGACACATTGCCAATCTCCACAAAACGGCTTTGATCCGGCAAAGGGTCGAACATTACTTCCGTTATCTTGAGCGATGCCGAATCGGGCACAGGAAATGCCATAAAACCTCCCGGTGGCAAAGAATCCTCCACGGATTCCGGCCAATGCAGAATCCGTCCCGCATGAAGGTAATCGAACGCATACAAAGCCGAACGCGAAGCCGTGCGGTAACGTGCCATCAATCCCACTGAAAAGCGGTCCATCGGACTTTCCAGCACATAGCCCAGCACATCTTCCAGCACGCTATCCCCTTCTGATTCCCAAGAGGTTTCCCCCTCCAGTCCGGCAGCCGAATAAAACCACAGACACAGCGGCCTGAACAATGACGTTCCGGACTTTCCCCTCATGCCCGAACCGGTCTCACCACCCTGCATGACAGGCCAATCCGCCTCCGCCGCAAAATGGGCATCCGACATATCTCCATCAGCGCCAGAGGCAATATCCTGATCCGCCGCCCGGCAAAGTACCCGGAAGCGGAAACGCATGTCTTTCTGCTTGGAATACAATTTACTACCCTGCCACAACAGGATCGTCGTATCCGGAGAGGAACGGTACAACTGCCAGTAATTCTCGCTCCCTTTCTGCCCCATCTGCAAATAATACGCATAAACGGAATCATTCAAGGCCGCTTCCCGAGAAAACAGATACAACCGCAACAGATTGGTAGAGGACGGCACAAAACCCAAGTCGATGCCGAACTCCAGGCACAAAGCCGAATCCCCCATAATAAAATCCTGATAATACGCCATATCCGATGCCGACAAAGGAAAAAACTCCCGGCTCAGGTAAAGCGTGGACGATTTCTCCGGCCCTTGGCTTCGCAAAAAGCCTTCCTCCACGCGGAAAAACTCCCTCGTGCCTTGCCAGGATGCATCCAAGACCGAATCGAAAGAATCCGTCCACTGGGCTTGGCCATCGGGCAGGCAGCCAAAATTCACAAGCGCAATCAGCATCCAGGCAATATGCATATACTTCTGCTTCAACTTCGCACGCCTGTATTTCTCTCCGGCACCTATCTTACGCCCCAATACACCTTCCTCCGCCTCCATTTTCAGCAAGCTGTACAAGAGGCCTTTGCCTATGTCGGCATCATCCTGCCCAGAAAAATATAAAATTTTAGTTTTCAAACACATAAAATCCAATATTAAGCATTCATCGATTCTTAACTTCGTTTTACTGCCAATTCTTGCCCAAGCGCCTCCCTTTTTGTACATTTGCTTCCTTTAATGTAATGGACACCGATGGACTTCGGCTTTCCAGCAAGGCTTCGAATCCCTCTCAGGCCGAAATGAATGCCAAAAGCACCAAAGCAAAGCCGGCGCTATCCCCAAAATCCGACTGCGCCCCCGGCCGATACTCTGCACAAAATGCTTTGAAAGCACATACAAAGCTTTGGCATCCACGGCAAAAGGATACATTCTATAATAGGATATCGCTTAAAGCGAGATTTTATCGAAGCCACGATTCGGAAAACACCCATAGTCCATTGATAAACAACGATAAAAAATTTATCAACACTACCAAAAAGAAGAAACCATGAAAATCGCCGTTGTGGGAGCTACCGGCCTGGTCGGCTCCAAGATGCTCCAACTCTTAGAAGAATATGGCCTTACCGATATAGAACTCTTGCCTGCCGCTTCTTCCCGTTCCATCGGAAAGGAAATCAAATTTGCAGGCAAAACCCACAAAGTCATATCCGTAGAAGATGCCATCGCGGCCTGTCCCGACTATGCCATCTTCTCGGCCGGGGCTTCGACCTCCAAGCAATACGCCCCCCTCTTTGCCGAAAAGGGCTGCACCGTGGTGGACAATTCCTCGGCCTGGCGCATGGACCCGAACGTTCCCTTGGTGGTTCCGGAAGTCAATATGGATGCCGTCAAGCCCGAACACCGGATTATCGCCAACCCTAACTGCAGCACAATCCAAATGGTCGTGGCACTTTGCCCCATCCACAAAGCATACGGTATCAAACGTCTGGTCATCGCCACCTACCAATCTGTCAGCGGTTCGGGCATCAAGGGCCTGCAACAGATGGAAAACGAGGAAAAAGGCATCGAAAGCCCGGTGAAAGCCTATCATTACCCTATCCACCACAATGTGATTCCGCATGGCGGAGACTTTGACGACCAAGGCTATACGACCGAAGAAATGAAACTTGTCAACGAAACCCGCAAGATCCTGCGTGATCCGGATATTGCCGTGACCGCTACCGTAGTCCGGGTTCCGGTATCGGGCGGGCATTCGGAAGCCGTCAACGTAGAAACCCGTAAGCCCTTTGAAATCAAGGATGTACGCAAGATTCTCTCGGAAATGCCGGGCGTTGTGGTCGTGGACGATCCGTCCCGCAACCTTTACCCGATGCCGCTCTACGCCTATGACAAGAACGAAGTCTTCGTGGGCCGCATCCGCCGCGACGATTCGGTAGAAAACGGCATGAACCTCTGGGTGGTGTCGGACAATATCCGCAAGGGAGCCGCCACCAACGCTGTCCAGATTGTGGCCCAGCTAATCCGCCAACGGCAGAAGTAAGCACATCGCCGCCACCTTGCCCACACTGGCCAGCAGGTCTGGGAATCCCTGATGATGCAAGAAATTGTTTGGTTCTGTAGCATAAGAGGCCTGTCAAAAAAATAACATAACGAAAACGACCCTGCTAGAACATATTCTAACAGGGTCGTTCCATATAAATAGAATCTGCCAGCCTATCTCGACTCGGCTTCTCGACCGAATCCTTCTTTCAACAGGTCGCCGCTTCGTACACCTAGAGAGCTATCACCAAGTACTTTATTTGATTTATCCAACGTAAAAGTTCAGGCAAGCTTCCACTCTTCGATACGTCGGGTCTTGGTAGAGAAGCTGACACCTATCTTGAAAAGCTTGCGGGGGTCAACGGCAAAGGGCTTGGCATAGCCCTTGTCCTCGATTTGTTTTAATGCCTCGTCCGCCGTAGCATCCATTTTCAGTTCCATGATATAGACATACTTGTCTGTCTGTACCGCGATGTCCATCCGACCATTGCTTGTATGCCGTTCCACTTGAACATACTGTCCCATGAGTTTGCACAGCACGTACATCGTGTTCTGGAAATACAGTTCAGCATCTCCTACAATTTCGTAATCAGCATCGGCAAAGAAAGCCTCGAAGCGTTTCATCAGGCCTTCGGCATCGCCCCTCTCGAAATCTTCCACGAATTTCCGTACATCGAAAGGACTGTTATAGCTCAACGAAGGTGTGTAGATTCGAGCCAAACCTTCCATGAAACCTCGTTCCACTTCCTTATTCGGGTATTTCAACGAATAGCGTTCCCAGCGTTCATCGTATGATTTAATGGTCAGGTAGCCGCTCTGGTAGAGGACGGGAATCGGGTCGGAATCATCGGAGTTGACCCCGGTCAAGGCCGAAGCGGGTACACCTTCCAGCGTCAAATCCTCCAGATTGAATTGCCCTCTTTTCAAAGCCTTGACTACGAAAGTGGGTGTGCCGGTCTCGTACCAGTAATCCTTGAACTCTTGTTGGTCGAGCGCGTTTAACAGGCTGAATGGATTGTAAATGTCAGCACTGTTGCGAGAGAAATGATATCCATCGTAACGATCCTTGAGCTTGGCGTAGCATTCTTCCTTGCTCAGCCCGTTGGCATCGGCCATTTCCTGCACGCTTTCATCAAAATAAATATGGAGGTCGTCCTCGGAGATGCCGCAGATGTCCACGTAGCGATGATCCATCGAGATGTCCTTGAGGTTGTTGAGACCGCTGAAGATGTTAAGCTTGCCCATCTTGGTGATGCCGGTCAGGAAACCAAAGCGAATCTTGCCGTCTCGGGTCTTCATGACGCTGTAAAAGCCTTGCAAGCGGCTGCGATAGGCTTCCCTAAGCGGTTCGTTGCCTGCCGAATCCAAAAGGGGCTTGTCGTATTCGTCTATCAGAATCACGACCGGTTTGCCGGTTTTCTCGTAGGCAGCATCGATAAGGGTTTGGAAACGGAGATCGGGTTCAGAGTAACGCGCTTGCATACCCAGTTCTCCCTCCCAACGAGACAAATGCAAATCCAACAGCATCTCCAGATCCTCGGCCTTGTTATAGGTCTTCCCGCTCAAATCCAAATGCAGCACCGGATATTCCGTCCAGTCCTTTTCCAGTTTCTCTAGTGCCAAGCCTTGGAATAGCTCCCTTTTTCCTTGAAAATAGGCTTCCATCGTTGAAACCAAGAGGCTTTTACCGAAACGGCGCGGACGACCCAAGAAATAATAGCCGCCTGTCCGGACTATCTGGTAAATCAAATCAGTCTTGTCCACATAAGCGAACCCTCCTTGGCGGAGTTTTTCAAAATTCTGGATTCCAATCGGATATAACATAGCTACATCTTTTTTTGCATCTCGCAGCGCAACCCGCAATTTTCAAAATTACGAATTTTCACGCAACCGCAACAGCCTGGCAGGAATGAGGGCAAAGAAACCTGCGCCTATCGGACGGCAACGGATTCCTATCCGATACCATGTCCGCCAATCACTGTCCTTTGAGCAGCTTTACACTCGAAGGCAGAACAAGTCTCTGCACAAATCAAGCCCGTAGATTCACAATAGAAGTGTAAGGTTTCCCCATCGCCCTTTCCGCTCCGCTCCAAGGGCGATGGGGAAGTGACGTGAACCCCGAAAGTTTTTTGTCCAACTTACGGGGGGCGGCCGAAAAAGGACGAGCCTAACCGACATCCTCGATCTGCCGCAAGGCCTCGTCCGCCATAGCATCCATCGTCAATTAAATGCAACTCACTTCCGGGCAGGATTCTTGGGAAACCAGCCTTTCTCCACCCGCTTCCGTTGTTCGAAGACCTCCTTGATAGACCAGAAAGAAGAAAAAGCCACCACCCCGAGGATGATGGACCAGACCCCCCTTGTCAGCCAAATGGAACAGGCCGCAGCCGCCAAACCCAGCAACAGGAAAGCCCACCAAGAACGCAGCCCGAAATAATATTCCGCCTTGATGACCAAGGGATGGAACAGGCCGATGACTAGGAACGTCACCAGCCCTACCAATATACCTTCAAAATACACAGTCCCGCTTATATAAGTATTTGTTTCACCCGAATCGGCCATCAGATATCATTGGCATCCCCGATTGGAAACAGCCCCGATATCGCTGATAACCGATTTTTGGATTAAGGCACGCGCTATAAATCCGGATTGATGTTTGCGTTTAGCAATGCCAGACCGGTTCGGTTGGTTTAACTAATCCGGACAGCCGTCCCGCTCGCCGTCACCATCAGCATGCTCCCGTTCACCGTCTCGTAATCCAAATCAACGCCGATGACCGCGTTCGCCCCCAGACGTTCCGCCTGCTGGCTCATCTCCAGCAAAGCCGTATCCTTGGCTTCGCGCAAAACCTCCTCGTAAGCCTGGGAACGCCCGCCCACGAAATCCCGGATTCCAGCCAGGAAATCCCGGAACACATTGGCCCCGATGATGGATTCGCCCGAAACGATGCCGTAATACTGGTCGATACGATGACCCTCTACCGTATTTGTCGTTGTCAATAACATGGTATTCTGTTTTATGGTTTTATCAATTCCTCCATTCCGATGCCCAATCCGCACTCAAGGCACGCCCCTATGCAGCCCGTAATCCCGTCTCGGGAAAACACCGGATTCTCCGGACTATTCCTTCACCTGATACAGGAAACGCTTGATGCTCTTCTTGGGCGTCTTCTCGAATTCCTCGGTCAGAATCTTCACCTTGGTAATCTGGCTGTAAGCCGGCAAGGATGCGTTCAAGGCCACCCGGTTCTGCTCCATCACCGCCGCCAGCTGTTCCATCGGGATACCCGCCTTGTCCGCCGCTTCGAAATCCGGATAAACCAAAGCCTCCAGACGGCCTCCTCCGGCATCGATCACCAAGGATTCGGAAACCAAGTTCATCGTATTGATTTGATCCTCGATTTCTTCCGGATAGATATTCTGCCCGCTCGGACCTAAAATCATCGTCTTGCAACGGCCCTTGATAAACAGGTTGCCCGCCTCGTCCAGCACGCCCATGTCGCCCGTCTTCATCCAGCCGTCGGCCGTGAAAGCCGCCTTGGTAGCCGCCTCGTTCTTGAAATAGCCCAACATCACGTTCATCCCCCTTACCAAGATTTCGCCCGGCACATTCCGAGGGTCGGACGAATCAATCTTGATTTCCATGCGCGGAGCCGCCCGCCCGCAGGAATGCAGCGCGTGCGAAGCCCAAGGCGCGTAGCTGATGATAGGCCCGCACTCGGTCATCCCGTAGCCCACCGTATAAGGGAACTTCATCCGCTTGAAGAAATCTTCGGTCTCGCGGTTGAAAGGAGCCCCGCCAATAATCACCTCGATGAAATTGCCGCCGAAAGCCTCCACCAGCGTGGTCCGGATCTTGTCGGTAATCACCGAATCGATCACCGGCAGCTTCAGCATCGCCTTCACCGCCGAACGCTCGATAACCGGCTGGATCTGCTTGCGGTAAATCTTTTCCACAATCAACGGCACGGCAATAATCACATTCGGCCGGATTTCCTGGAAGGCCTCGAAGATGACCTTGGGCGACGGCATCCGGGTCAGGAAATAGATATGGCATCCGCGCCCGAACTCGTAAATGAACTCGAAAGCCATCCCGTACATATGCGCCATCGGCAAGAGGCTCACCACGTTGGAACCTGCCACCAATGCGCCCAGCACCTCTTCGGCAAACTTGTAGTTCGACCACAAGGTCCGGTAAGGCAGCATCACCCCTTTGCTATTGCTGGTCGTCCCCGAGGTATAGCTGATCAAAGCCAGCTCGTCGGGCGAATCCTGATGGAAATGAATGTCATCCTTGCCGAAAGACTTGGGATAGCGCTCGCCGAAAAGCTGGTTGAGATGCTCTATCGCATGGCGGTTGCGCTCGTCGGTGGTATAAAGCAGCTCGAAATTGTCTATCGAATAAGCCGCCCCGATATGGATCATGCTCGTGGGCACCAGGTTTTCCCAGACCACTGAACCGACAAACAGCAGCTTGGCCTCGCAATGGTTCACGATATGGTGCACCGTGTCCGGCTTGAACTCGTGCAGAATCGGCACAATCACCGCCCCGTAGCTCAAAGTAGCCATGAACACTACCGCCCAGTTGGACGAATTCCGCCCAATCAATGCGATTTTGTCGCCTTTCTCGATACCGGCGGCTTCGAAAAGGATATGCAGTTTGGCTATTTTCCGGGCGATTTCCTTGTACTGGAATGTAGTACCTTTGTAATCGGTCAATGCGGGAAGCTCCCAGTTCCGCTTCACGCTGTCTTCCATTATCTTGAGAAAGCTTTGTTCCATTTCTTGTCTTTTAATGAGATAGAAGCGATGCCTTTTTCGTCCGATGCCTACGAACGCACAAGCAAGGCAGCGCATTCAATCCTGCGAAGTTAATGAAAAATTCGCAAAGGCTCTGTCCTCTTTTTTACCGAAGTTTCCCAAAAGCGCCTACCTGCAATTCCCGACCAAAAACCAAAAGGATTTCGACAAAATATCGTCTCATTGACCAAAATACATTACCTTTGCGGTCTTTATAGCATGAAACGTGCCGGCCGGAAACGGGAAACCCACAGGGAATCAAAACGGAAGGATACACCACGAACAAACTGTGACTAAGCCGTAACCGTCCAAGCACGAATTCTTGAGAACACACTGACAACAAAATAAACAACACGTACTACCGACATGGCTTACAACGAAGCGATGCTGATACGCCGCGACTTGCTCACCCGTGTGTGCAAGCTGATTCACAGCGGCACTTTGAGATCCGAAATCGACCGGGTTCCCCTTATCATGCGGCCCCGCTACAGCAAAGATGTGACCCGATGCTGCATTTACAAAGACCGGGCCGTCATCAAATACCGGCTGATGGCCATCCTAGGCTATGATGTCCGGGACGAAAGGGATGAACTGACTCCTATTTCCGAATACGCCCGCATGGCCGAGGAAAGGACCGAGCAGACCACCACGATTCTGACGGTGGTCGACCTTGCGTGCAGCTCCTGCGTGCAAGCCAACTACGTGGTAACCAACATGTGCCACGGCTGCGTAGGCCACCCTTGCACCTTTGCCTGCCACAAGAACGCCATCAGCATCCATCACCAGGCCCACATCGACCCGTCCAAATGCGTCAGCTGCGGACTTTGCATGAAAGCCTGCCCGTTCAACGCCATCATCTATCAGGCCGTCCCCTGCGAGCAGTCCTGCCCCGTCAACGCTATTTCCAAAGACGAGCATGGCATCGAGCATATCAACGACGAGAAATGCATCTACTGCGGACGCTGCCGCGAAGCCTGCCCTTACGGCGCCATCATGGAAAAGACCTACCTGACCCAGATTTACCAGGCGTTGCGTTCGGACAAGAAAGTGATA
This sequence comes from Candidatus Pullibacteroides excrementavium, assembly GCA_017694335.1. Taxonomy (GTDB): domain Bacteria; phylum Bacteroidota; class Bacteroidia; order Bacteroidales; family P3; genus Pullibacteroides; species Pullibacteroides excrementavium. Next base: position 13,522 of record JADIMZ010000144.1, read on the forward strand.
GCCTTGGTAGCCCCTTCCATCCTCGGGCAGTTCCCCGCCGCTCCCGGCAAGCTGTTCAAAGCCATCAAGGAATTAGGCTTCGATGAAGTGGTCGAAGTAGCCGAAGGCGCCAATATGACCGCCAAGCACGAGGCTTTCGAATTTGAAAAACGCGTAGTGGAAGAAGGCCAAAAGTTCATGACCACTTCCTGCTGCCACGCCTATACCGAATTGGTTCACAAGCACCTGCAATACCTTGAACCCTATGTGTCGCACACCCCGACCCCGGTAGTCTATACCGCCGGCTACGCCAAGAAGCGCAATCCAGGCTGCGTCACCGTGTTCTTCGCCCCCTGCTTGGCCAAACGCCACGAATCGATGGTGGCCAAGAACATAGACCTGGTGCTTTCCTACGAAGAACTGAGTGCCATGTTCATCGCCGCCGGCATCGACGTGCTCAAATGCGAAGAAGAGCCGCTGGCCGAAATGGACAACGCCGGCCGCGCCTTTCCCTATACCAAAGGGGTTACCGATGCGGTCAAGCATTACGCCAAGAACCCGGATGCCATCCGGCCTTATTATATCGACGGCATCGACAAGGCGGTCATCAAGAGCCTCCGTACCGTGGAACAGACCTGCGGCGGTCCCGACCAGCCCAACCTGATCGAGTTCATGATGTGCCAAGGCGGCTGCGTGAACGGTTGCGCCTCCATCGCCAACCCGCGCACGGCCACCCGGCAGATCCAGACTTTCATCAAGGAAGACGACCAGCGCAAAGCGAACCAGAACGCAGCGCAAAACTAAAGCCCCATGACTGCGTACCTTCGTGGATACGAGTCTTACCTGCGGCTCGAAAAGCATCTTTCCGAGGCCAGCATTGCCGCTTACCTCCACGATGTACGCCTGCTGCTGCAGTTCCTAGGTTTCCATAAGACGGCTTTCCCTTCATCCGGCCAGTTTCCGGAAGAAGGGGAAGCCGTTCCTTTATCGGCCGATCCCGAACGTTCCAATCCCACCCTTAGCACCCAACAGGAAAACGCCGCCTGGGACAAAGGATTGCAACGGGACACTTTGGCAAGCATCCAAGCAGCCGATGTCGAGTGTTTCATCACTTTCCTGATGGACATCGGCATGAACGCCACATCCCAAGCCCGCATCCTTTCCGGCATCAAAAGCTTCTTCAACTACTTAGTCTTAGAGAATATCATCGAAAAATCCCCGGCAGAACTGATAGAAAGCCCCAAGCTCAAGCGACACCTGCCCGATGTGCTTTCCTATGAGGAAATCGCCAAGATACTCGACTCCATCGACTTGTCCACGGCCGAAAACCGCCGCAACCGCGCCATGCTCGAAACGCTCTACGCCTGCGGCCTGCGGGTATCGGAACTGGTCTCGCTCAAGATTTCCATGATTTATCCCAAGGAGGGGTTCGTGCGCATCATCGGCAAAGGCGACAAGGAGAGGCTTGTCCCCATCGGGCATACGGCCTTGGAACAGATTCTCACCTATATCAAAGCCGACCGCTGCCATATCGAAATCCAGAAAGGCAACGAGGATATCGTATTCCTGAACCGCTACGGCAAAAGCCTTTCGCGAGTCATGGTCTTCAAGATTATCAAACGGCTGGTAGCCGAAGCCGGTATCCGGAAAACGGTCAGCCCCCATACTTTCCGCCACAGCTTCGCCACCCACCTCATCGAAGGCGGTGCCGATTTGCGTGCGGTCCAAGACATGCTGGGACACGAATCCATCACCACAACCGAAATCTATACCCATATAGACCGCCGTTACCTCCAGGACACCATCCGACACTATCATCCGTTAGAGAAAAAAAACTGACCAAGGCACAGCCCTGCGGCCGAAGGGCAATTTTGATGCGCCGCTTCCATTCTTTGAGACTAAAATTGTTCCATTCTCATCTATTTTTTCAAAATTCCCTTGCCATATATCCGCTTTTTTTATAATTTTGCAAATTCGTTGCGAAGATAGGATGCATCTCGGCATAATCAGAGTTCGACTTTCACTATCATTTGCAACTTGTTTGCATCCAATAGAGAGGGGCCGACTGGTTTTGACAGCAGGGATAGTGGGAGAGCAAGCACGCCGAGGGTCGTGTATTTACCTCGTTAATATCAGTGCTCACGCCATTAAACGGCAACAATAGCGATTACGCTCTCGCTGCCTAGTACAAGGTACTAATTTCAGCGACGCTTCCGGAAAAAGCCTTGATTGACGGCTCGTTTCCCTTGAAGTGCAAAACAATCAAAGTCAGTCCTGGTGCAGGTTCGCCTTCGGCCTGTAGCAGTACAAAGGAGGATAAGGCCTATGGTTGGAAGGTTTTTCGCCTGCCCGGGCTCGAAAACGAAAGGAAAAACTAAGCGTGTAGAAAACTTTTTTGCTACTTGTTTGGACGGCGGTTCGATTCCGCCCGGTTCCACAAAAAAAGAGGGAGACTGGAAGTTTCTGAAAAGAAATCTTGCAGTCTCCCTCTTTCCGTATTCGAACCCTCCCTTGCCAACGAGAATGCCCCTCCGCCAAATCAAGATTACCCCGGCAATAAAAGGCGTATCATGCCAAGCAAACCTCCCCATGGATTTCCTTAGCCGCAAGCAGGCTGCGCCTGATACATCCTGCCTATCCCTAACGGCTTCGTTTCCGACGGAATATAAAGCTGGCTATCAAGGCTATTATGGTCAGTGTTATCATGGGAATCGTCCTCCGATTGAATAACAAAGTTACAATATATTTCCCACATCGGAAAATTTCCGCGAATTGCCGTACCTTAGCAATTCGCTTTTCTAAAAAAGCAATCTTTTAAGCACTAAAGATGAACGACTTACTAAACCCAGACGCTTCCCGGCTCAGCGGCTCGGACAAAGAAGTGGAGAAAGCCCTCCGGCCCTCCGGCTTCGACAGTTTCCAAGGCCAGGAAGGCGTGGTGGAAAACCTCAAGGTCTTTGTCATGGCCGCCCGCCAACGCAAGGAAGCCTTGGACCATGTGCTGCTGCACGGGCCTCCGGGCTTGGGCAAGACCACCCTTTCCTATATCATCGCCAACGAGCTTGGCGTAGGCATCAAGACCACTTCCGGCCCTGTCTTGGACAAGCCCGGAGAACTGGCCGGGCTGCTGACCAACCTCGAAGCCAACGACGTGCTGTTCATCGATGAAATCCACCGGCTTTCGCCCGTAGTGGAAGAATACCTGTATTCGGCCATGGAAGATTACAAAATCGATATCATGATCGATACCGGTCCTAACGCCCGCAGCGTCCAAATCGGGCTCAACCCGTTCACGCTCATCGGGGCTACAACCCGTTCCGGACTGCTCACCTCCCCTTTGCGTTCCCGCTTCGGCATCAATGCCAGGCTCACCTACTACGATGCCAAGACCCTGAACCTAATCATAAAACGCTCGGCAAAACTGCTCCATGTCAAAATCCATGAGGATGCCGCTTTCGAGATTGCCCGTCGAAGCCGGGGCACGCCCCGTATCGCCAACCTCCTGCTTCGCCGCGTCCGCGACTTTGCCCAAGTGAAAGGCAACGGGGATATCGAAATCGGCATTGCCAAGCACGCCTTGGACGCGCTGAATGTGGACAAATACGGCTTGGACGAGATGGACAACCGTATCCTATTGACTATCATAGACAAGTTCAAAGGCGGCCCGGTCGGGGTCAATACCATCGCGACCGCTGTGGGCGAAGATCCCGGCACTTTGGAAGAAGTGTACGAACCCTATTTGATCCAAGAGGGCTTCCTGATGCGGACACCGCGCGGACGGGAAGTGACCGCTTTGGCTTACCAGCACTTGGGACGGATGCCCAAAGGCATGGAACACAGCCTTTTTGACTGAAAAGCATTCGATCGATGAAAGCCTTGAATCCCGGTAATGCCACCTCCTCCATAGCGTTTCAACCGAACACCAAAGGGGAAATCGATGCAGCCGGATTCAAGGCTTTCGCACGCGCACTGCCGGGCATCGGCGATATCGGCATCGTTCCCGCCAAAAGCGTTCCCGGATACCAGATGCAATATTGGCACCAGTATCTGGCTTCGGGTTGCCAAGCCGGGATGCAATACTTGGAACGGAACATCGAGAAAAGGGCCGACCCGAGAAGCCTCCTGCCCGAAGCCCGTAGCCTGATTGTCATCCTCTGCCCTTACCGTCCGCCCCTTGGAACGAAAACGAATCCGCATATCGCGCTCTACGCCCAAGGCAAGGACTACCACAAAATCGTCAAGGACAAGCTCTTCCTATTGGCATCCAGCCTGCCCCCCGCTGCGTTCCGGGCCTTCTGCGACACCGCGCCCCTGTTGGAAAAATACTGGGCCTGGCAAGCCGGATTAGGGTACATCGGGCGCAACACCCTGCTGATTCATCCCGTATTCGGAAGCTTCTGCTTCATCGGCATCCTGCTGAGCCAGCACAGTTTTGACCAGTACGACCATGCGCTTCCCGATTCCGGGAGACCGATCCTTTCTCCCGATGCAAACCTTGAACCGAACCGAACCAGTCTATCCTACACCCCGGATCGACCCGGCCTGAGAGATAAACCGGTTCGGCCCGCCCCATCCTTCGAAACCAAGGCGGCCGATTCGCCCGCCGCTTCCCCCAAGGCAAATTCCCTGCATCCCTGCATCAACTGCCATCGGTGCGTGCAAGCCTGCCCCGGTCATGCCTTGAATCCCGGATTAGATGCCCGCCGCTGCTTCTCTTACCTGACCATAGAACACAAGGGAGAACGTCCGCCCATTTCCGGCCCCTACTGGTTCGGCTGCGATATCTGCCAGAATGTCTGCCCGGTCAACCGTTCCGTTACTGAAACCGAGGCTGCGGAAAATCCTGCCCTTCAGATACAGGGAACTTTCGACCCGGACTTCCTGCCGCTGCCGGCCATAACGAACCTCAGCCCTGCCGGCATCGCGAAAATGACTCAAGAAAAGTTCGACATCCTATTCAAGGAGTCCGCCCTGCAACGTGCAGGAATAGATGGTCTCAAAAAAAATATCCAAGCATGGAAAACATGGCATACATAGCCTCTATTCGGGAAAAGAGTGGGAATTATAGAAAAAAATTGTACCTTTGTATTGTGTAGAGGCGTTTTTCCTCGTACATCGGGCCCAGACTCGCATAGGGGGGGCGAAAGATTGCTTTTGCTTATACAACAAAAGTTTAATTACTCACAAATAACAACCTTATACAACTAAAAACTTTTACCATGTCGAAAATCAAAGTAGGGATTTGTGGCCTTGGGCGTATCGGCCGTCTTGTGCTCCGTGACCTGATTAACAGACCGGACGTTGAAATTGTGAATCTCAATATCACGGGCAGCGCTGAAACCTTGGCTCACTTGATCCGGTACGACTCCGTCCATGGCAAATTCAACGGAGAAGTCAAAGTAGAAGACGGGAAATTGGTAATAAACGGCAAGAAAATCGATTTGACATTGGAACGGGATATTACCAAGATTGATTGGGGGAAATATGATACCGATGTCGTCATTGAATCTACCGGGAAATTCCGGACCCGCGACACGATGATTAAACATATCCAGGGCGGTGCCAAGAAAGTGGTGCTGACCGCGCCCGCCAAAAGTGCCTCCGATGTGGATGCCACCATTGTCTGCGGGGTGAACGAAGAAGTAATCACGCCTGATTTGCAATTGGTTTCGAACGCTTCCTGCACCACCAACTGCCTT
>JADIMZ010000013.1 GCA_017694335.1 Candidatus Pullibacteroides excrementavium
CAACTACCGAACCACAAGCTTGCGAGTTACCACTGCCTTACCGTTTTCTTCAACACTGTAGAAGTAAACACCGGCATTCAAAGCTTCCAGATTCATGCTCAATTCGGTTTCGCCTTTTACAGCCACCGACTCTACCACACGGCCGTTCATATCGCGCAGCACCACCTTCGAACCAGCCTTTACATTAGCCAGCATGAAGTGAACTTCGCCCATGGTCGGGTTGGGATAAGCGGAAATGGCTACACGATCCAATTTTTCGCTTGCAGTCCCTGTCGAATCACCAGCCAACGGTACAAATGTAAGCGTACAATTCAAACTGTAACCCTTGTTATCCGTATAAGTAATCGCTATCGGAAACGACTCATAATCGCCAGATAGCACTGTATAATCATATGCATCACTCTCAGGCGTAGATTCTCCGGAAGCTAAAGATATTTCTTTTCCATCAAAGCCCATCACACACGAACCCATTGTACAATCAGAAAACAAAGCCCCCTCAGGCAATTCTCTCGACGGAGTCAGCGTAGAAGTTATTGTCAAATCTGCATCTGTTTTATTGGTTAATTGCATATGCGCCTGCATAAATAAAGTCATCGGATCATTGGGATCCACAACTTGTTCCACATTTACTGTAGCACCATCCGACACTTCCTGCCCATTGATGACTACTGTAAAATTTTGTGCCATGACCATGCTTGCTCCAAGCATGACCATAACTGTGCTAACAAAAAACTTTTTCATTGTCGTAATTTTTAAATTTAACTTTCAAATATCTAAGCTAAGCGTGAAACAACACCCAGCACAAATCTATTCATCTCCTAAATGGACAATTTCCACTTGGATTACCTCCCGGCTTGCCGCATTCACCACGGCTGCGACCACCGAGAGCTTATTCGCCCGCCACGCAGGATTCACCGTCCCGCTAAGGGAAGTGCTGAATGTCGTGCCGCGAGTCGGAGCTTCCGATGCCACCTGACTTCCCCATTCAGGCCCTAGAACAGCACGCAAGACATGGTTATGAACATATCCTCTGTCAAATCCAGAGCCTGTAAGTTGCGTCGCCACAATACTATCCTCCAGAATCATGGTAATCAGATTAACGGCTCCGTCCGCCTCATAATTCTCCACAAAACTGCCTTCCACACTAACCGCTATCGTGGAATCCGTAGACATATTGGCTGTCAGCGATAAATCCACATAATTGATTCCCCCGCTAATCACTTCCGCTATCGCTCCGCCCCATTCTTGATATCCTATCACTTCCTGACGATTTACCATCCCGTTAGGAAACTGCTCAATCGCAAATTCAGTAGCCCAAGTCTGCGCCACCGAAGACCGCAGGTCGCGGTTCGGATCCCACGGCTGGGTCAAGCCAGTAGGCTGCATCGGATAAACCCCCACCACAATGATATTATCGCCGTAAAATTCCTGCAAGCGTTCAATCTCCGCCGCAGCCGTCGGACAGTTCACACAACGAACCCCGGTATAGTCTTCCAAAAGAACTTTACGCTCGCTCGAAATGGGGCCAGTATAATCCGTCTTGTAATCGTCCTTCTCCACCGTGTCGCAAGCAGCCGCCAGCAAGCCGAAACCTGCCAGCATTACAGCTCCGATATATCTCAAATTCTTCATAATCTATACCTCCTGTTTTTAGAATGAGGAACTCAAAGTCAACATAACCCCGTTCGATGCCGGCACTTCGCGGCAAACCCCGCCCGAGCACATGATACCTTGCCGAATCTTTCCGTAAGACAACGAAATACGGGTGGCATCGTGGATATAACCGGCCGACACGTAATAATAGTGGAAACGGCGATCCTTGTCATCGTTGCCCACATTCCACTGGTCGGATACCGAAACGAACCAAGAAGGAGCGAAGGTGTATTCCAAGGTACCCATCAGCCAATCCTGGTCAATCTGCTTGGTATGCAGGTACTGCAATTCCAAGCGCAAGGCATGTTTCTTCAGGAACATATAAGTAAAGTCGCCCACCGCGATATGCGCGTAAGCCCTCGGCTCGCCATGGCCTTCCACCACTTCCTGATTATAAAGCTCGAACATGTACATCAAAGTCATCTTGAAGTTCTTGTTGAACTTGTGGCCGATTTCCAAATTCGCATCGATGAAATAAATCTCGTCCTTGTCCATGTGGAAAGGCTTCACATCGTAGCCCCAAGTACCCTGCGCCGGGGTCGTGCCGCCTTCTTCCGCGCTGGTTATATTGGTATGTTCCGGAGCAAAAGCCACCGAAGCGTTCAACTTCAAGTCCGTGCCGTACTTGCCGCCCAGAAACGTCCCGCGCTTGATCTTGTATTGGATATCCGCTTGGAAAGCCACTTCCCCCTGCGTCTGGCAAGCGTATGGATAAAGCGAAGCCAAACTGTAAGTGTGCTGACGGGTCAAAGCCGGCATATAGTTAATCATGCCGTAATTGCCCAACTCGGCGCGGTCGCCACGGAAGCCCATGTTATCCACGCTCTTGGCCTGCAACAAGATACCGAAACCGCGCATGGAGTAGCCGGCGTTCAACAAGATGGCCTGCCCCGGACGGTAGATATAGCCGTTTTCCGCCGAGGGGTCGTTGGCCTTGTAGACATATTCACCGCCTACTGTGAAGCCGCCGCTCTCCACATTCAAACGAGCCGCCGCCGACCCTACGTTTTCCGGCAGGTTCAACTGATAAGGCGTCAAACCGTTTTCGGTATTTTCAATCACCAATTTGGTTCCAGCCTCCTGGTATTTTGAAACAAAACTACCGCCCAATGTAATCCGCGTGCCCCAGCTCTGCATCGGCTTGATAAAGTCGTTGAAAGCCAAGTCCAAGTCCACCCCGCGAATCAAACCTACATGATCCCAGAAGTGACGCTGCGTCCCGATGATACCCTTGATCGTGATACCGTTCACCGGACGGATGATGGCACGTACCCCGCTAATCGCGTTGTCGATACCCAAGTTCCAATCCTGGTAAGCCCGCAGAATCATCCCCGAACCGAACTGTTCATAGAACGAACCCGCGGTCACATCGATGATGTCGCCGCTGAAACGGGCAAAATAATAAGGCACGCCCCAGCCGTCCAGACGGGCATCGTAACCGAGCATCGGTTTGAAATAGCCTTCAAAACGGGCACCCACCGAAAACTTGCCGTTGGTATACTGCAAATAGGCAAAACTGTTGCTACGCAGCTTTTCCGGCACTTCAGGCACCCCGATCAGGGAATCCTTGAAATACATCTGGGCATCAATCTGGATATTCCCCGAAAGGGTTCCCCGCCCTAACATTTCCTCGAACTTGCTTTCCTGGGCATGGCCAGCAAACGGGCAAGCCAAAGCAGCCACCAATCCAGCAAACGCTAATCTTTTTAATTTCATGCGGATAGCATTTTCTTAAAACACGGCTCAATCCAGCCGGCATGTTTCCTTTATTATATGACAAACCGGAGGCAACCGGCAACAAACCGCCTGCCTCCATCTTCCCCTATTCAGAAAGCGTCTTCAACGAATCGCGTTTAGCCTTGCGATCCTTGGCTCTCCAAATGGCATTATAGAGAGTTCACTGCTTTTCGATAGGTTCGCCGGCATTGAGCTTGCGAACCACTTCAATCAGCTCTTCCTCGCTGCCGTCAGAATAACCGTTGTGCTGGAAAACCACGTTGCCATTCCCATCCACTACAAATACGTGCGGAGGGTTCACCACGTTCATGGCACGCTTGAAATCGCCGTTCACATCCAACAGCACATCGAAATCCCAAGCCTGGGCGTTGGCCATCGTCTTTACACGGGAAGAAGAACGGGAATCGTCAATAGATACGGCGTACATTTTCACACCGGTTTCATCCTGCCAGTCGATATACACATCGTTGATGGCGCTCATTTCTTTCAAGCAAGGCTTGCACCAAGTAGCCCAGAAATTGATAATCATAGGCTTGCCATCGTTCGACAAATCGGCGGTATTAATCTGTTTGCCACTCAAATCGGTTACCGTAACCGAAGGCAATTGCTGAGCAAAAGCAAAGCAGGCACTCATCATCAAGGTTGCCAACAAAACAATCTTTTTCATGTATTCAAGTTTTTTAGTTTCTACTCAATCCGCCCCGTCTTTCTCCACGTTTCAGCCCATCCCCGACGAGGATTCCTCCCTATCGCTCGAATCAAAAACGACTCTCCTTTACGAAAGACGAGGAAACTCCACGCTGCAAACTTACAAATTTTTAGCAAAACAAGAAGCCGCAAATCTTTATGACAAGCAGAATCGCTGTCTAGAACCGGATAGCCGCATTCTCGGATTGAATAAGCTGCCTCATCGTATCAAGGTTTCAAGCCAGAATCGGATTGGCCGTATCCCCGAAATCCTCACGAACATTCCTCTCAAACCATCATTCCCGCCGATAACCGGTTTTAGCCCGCCAAAAGCTTATCTTATTTTGCAGACATTCAAAAAGGCCGGCTTCAGACCCTCCCTCAGCTCGTATTCCTTTTCCGGGGTCAGCATCAGGGAATCTCTCAAGTCCGATTCCCGGATGGTATAAATCATCGCCGTGCAACCGGAATAATTCTCCTTCAAAACCTTGCCCAATTCGCTATAGAAAGAAGTAGCCGAAAATTCCACCCCTCGCACCATCACCGGCATCGGCACGCAAAGCGTCAGGTTTGACAAGTCATCCAAGCCTTCCGGGCGTTTCCCACGCATGAAATCCGTCAGCGACAGATTCACATCCTGATGCATCCGGATCTTTTTCAAGAATTCTTCCGTCGTTCCCACAATCATCGGGTCGCTGTCCGATGCCCAGACCGTCCCTTCGGGGTCATGGATGGCATCGATGGCTTCCGCCTTGACCTCTTTCCACAATTTAGGATCGAAATCGTTCCAATATTCGAACGAGAAACCTTTGCGGTAATAGCCGGCGGGCATATTCATCGCCTGCATGGCCGCCTCCAACGCCACAATGCCGTTGCCGCAGAAAGGCACGTACAAATCCGTGTCGGGATTCCAGCCGCCCAACTTCAACAGGCCCGATGCCAGCACTTCGTTGAATGCCTCCGAAGCCGGCTTGCGGTATCCCCTGTGATTGAGCGCCATGCCCGAAGCATCCAGCAAAATTTCGCAATGGTTCTTTCTGACAAAAACCTCGACCCGGATTGTATAATATTCGCTATCCACCGAGGGCTTCTGCCCTAAAACTCGGCGGAAACGGTCCAAAATGGCAATCTTGGCATAATGGGAAGCAAAACGGGACTGAGAGAAAACCGATTCCAAAGAGGAGGAATCGACCGTGAACACAGCATCTACCGGGAAAATCTTTTCCCACGGCATCTCGTAAACCCTGTCATAGAGTTCTTCTTCCTTGCTTATCTCAAACTCATTGAGAATCTTTGAAATTCGCAAGGCCGTCCGGCAAAGGTAATTGGCTTTATAAAGGACTTCCTGGCTGCAATCGAACAGAACGGCCCGCTTGGAAAGAGTCACATCGGTAGCACCCAAGTCTACAAGTTCTTGGGAAAGGGTTTCTTCCAACCCTTGGTAGGTTTTGGCAATGTATTTTGGCATTCTCAGCTTTATCGCGCAAGGAGAAAACAAACCGAAACAACGCACAAGCCCTGTCCAGCGCACTTCCTCCTTGAATTCTTATCAAAGAACAATACCGGAGGCGAACCCAAAGCCACAGATTGTACGCCGCATCACCCTCTCCCACTGCACATTACACCGCACAACCCCGCCAATCATCTCCCTCCGAGCACCGCAAAAGTATATAAAATATAGTGAAAGTCGAGAGCAGAGCCGGAATCTCGGCATAGCGAAAGCATTATTGGAGCGGAAAGCCAAGCTTGCTTGAGCTTGCCAATCCAATAATGCTTTCAGCAATGCCAAACGAAGTTTGGCGCTATGCCGAGACGCATCCTATATTGTCAACTCCGTTGACAAATATTCGTCAAAGAACACAAGCTCGCTTTGCCTCTGCATTCGGCTTGCACTGCCTTTGTCGAACCGCATCCTATATCGTCAACTCCGTTGACAAATACCTCTCCCGAAAACCAAGCTCGCTTTTTACGCCCCATCGAGCCCTACAGCCCGTTGCAATAGAACTTATTCTTCAACGCCTTTTCCATAAACGGCTCCTTCTGAACCAAGAACCTCTCATGACGGGCACTACCGATAGGCGTAAGGTCGTCCCGCGTCTCGATTTCGAACACGAACTTGCGGCCTTCCACCGCCACCAACGTCGCCTTGCAATGCACGTACATCCCAATCAAGGTCGCTTTGGTATGCTTCACATCCATTGCGATACCCACCGTGGTCTCGCCCTCGTCCATATAAGGTTCCAGCAATTTGCAGCAAGTCTCTTCCATGAACGCCACCATGGCCGGCGTGGCATAGACCTCCAGCGAACCGGACTTATGGGTCGTAGCCAAATCCTCTTCCCAAACCACGGTCACATCTTCCCGAGTCAATCCTGTTTCAATCGGTTTCATAACATCTTGCTTTTAATGATTTAAACTTCCATACAAAAACCGGCAAATCCGCCAGCCTCCAATTTGCTAAGATAGCACAAATTTCAGTGCTTGCAGGATTCTTCCCAACATACAGAAAGAGGAAGCGCGGTTTTCCACACTTCCTCTTCCTATCACCTCTCATCAAGAGGATCTTATCACACGCCGCGTCGCAAACAGAGTCTGCAATAAACGCCGCGCCTCGGCAAAGTTCAAGCAAGCTTGGCTCTGCACACGGCTCGCGGTTTATTTCAACACGCCGAGTTCCTTGCCAATCTTGGTAAAGGCAGCCACGCACTTGTCGAGGTGGGCCTTTTCGTGGGCAGCCGAAACCTGAACACGGATACGAGCCTGCCCCTTAGGCACAACCGGGTAATAGAAACCGGTAACGTAGATGCCTTCTTCCTGCAATTTGGCAGCGAACTTCTGCGAAAGCGGAGCATCGTACAGCATCACGGCGCAGATAGCCGATTGCGTAGGCTTGATGTCGAAGCCGGCTTCCTTCATCTTGCCGACGAAGTATTCGGTATTGGAATGCAGCTTGTCTTGCAAATCGTTGCTTTCGCTGATCATGTTGAACATTTCGATAGCGGCAGCAGCTACCATCGGAGGAATGGAGTTGGAGAACAGGTACGGACGCGAACGCTGACGCAGCATGTCGATGATTTCCTTGCGACCGGTGGTGAATCCGCCCACAGCTCCGCCGAAAGCCTTGCCCAAGGTACCGGTCAGGATGTCCACCTTGCCACGGCAGTTGAACTGTTCGGTAACACCGCGACCCGTCTTGCCTACAACACCGGCCGAGTGGCTTTCGTCCACCATAACCAAGGCATCGTATTTTTCAGCCAAAGGCAGAATCTTGTCCAGAGGAGCCACATTGCCGTCCATCGAGAACACACCATCGGTAACGATGATGCGGAAACGCTGGGCCTGAGCTTCTTTCAAGCAGTTTTCCAGTTCGGTCATGTCGCCGTTGGAATAGCGGTAACGTTTAGCCTTGCAAAGACGAACCCCATCGATAATCGAAGCGTGGTTCAAGGCATCGGAAATGATAGCGTCCTGATCGGTGAAAAGAGGTTCGAACACACCGCCGTTGGCATCGAAGCAAGCCGCATACAGGATAGCGTCTTCCGTCCCGAAGAATTCGGCAATCTTGCGTTCCAATTCCTTGTGCAGGTCCTGGGTACCGCAGATGAAACGGACCGAACTCATGCCATAGCCTCTTTCGTCCATGGCTTTCTTGGCGGCAGCAATCAGACGCGGGCTGTTGGCCAAGCCCAAGTAGTTGTTGGCGCAGAAGTTCAGAACTTCCTGACCGCCGTTCACTTTGATGTCCGCGCTTTGAGGGGTGATGATCACACGTTCGTCTTTGTAAAGACCGGCATCACGAATCCCTTTGAGTTCCTCTTGCAGGAATTGTTGAAATTTTCCGTACATGGTATTTTGGTTTTAAATCGTTAGCTTCTACGAGCGCGCAAAGATAGCGAAAGTCGAGCGCAGAAGCAAAGCTTGCTTTGATTATGCCGAGACCAAGCTATCTTCGGCGACAGCCAAAGATACGAAAAAAGCCCCAACCCTGTCTTTCTTTTTTATTACAGGATTGAGGCTCCGGCCGAAACCGAAACTTTTTCAGGTGTTCCAGTGCCCGGTTTCAAGCAACAGTCTCCTTAGAATTAGAACTTGAAGTTGACACCGAGGTTGACCCAAGCCTGTTCCCAAGCACCAAGGTCGAATTCCAGGTTGGCGCCAATCGCATCAGTGAAGTTGTAAGAGGTACCCAGAATGAAAGCACCGGAGAAATAACCGCGTGAGCCGCTACCATGAGCATGAGACGAAGAACCTTCTCCCGACACTTTCGCTGTGCTGCTGGCTATATCGACACCGCCGCCCAATGCAACACCGGCATATACTTCCCACTGAGGAACCACCACATTCAAACGATAAGTGGTACGCACTTGAAAATCGAGGAAATTTTCACTCCAGCTATACTTTTCTGTAACTCCGCCGTAAGTATACCGATCAGTATTGCCTCTCCACATATAGCCGACCCGGCCTCCAATCGTGAAAGTACCTTTCCATACACGGGCCAACGCATAATCATAGGTCACATTGGCACCTACAATATGGGACAGACCCAGTTTCACACCCAGTATCGAAGAACCAGGTGCAACACCATCGTAAACACCGCCAGCCTTAGCCGGTTGAACCATGGCCATACAGCCAACTGCAATGGCCGTAACCAATGCGATAATCACTTTTTTCATGTTGTTGTGTTTTATGGCAATGAGCCAAAACGGACAACCGGCTTCGCCACCTGTCCGCCCTGACACACCACCTAATTAATTTCATTTAAACCGCCTCGCCTATTCCTTGGCACAAGCTTCTTCCACTTCGGCCACCGTCTTGGGAATCGGCTGCCCCAGCACCTTGCAGCCCTTCTCGGTAATCAACACATCGTCCTCGATGCGGATACCGCCGAAATCCTTGTAGGCTTCCACCTTGTCGTAATCGATATACTGAGTAAACTTATCCTTGCTCCGCCACATGTCGATCAATGCCGGAATGAAATAGATGCCCGGTTCCACCGTCAGCACGAAGCCCGACTGCAACCTACGTCCCAGACGCAGATAAGACAGGCCGAATTGGTCGGAACGCTTGATTTCGTCATCATAGCCGAACAGGTTCTCGCCCATGTTTTCCATATCATGGACATCCAAGCCCATCATGTGACCCAAGCCGTGCGGCATGAACATGGCGTGAGCTCCTTCCATCACCGCCTGCTCGATATCGCCCTTCATTAGGCCGAGATCCTTCAAGCCCTGCGCAATCACCTTGCAAGCCGCAATATGGTAATCACGGTAAGGCAGACCCGGCTTCAAGGTCTCAATCGTGGTCATGTTGGCCTTCAGGACAATCTCGTAAATCTCCTTCTGACGGGCATTGAACTTGCCGCCCACCGGGGTGGAACGGGTAATGTCCGAACAGTAGTTGCTATGGGCTTCAGCCCCCACGTCGGCCACCATCATGCGGCCTTCCTTGAGCGGATTGCTATGGTCATGGTTATGCAACGTCTGCCCGTTGATCGACACAATCGGAGGGAAGGACATCCCGCCGTGGTGACGCAAGGCAATGCCTTCCATCGCACCGGCAACCTGGTATTCGTAAGCCCCCGGTTTGCACATCTTCATCGCGGTAGTATGCATCTTGTAGGCAATATCCATCGCGATTTCGATTTCGGCCAGTTCTTCCTTGCCCTTGATGGAACGCTGGTCGGAAATAGCCTTGATCAGTTCCACCGACTGGCTGTCTTTCAGCTTGGCTACCGGTATCGAAAGCCATTCGCTCATCTTCTGGGCAATCTGCATATTGTACGGCGCCACGAAATGCACCCGCCGACGGCTCAAAGCCGCCTTATGCAACAGATTGCGCAATTCCTCTACCGGAGCGGTATCCGCGATGCCCACTTCGGCCGCCATGTCGGCCACCGAAGGCAGATGCCCCATCCAGATGATGTCGTCCATCGTCAGGTCGTCGGCATAGAGATAATCCTTGTCAGCATCCAAATCGATTACCCCGTACATGTCCGGCTTCTGCAAACCGAAGAAATACAGGAAATTGCTATCCTGCCTGAACGGATAAGTATTGCCAGCGTAATTGCAAGGCACTTCGGGATTGCCCGGAAAGAAAACCAGCCCGCCCTTCAAGCTCTGCCTCAACTTGGCACGACGAGCGGCATAAATCTTTTTATCAAACATAATCTGCTATTAATAGGATTGCAAAAACAAGCTCTTACCCTCGCAAACATCTTAATCGCAAGATAATGCAAGGGCACGAAACCTGTTTTCACTGAACTTGTCTGGCACAAAGATACGAAATTTTCCTGCCGGTTCATATCAAAAACCGACGAAACCTATCCGAGCCCGCCAATAAGGCTGCCTGCCTGATACACGATAAACGACACAATCCAAGCCACTGCCGTAGTATAGAAAGCCATGAAAATAGCCCATTTCCAGCTACCGCTCTCCCGCGCCACGGTAGAAAAGACCCCGATACAAGGGAAATAGAGCAGAACGAACATCAAAAAGGACAGAGCGGTTACCGCAGTAAACGAGCTTGCCGGATCCATGATCATGCTCATGGTGCTAACTACCACTTCCTTAGCCGAAATACCCGCCAACAGGCAGACTCCCATCTCCCAGTTCATGCCCAACGGCCGTATCACCGGTTCGATAAAACGCCCGATCCGGCTCAGATAGGATTGTTCCAGATGCTCTTTATCCAGTTGCGCCTGCATTTCAGCGGTCACTTCCACGCCCGCCGGAGCTTCAGGCCCTACCGGGAAATAACCCAACGCCCAAACTATAATCGAAGCAAGCAAGATGATACCCCCGATTTTCTTCAAATACTGCTTGCCTCGAACCCAAAGGCTGCGCCCCACCGAACGCCAGGTCGGCCAGCGGTAAGGCGGCATTTCCATCACAAAAGGGCTGTCGAAAGCTTTCAGAATCGTATGCCGGAACAACAAGGCCGACAAAATCGACACCAGAATCCCGAACAGGTAAAGCAAGAATATCACCGTACCGGCATGTTTCGGGAAAAACAGGCCCACCAACAGCACATAAACCGGAAGACGAGCGCTGCAAGACATAAAGGGGATAATCAGCATCGTAATCAACCGGTCCTTCCGGCTCTCAATCGTCCGGGTAGCCATGATGGCCGGCACATTGCAGCCGAAACCGATAATCATCGGGATGAACGACTTGCCGTGCAAGCCTATCGTATGCATCAATTTGTCCATGATGAATGCCACCCTCGCCATATAGCCGGTGGATTCCATAATAGAAACGAAGAAAAACAGAATCAATATATTAGGAAGAAACACAAGCACACCGCCAGCTCCCTGTACGACCCCGTCCACTAAAACCGCCCGGAAGATATTGTCGGGCAGAACGCTATTGAGCCAACCTGCCAGCCAAGCCACTCCGGCATCGATCCAGTCCATCGGATACTGCCCTACGGTAAATGTGGCCTGGAACATGATCCATAAGAAAGCCAAAAAGATAGGGAAACCCCAAATCCGATGGGTCAGAATCCTGTCCAGCCGTTCCGTCATCCGTCGGCGGGAAGAGGCCACAACCGCGCCTCCCTCTTCTTTGAGGCCGGAATCCGCATCATGAGCCTCTTTCCTGACCGAATCCGCCCTAGATGCAGGCTTGTAGGCTTCGCGCAAAGCTCCCCGCACAAAAGCGTAACGGTAATCGGCGAACACTTGGTCCACGTCCTCTCCAAAAAGTTTCTGCAAGCGCACACCTTCGGTTCCAGCCATGGATTTCAAATCTTCCAGATTTTCCAGGATATGGGCCTTTTCAATCCATTCGGTGTCGCCTTCCAGCAACTTGATGGCCAAATAACGGGAAGAATAAATCTGATCGTACCAAGGGTCTTTCCATATCTCCTCTTGCAGCAACCTCAAACTGTTCTCCACTTCCTCAGCATATGGAATATGCACATGGCGGACCGTCGTGTCCCGATCCTCATTGACTTCGATAATTTTATCGAGCAAGGCATCAACCCCCTTCTTGGTCCGCCCCACCGTCGGCACAATGGGCATCCCTATCAGCACGCCAAGACGAGCCATATCCAAAACCGCTCCGGAAGCCTGCAACTCATCGTACATGTTCAGCGCCATGACACCTCGGTAGTCCATGTCAATCAACTGCGTGGTCATATACAGGTTCCGTTCCAAATTGGAAGCATCCACCACATTGACCAAGACATCGGGCTTGTGTTCCAGCAGGTAGGCCATCACCAATTTTTCTTCCGGAGAATAGGGCGACAAGGAATAAGTGCCCGGCAGGTCGGTCAGACGAATCTGATGGCCTTTGTATGCGAACTCTACCGTCTTGGTATCGACAGTGACCCCGCTATAATTGCCCACATGCTCGAAAGCCCCCGAAAGCGCGTTATACAACGAAGTCTTTCCGGTATTGGGGTTGCCCACCATGCAGACTTCGATAACCGAATGGCTGTCAATCGCTTTTTCCAAAGGTTCCGCCTGCGGGTCCTGACGCGGATCAAGGCAAGCCACCTGCCCGGTCTTCAACTCGGTATACTTCAAAGCCTCTTCGGGTGTACACACCAAAACCTCCACTTGCCCGGCTTCAGCCCGACGCAAGGATATCTCGCTATCCAAAACTCGGAATTCCACGGGGTCTTTCAAAGGGGCCGACCTCAGTACGGTGACCATTTGCCCGCGGACAAACCCCATCTCGATAATTCTATGACGGAATGCCCCGCGTCCTTTCACCTTCAGAATCATGGCCTGCTGGCCTTCTTTCAAATCGTTCAACGTCATAATCAATCCTTTCTCAATAAATCTTCCTCTCCGGAAAATCCGGGCGAAAATAAATCATCCGCCACTGGAATGCAATACCTACATCTAGGTATTTTAAGTCCGGAACGGACCGACAAAAAAACGCCGCAAACCGAAGCTTGCAGCGTTTCCCTTTTCCGTCCATGGAACTCCCGCACATCCCATCAATTCACGGAATCATTGATAACGGTATAAATCACCTCCAGCCGCATATAATTCTTTTCTGCCCGAGGCCCATAGAGGACCACGCGCGTCGGCTCTTCGTAACGATCCTCCGAGATGGGCGCAACATCCACATAACCAAGAAAATTAGTCCGGTTTGCCGTATCAAGGGTAGTCAGATAGACCAGCTTCTGGTAATAACGGGTCACATTGAGACGATATTCCCCGGCATCCTCATCGTAATAGCCTCCCGGATTAGACGCATCGGGCAAATCGGATTCCATCGCCTTGCCATAATAGAGGAATCCCTGCAACTGCGCCGGATATCCTATATCGGATTCTTTCCCTTTGTCCACATTCTTCAACACGAGCACCGCTTGGTTAATCACTACCTTGTCCCCGTCTATTTCGGTGGGGAAATCGGGAATCCGGAACCGCACCCGGCTTCCCCCGGATCCTTCTATATACAGGCGCTGGCCTCCATCGGCCGTATCCCCCGGATTCTCCATCTGGTTCTTATACAATGGATCCATAGAACGGGACCGGTCCCTTATCACCTGAGTGAACCGCATGGGGCCTAATATGAAATCCTGATAGGAGGTGCCATTTTCATCCCCGTCGAAGTATACCGTAATCATGGCTCCTTCGGCATAGAGGTTCGACACCAGGAAAGCGATGCTCTCGTTCTCGCTATTGCAAGGATCCACTTTTAAATACAAGCCTTTGAAATACTTGGGCAAAGAGGAAATATCTTCTTGCTCCGTAGCACTCATCGACTGGACGCAATTCAGCAACTTGGTTCCAAAACTATTATCCAAACGAACCCTCAAATCCGGAATTACCGTGGTCGCTACCCCGTCAACCGTATCGGTCACCGTATCGTAAGGCTTCGGATAAACCGTAATGGGGCCGCTAAGTGCCACCGGATTATACTTTACTTGATAATTGGACGAATACGCGCTATCCGCGCCAACCCCGTCCACCAAATCCTCTGTCACTTCGTACAGAGAAAAAGTCATCGAACGGCCGTCCATCCGCTTATGCTTGGGATAAAAACCCGGATAAGGCAAGTTCAGAACCACCGAATCCACCCTGAAATCCGGCCCGAGGTCTCCTGCATGGTACGCCGTGTCCGTAGTACGCTGGGTCAGCAGCTGGACCACCAGATTATAAGTGGCCCCGCCAAAAACCGGACTGTATGTGGCCCCCAGCAGGACATCGCTTCCGTTCTGCAGTATCAAAGAGTCGTCGGAAACACTGAACGCTTCTATGCGAAAAGCAGTATCATACTTAGCCTCCAGAAGGCTGTCATCATGCATCCCGTTTCCCAAGATGGAATCCGGGTCTGTCTTGCACGCTATCGACATAACCAGAATTGCCGAGAGAATAGCCCACAAGCCTTTTTTGGAAAAATTCATGGATCAAACTATTTCTTTTTCTTCAGAAACTTTGCGTAAAAAGCGTTGACACTTTCCACATAGCCTTCATCGCCGGGATATTCCAGAACCGGTTTTTTCGTGCTTCCGACCAATTCCCCCAGCCAGGAATCGGAGCCCGCCCCGGCATCCCCGTAAATAAGCCCGTCGGAAAAATCTATCGCCATGCGTGTCAAATCCCGAAAGGAAAAATGCCCGTACGGATTGATATCCCGGTTGGAGACATTATCGAACGCCAGTTTTTTAGGAAATTCGGGAGGGAACTCCCCTTCGAAGCCTTCCGGATACAGGGTCGTAATAATCTTCGTATGGGAAAACAGCGGGCTGTCCTTATATATCCTTTTCACATACAACGGCAGCAACGAAGAGAACCAGCCGCTGCAATGGATTATATCCGGAGCCCAGGCCAGTTTCTTGACGGTTTCCAGCACGCCTCGGGCAAAGAATATGCATTTCTCGTCATTATCGGGATAAAAAACACCCTCCTTATCGTAGAACATATTCTTTTTATAAAAGAATTCCTCATTATCAATAAAGTAAATCTGCATCCTCGCGGACTGGATCGATGCCACCTTAATAATCAAAGGATGATCGGTATCATTGATAATCAAGTTAATGCCAGAAAGTCGAATCACTTCATGCAACTGGTTCCGCCGCTCGTTGATGACGCCGTATCGAGGCATGAAGGTACGGATCTCATTCCCCTGCTCTTGAATCCCTTGCGGAAGGAAACGTCCCACTTTCGACATCGGGGTCTCTTCCGTATAAGGGAAAATCTCCTGGTTGACAAATAATATCTTCGGCTTATCCATTACAATTAGGTTTTTCTGCCTTCGGGAAACACAACTTGAGCCTAATGCACGCATTATGCCAAGAAACCATTTCAAGGACAGACTCTTGCATGACTCATGCCCGGGAAAAACGAACATGACACAACACAAGGTTTTGCAAAGTTACAAAAAAATCGCCACTCCATCAAGACTCCCTTCCAAAGCCATAGCATGTCAATTTTTTGACTATCAATTTATTTTTTGCAATTCACTCAAAAGTATTCATAGGAATACATTGTCTTCCTGCGAAAAAATTGTATTTTTGTTGTTTTGCATGGAGGTTGGAAACGCTTCCATCGGCCCTGCGGTGGGCTGTATCCGCGTTTTACGCCTCGAAGTCCTCTTCCCCAATGGGAAAATCGCCCGATGGAGGGAAGAGGCAGAATGGAATTCCTTCCAAGAATCCCGTTTCCTTGTCAGGAAAGGTTTGTTATCGGGAAAGCAGCACAAAACAGGAAACGTTTTAGGAATCCATCCTCCCCGCTTTGTTTAATATACTAAGATGAATAAATTATGGGTTTCCAAAGAAACAGAAGGAGACATACCAAAGAACCTACATCCTAATCCGCATATTGCCAAACTGTTATATCAGCGAGGCATTACAAGCCCGGAAATGGCCGAACGCTTCTTTCATCCTCAAATCGAGCATCTTCACGATCCGTTCCTGATGAAGGACATGGACAAAGCGGTCGCCCGGTTGAAGAAAGCGGTCAACGACGGTGAAAGGATATGTGTTTACGGGGATTATGATGTGGATGGAATCACTGCAGTTGCCTTGTTCTACCTTTTTTTGGAAAAAATCGTGGCCAATCCCGAAAGCCTGGGATTCTTCGTCCCGGACCGATACCTGGACGGGTACGGCCTTTCCAAACGGGGTGTCGATTACGCCTATGACAACAATGTGTCTTTGATGGTGGTCTTGGACTGCGGCATCAAAGCCAATGAGGAAGTGTTGTATGCCAAGGAAAAGGGCATCGATGTCATTGTCTGCGACCACCACTTGGCCGAAGGCGAAATTCCGCAAGCGTATGCGGTCTTGGATCCCAAGAGGGAAGACTGCCCTTATCCCTGCAAAGACCTATCCGGTTGCGGCGTCGGATTCAAACTGGTAACAGCTTACTGCCTGGAATACGGCTTGAACCTCCGCCAATACGCCTATCCTCTATTGGACTTAGCTGCCATGAGCGTAGCCTCGGATATCGTCCCCATCCTGGGCGAGAACAGAGTGCTTTCCTATTTTGGACTGATGCTGCTCAACACGCATCCCCGCCCCGGGGTCCAAGCCTTGTTCGAACTGGCGAACATCAAACCGTTCCATACCGAAAACGCAAGCCGGACAGCTCCTCCTGCCAGAGGATGCACCCAACCCCGTTTCTTTACCCGAGAACTGACCACTAACGACCTGGTTTTCTCCTTAGGGCCCCGGCTCAATGCTGCCGGCCGCGTGCAGGACGGAAAGAACGCAGTCCGGTTGCTGCTTTGCAAGGACGAACGTTCAGCCCGGGAAATTGCCAAACTGATCGATGTGAACAACCGGGAAAGGAAAAACTTGGATCACCTGGCTACAGAAGAAGCATTGGAGCAAATCAAGCAGGACCCGGAAGCCGAAACCAAATCCTCCACCATCGTATTCAAGGAGTCCTGGAACCAAGGCATCATCGGCATCGTGGCTTCCCGATTGATTGAAACTTATTACCGGCCTACCATTGTGTTCACCACCACGGCAAATGCCGATAAAAACACCCTGGTCGGATCGGCTCGCTCCGTCAAGAACTTCAACATCTACGATGCTATCACCGCATGTTCCGAATTGCTGGAGCACTATGGCGGACACAAATACGCAGCAGGATTGACCATCAAGGCCGAGAACCTGCAAGCATTCATGTCCAAGTTCGAAAAAGTGGTCAAGGAGACGCTCCAAGGTGAAGAACCGGCCCAGGAAATCGAAATCGACGATGAGCTGTTATTCGAAGAAATCACCCCTGAGCTAGTATCTGCCGTAAAGGAATTCGCACCTTTCGGCCCCTTGAACCCGAACCCGATCTTCATCAGCACGCATATCAAAGACAATGGAAGCCGCCGGCTAAAGAACAACCATCTCAAGTTGTCCCTTTTCCAAACGAACTCCCGCTCTTATCCTATCAATGGCATTGCATTCCAGCAAGGGGATGCTTACGAGAAGATAAAGGAAGGGCATTCGTTCGATATTTGCTACCATCTGGAGGAAAACACTTTCAATGGCATAACCAATATCCAGCTCAACGTCCAAGACATTAAAACGAATTTCTGACAGGCATCTGCGGCGTTACGCGCGGGATTCGAAAATGCTCACGTACGTTAGTACGCTCCGCTTTTCTCACCCGTGCGTGCCTTGCAGCTGACTGCCAGAAATTCGTTTTATTCCGTTCTCAAAAATATCCAATCCCGCCACACGACCCCGCGACGCCTCGCAGCCGTTCCTTATAAGTCCGTCTTGACACTTAAAACACGTTGCGCGGCGGATTTGTCGGCTGCCAGCTGGGCCTTGAGGGCTTCGAGAGAGGCGAATTTCCGCTCGCTGCGAATCCGGGAGACCAGTTCCACACGCAATCGGAGGCCATACAAATCGCCGGAAAAGCCGAAAAGGTGGGCTTCAATGCTGACCTCCGCGGACCGGCTCACCGTAGGACGGGTCCCCACGTTCAACATGGCATCGTAAACAGGCTTCCCCGATTCTAGCGACCGGCCATCCTTGGCCGAAACCGATACCTCCTCTGTTCCCGTCGGCAAGACCCGAACCCGGCAAGCAAAGACACCGGCCGGCAAAACCGTGTCAGTCCGAATGTTCGCCGTCGGGAAACCTATTGTCCGCCCAAGCTGGTTGCCTTTGACCACCACGCCCTCGAAAACAAGCCCATGGCCATCGCAGCTATCCCGACCCTCTTCCGAAACATTCGACTCCCTGAGTCCGGTACCATCCTCTTTCATGGAAACCACCGGTTCATCCAAGACATCCAAACCGGCATCGACCCAAACACCTTCCCTTAACATATCTCCAAACGGATTGTATTGAGGCTTTCCCCACGCTGATGGAACGGGATATGGCTCAGATAGACCACGCGCGAACCATGATGGAGCCGGCCTTCGCGCAACAGCACCTCGTTGGCGTATGCCGCTGCCTGCGCCGTCCTCTCCATGGGTTCAATCGGGAAGACACAAGCGCTCCAAGTGAAACCCAACTGGCTTTTCAGCAAAGGATTGATCGTAAAGACAAAAATCTTGCAGTTGGGGCGGTACGAAGCTACGCTCATCACCTCGTTCTTGTTCTCGGCAAAAAGCACTATCGCTTCGGCCTGGGCGCTGTCGGCCATCTGCACGGCACTGTAGCTGACCACCTCCTTGGTAAAGTCCGAATCTTCCGGATTGGGAGTTTTACATGGCCGGTAACAGAACCCCTTGCGTTCGGTAAAACGGATAATGCTTTCCATGGCCTTGACGCTTTCCACCGGGTATTCCCCTACGGCGGTTTCCCCGCTCAGCATCACGGCATCCGCTCCATCCAAGACAGCATTGGCCACATCGTTGGCCTCGGCCCGAGTCGGCGCAAAATTGTGAATCATGCTCTCCAGCATCTGGGTGGCCACCACTACCGGCTTGCCTTTAGCCACAGCGCGGCGGATGACTTCTTTCTGGATGATAGGCACTTGCTCGAAAGAAACTTCCACACCCAAGTCGCCCCGGGCCACCATGATGCCATCCGAGCAATCCAGCACCTGGTCTATATTGCCGAGCACTTCCGGCTTCTCGATCTTGGCGAGGATGGACACCTGGCCTTCCTTGCCTTGCTGCTTGACCAAAGCCCGCAGCTCTTTCATGTCCTGGGGCTTGCGGACAAACGAAAGCCCGATCCAGTCCACGCCCTGCTCCATCGCGAAAATGGCATCCCGATGGTCTTTTTCGGTCAAACTGGGCAGGCTGACGTATGTCTGGGGCAGGTTCACCCCCTTGCGGCTGTAAAGCGGGCCTCCATTGACCACCTCGGTTTCCACCCTGTCCGCATTGTTGGTCCCGGTCACTTTCAAGCGAATCTTCCCGTCGTCAATCAGGATTTCTTCCCCCTCGTTGACCACCTTGGGCAAATCGTAATAACCGATACTAGCTCCCTGGGTCGTGCCCGTCATCGGTTCGGTACTCAGGAAAAACGGGGCGCCCGCTTCCAGCACCGTGCCTTCTTCCACCTGGCCAATCCGGATTTTCGGTCCCTGCAAGTCGGCCAAAATGGAAATATTGAGGTTCAGCTTCCCGGCTATCTCCCGGATCATCCGGATCGAACCGGCATGCAAATCGTAATCCCCATGGGAAAAATTAAGGCGGAACACATCCACCCCGGCTTTCATCATCGCCGTCAACGTCTCTTCATTGCGGCAGGCTGGGCCGATGGTCGCCACCACCTTGGCCTGGGAATATTGCCGCTCTTTTTCCAAATTCTTCAAATAAGACATCTTTGTTGTATTTGTATCTGTTTCCAAAGCTCTCCTCAAACGGTATAAAAGTTTCGCCCTGAGCGAGGGGCCCAGGGCGAAGCATTCTTTATCAGAACTC
Source organism: Candidatus Pullibacteroides excrementavium (assembly GCA_017694335.1). Taxonomy (GTDB): domain Bacteria; phylum Bacteroidota; class Bacteroidia; order Bacteroidales; family P3; genus Pullibacteroides; species Pullibacteroides excrementavium. The sequence goes on from JADIMZ010000013.1 coordinate 19,869, forward strand.
GAATCCAATCTTAAGCCCGATCAGATTCGTCTTCAAATGCAGCCTATCTATACTCCCCGTCATATTCGCAACATCATAGCCGAGAGAATACAGTTCGTAACGCACTGCAAAATTCATTCCGAATTTTTCCGTGAAGCGGGTGGCGATGCCGAATTCCGGCCTCAACAGAAAGCCTCCCGACATGTCATAGTTGTAATCCAACTTGGTTCCCAAGTTCACACCAAACATCAAATCCACCTTCTTTGCCACCGGAGCATAACCTCGCAAGTCCACGTACAAAGGCACTAACACCCCTTCGTCCTCAAAATTGGCAGATGCACCGCCTCCCACGCCAGCAAAGAAATACCGATTGAACCGGACACCATTGACCCATTCAAGATTCAGATAGCTGATCTCATCCTCGATGCCATAAGCATAACTAAGGTCTATTTCCGTCTGATAACGGAGTTTTTTCACCGGCTTTTCGGATTTCTCCTTGACCTGGGATGCATCGGGAGAAACCGGGGATTCCTGAGCCTGCAGCGCCAATACGGCAAACAGGGTCAACACCAACAAGCAAAACTTTTTCATAGTTCTGTTTTTTTTAGTTAAACCGTTTAATTGAACTCAAGGATATACGGCAGCCGGGCCCAGACCTGAGGACCTTCGGCCGAGAGGATACTCTCCAAACCGGACATCGCTTCCAGACCGGCCGGGCCGAAATACTTGGCGATATGCGAACGGGCCGAACGGGCTTCCATTTCGGAGAACATCTCCAAGAGTTGCGTGGTCAAGTCCTTGGCCTTGGGATATTCCTCCACCTTGTAATTGTCCAAACCAGCCATTTCCGCTGCCGAAGCAATGGCATCGTCCAAACCGCCCAATTCGTCCACAAGCCCGATTTCAAGCGCATTGGTCCCGCTCCATACACGTCCCTGCCCAATCTCGTCCACTTCCTCGAAGCTCATGTCCCGGCCTTCCGCCACCTTGCCCACAAAACCGGCATAGATTTCCTCGATGCTCTGCTGCATCACCGCCTCTTCATACGAAGTCATCGGACGCGCCAGCGAACTGAAGGCCGTGGAGTTCTTGTTGGTCCCCACATGGTCGAAAGTGAAACCCAATTTGTCGGTCAGCAAGCCCTCGGCACTGGGAATCGTCCCGAAAACCCCGATGCTTCCGGTCAACGTATTAGGCTGAGCGATAATCTTGTCGGCCAGACAAGAGATATAGTAACCGCCGCTGGCCGCGTAATTGCCGTAAGAAGCCACCACCGGCATCTTGCCCTTGGCGTTCAGCATTTCCTGATAGATGATATCGGCGGTAAGCACCGCGCCGCCGGGAGAGTTGACCCGCAACACCAAGGCTTTCACATCCTTGTCTTTCAAAATCTTCTTGATCTGCGATGCCAGATCGGTCCCGATCGAAGTGGAGGAACCCTCGCCCACGACAATATTGCCTTCGGCATACAGGACGGCTATCTTATCCTTGGTCTTGAGCGTCTTGAGGCTTTCTTCCGTCTTCACGTTAGCCACGTAATCCGAAAACTTGACAAAATGGGATGCATTGTCGACCGTGTCGGACAAACCTAGACGGGAGAGCAGGAATTTCCCTTCCACATAGCTCTGCGCCACCAAAGCATCCACCAGCCCCGAACGGAGGCTTCCGCTGGCCGTGAAGCCCAACAGGCTGTCGGCAATCTCGTTGATTCTTGCCGGGCTCAAATGACGGGCTTCGCTCACATCGGCCACGACTTCCTTCCACATCGAGTTGAACATCACCGAATACTGCTTGCGGTTGGCTTCGCTCATATCCGTCCTGAAATAGGGTTCCACCGCGCTCTTGAACTGCCCGTGACGGATCACTTGCATCTCGATGCCCACTTTCTCGAAGAACTTGGTGTAGAACATAATCTGGGCGGACAAACCCTGGAAAGTAATCGCGCCCTGCGGTTGCAGGAACACGGAATCGGCCGCCGATGCCAGATGATAGGCGCTCTGGGTGTAGCCGTCGGCAAAGGCATAGACGAACTTGCCCGACTCCTTGAAATCAGTCAATGCCTCGCGCAGTTCCTGCGTGGTGGCAAAGCCGATGCCGGCACCATCGTAATGCAAATAAATACCCTTAATCCGGTCATCGTCCTTGGCGGCACGGATGCCTTTGACATAATCGTTCAGACCCATCGCCGAAGAGAAATCGGTCGGGTTCATGAAATCGAAATTGTCGAAATTGGACTCCTGCGTCTTGTCGGCAATCGTCTTGTCGAGGTCGATCCGCAAGATGGAATTGTCCTTGACAGGCTTCGTAGTGGAAGAACCGCTGGAAGCGAACATGGCGCCGATCGTGCCAATCGTCACAAAGAACATGATCAGGGAAACGATAAGCATCCCGATGACCGTAGCAAGAAGGTACTTGAAAAAGGATTTCATATTTTCAGGTTTTAATGAACAGTTCAACTGCCCGGACAAAGACCGATACGGCCAAGGCCATGAGCCGGAATCGCCCCCGACTTTGAAGCCTCCCTCAAACAGCCCCTGCGCGAGCCTCGCGAAAATACGACAAATCCGGCATCCGACCAAAGGCAAAGCAAGACAGAAACGTTAAATTTTCCTAAAGCTGGAGAACGCCGCCCCGGGAACAGCCTCGCAAGATTCCGCTCGCGGACCCGGAGGGAACATCCCGGGCTGGAACGCCCCTCCGGAACAGCTTGACGCAAGGAAGAATCCCTTTAACCCAGCCGGCGGGCGGCGGCTTGAATCCGGGAAAGCACCTCCCTGTAATCGGCTTCGTTGTGGATGAAATCCATATCCGTCACGTCAATCCACAAACTCCGGGCCGGATCCAGCGTCTTCATGTACTCCCGGTAGCCATTCTCTATCGTCTTGAGGTAAGCCGGATCCATATTGGCTTCGTACGAACGGCCTCTTTGCCGGATATTGCGCATCAAACGATCCACATCGCTATGGATATAGACATAGAGGTCAGGCTTGGGTATCGTGGTCAGAATGATGTCGTAGAGCCGCTTGAAAAGGCGGTATTCGTCTTCCTGCAAGGTATTCTGGGCAAAAATCAGGCTTTTGCTGATGGAAAAATCGCTGACGAGGAAAGGGCTGAACAGTTCCTGCACGAAGTCTTCCTTGGCCTGGCGGTAGCGTTCGGCTAAGAACGTCAGTTCCAGTGGGAAAGCAAAGCGTTCCTTGTCGGCGTAGAACTTGGGCAGGAACACGTTTTCTTCAAAGCTCTCCACGACCCATTTGGCACCGAACTGCGTGGCGATTCTGCGCGACAAGGAGGTCTTCCCGGCCCCGATATTGCCTTCGATAGCCAAGAATCGCATATTCTCGGGCCAGAACGCGGCGGAAATCCCGCAACTTCCCGTGGGTACACATTCTGCCAAAGTCGAACCGGCCTCCCTCCCATCCGGGAAAGGCTTTTCCGCCACATCCGAATAGATTTCCTGTTCCGGCATCGGGCAAGCATGTATCTCGGAAGAATCGTCCGGGCATTTGGCCAATAACTCGGCCACGCTCACGCCAAACACCGGATGAAGGAAAGCGGGAACAAGCTCGGCCAAAGGCACCAAGACAAAGGCGCGTTGCTGCATCAAAGGATGAGGCAGGCTCAGGTTCCGGCTCCGGATCACGAAATCCTCGTAAAACAGGATATCTATATCTATCGTCCGGGAGGCGTATTGCTTAGAGGCTGCCGCCGTTTTTTCGGGTGCGGTTGCCGTTTGCGGGCGAACCCGCCCCAGTTCGATTTCTATCTGCAAGAGCTGCTGCAAGAGCGCATAGGGGTCGAGCGTGGTCTGCAACTCCAGTACCTGGTTATAAAAAAGCTCCTTGGCCTCGAAGCCCCAGGAAGGCGAGGTATAAAGCCGCGAAGCCCGGCTGATACGGCCGCTCCGCAAGGCAATCTTTTCGCGGGCCGCCTTGAATGTCTGCACGCAATCGCCCAGATTGCCGCCCAACAACAAATATGCTGTATATGTTTCCATAAGCAAAGTTTTCCATTGGGAAGATACGAGGCGAATCAACCATCCTCGAATTTCAACCTTTTTTTTACAGAAAATCCCAACACTTACACATCTAACTAAAAATCAACGCAAACGACCGAAAAACGACCGAAAAACGACCGAAAAACGACCGAAATCAAGATTTCAAATCCAATTCACCCTTATCCGTTATCATCCAAACTTTACCCGTTACTGATTTTGAAATCAATCCGTCATGAGCCAGCTCTACCAACAGACGACCAATGTAACGCAATTTTTCATCCCGACTACTTCCTAAAGGCAAACTATGCTGCAAAGCATCAAAAGCATCCATCCTCTTAAATCCCATTTTCCCCGCATTATGAGCTAACTGCAAAGCAAGCTTCTTCAATGCATCTTTTGCCAACCCTTGCTCTTTGGTGTAATGCCCCACTTGCCGAGTCAATTTAGCCACTGTCAATGAAATCATATAATGCGGATGTCGGCCTTCTATCAATCCTTTTCCTCTAAGGTGTTTGGCAGCTTCTTTTGTAATTGGACGATGCTTTTGCACTGCATCCAGCCAGATGCATTCTTTCAAAGACAAAGAGGCTTCACGCTTCAGCAAAGATGTGTATTTTTCATCAATCATCTTGCCATAAATTGTCACCCCGACTGTCCGTTTTTCGTTATCAATCTCATAGTCGGGCATAGGGAAAAAGCGGCTTCTTTGCTCCGTATATATCTTTTTAATCCCTCTCCCCACCGTATCTATCATGTTGAAATTGAACATTCCTCTACACAAACATTCATTACGGTAATGCAATTGAGGGCCTTTATGCTCTAATGCTTTTTCGATAGTACCAGGAATAAAAGACCCACCATTGCCATAGTACAACCAATCCGGCCCTTCAACAAAAACTATCCGTTGCTGCAATGTATAATCCTGATGCGCAATACAGTTATGCAAAGCCTCGCGAATCGTATAATCATCATATTGCTTCATCGTATCGGGAAAGAGCGTTCCGCCAGGAAGCTCACGCATCGTCATATTCCGGATTTTACCCAATACTTTATCCACTGTCAAAATAAAAGGTATTGTGAAATGTTCATAATCAACCACAATTTCATTTTCATCTTGCAAGGTCCATGTAATCCGCGCTACAGCAGGATGTATCTTTTGCAATGCAAGCGGTTTGCCTAAAAGAAGTATGGCAGCCCTGGTCAAACGGCCGTCTCTCATCATCAGGCTATGGCTAAGAAATTCTTCCGGGGTCCAACTATCAATTTCCTCTCCCGGAATGTGCGAGGCATGCACTTTCTTAAACATCACCCTCGCCGTTGCTAAAGCCAATTCGTCTAAGTCTTCCAAAGTTGCGCAATCCACTAACTGAGCAGTCCAATCCGGTATAGGTGACTGCCTCCGTATCGCATCTTGTTTGGCTTGATTCAACGGCTTTAAGCTATCCCCATCCCGGCCATAGGGAATGCCTTTCCAACACATGACCATATTCCTTGGAGATGCCGGTACCTGAAACAACAAGACCCGCTTCCCTTCTACTTCAACAGGTATGATTTCCCGAAAAATCAAATTATCCGTAGTGTGCTGAGACATATCCTGTTTTAGCTTATTAAGAGCCATTTCTCCATCTTTAAACGAAGTCCCTGTGATTTCATGGCCTTTTTCTCGAACGCCAAAGACAATCCATCCAAAATCCCTTTCCCGCAAATTAGCCTCATTGCTCAAAGCAGAAAAATATTTACCTAATTCATCTATATCAAAGCCTGTTTCTGCCTTTTTAAACTCAACTATTTCGTTTTCGGCATGTCGCCACAAACGATAAAAGACCTCTACCGGATTATCCATAACGATTTGCCTTTCTTCCTGTAATATGCAATCCTTTCCCACAGAACACCCTCTCTCACCACATTTGCAAATTTAAGGAAAACCGAACATTCTCCCCTATAAAATCTCACAAGCCCCATTCCAAACACAATCGACAAGGCTTCGAAAACAACGCATCTGCATCATTTTATCCCAAATCGGTCATCAGACTTGGGATTATATGCGAAATGAGGCAGATTATGGCAAGATGAGGCAGATTCCATGTTTCAAAAGATTCGCGGACGAAAATTCGGGACAAGCCTTCCAAAAGGACGGAGCAAACGCCCCAAGGGAAATGTCAGCGGGCGGATGGGCAGAGGATGGCGGAATCGAGCCAGGCCGAGGATTGCGGGCCGCAGTTGAAAAGCAGGTCGAGAATGCTCAGATGCGCCGGGTTGGCATCGCAAGGGAATGTCTGCAAATAGGAATCGAACCGGAAATAGGGAGGCTTCTGCGGGTCGAAATCCAGGGGAGGGATATAGCCGGCAGCCTCAGACATGACCTGCGCCGGTTTCGAATCTTTCCCCGCCGCCGGAAAACTTTCATCATAAAAAACGGGACGGCCATCGGCATCCATATCGAAAGGCAAGGGGGCCACTTCCATCGGGTTCGCCTCCATCGGCACGTCCGCGAGACTGTTCCACACCGGCATCGACCGAGCCTCTTCCATAGGAACCTGTCGAACCGGAAGATGCAGCTTGGCCAGCACGAAATCGAGCAGACGCTGGTTGAAATCGGCCAAAAGCAAGCCGTCCTTGGCTTCGGCTTCGGCCTGGCGGTATAGGGCTTCCAGTTCGTCCTGGTAATACAAAAGATAGGGAGACTTGTTGTAAGCCGTGCGGATGCCGCGCCAATGCTCGCGGGCCCAATGCCGCTTAGGGTCGAGCAAGACTTCCGAAACCGGCGTATGATTGCCTTTGGGTCGGACGCAAGGCAGGGAAAGCGGCAACACGCCCTGGGATGTCACAAGGCAGGTACGGTTGCGGAACGTCTGCTTGGGATAGGTCTCGTCCGTATCAATACAGAAACTGCCCGCCTTTAAAATAGCGGCGAAATAATCCAAAGGCGGCAGATAAGCCGTGCATACGCGCAAAATTCCCTGATTTTCCATCGTCATAACTTTACAATCTTGAACCCCGGCGAACCGTCCGTCCCGCCATTTGAGGCCTGGAACCGCCCGATATAAATCCCCGGCATCATATCCTGCAACTCAATATACTGTTTTCCGGCTCCCACATGACAGCGGCGAACCAAGCGGCCTCCAGCATCGAACAAGCTGAAAACACCGGGACAAGGGATTTCCAGATAAAAACCGGAATACACCGGATTGGGATAGAGCCTGATATCCAACTTGGGCGAGGGCGGCGCGGAGGCGGCGTCCTCCCAGATGCTTAGCGCGTCGGAAGTGAAATACTGCAAGCCGCCGCATTGATTGCCCACAATTAATTCCGGCAGACCGTCGCCCGTAAAATCGTACAGCAGAGGAGCGGCATGAATCCCCACATCCAGCTTCCGGGACACCGCCTCCGCGCCGCCCTCGCCCAAGCCGCTGCACGCCACTTTGCCCAAATAGGTGAAAGTTCCGTCCAGATTGCCCCGGATGCCCGAATAGAGGAAGACCTCCCCGTTCTCGCTGCCGCAAGCCAGATAAATCTCCCCGTCCTCCGCCTGGAAGAAAGAGGGCCGGGCGTAACCGAAATTGGAGAAGCTGCGGTCAATCACGTCCACGCCCCCCAGACTGTCGGTCTGCTTGACAAAGACCGGGATACCGTCCGCCCCCGCCCCTTGGTTCTCGAAATAAGTCAAACTGCCTTTCGTCAGACGCTGAGGCCGGGTCTGCCACACATGCTGGCGTTCGCCCGCAATCAAATCCGGCAAGCCGTCCTGGTTCAAATCGAAAAAGACCGGCGTAGAAAAACGGTTCAAGGTCACGTCCAAGAAATTGGAATCCAAAAGAACCGCCCGACCCAAGGATTTCCCCATGCCGGCATCCTGTATCCTGAAAAGCCAGAGACGTCCGTCTTCCATGCCCAGCACCATCTCGTCCTGCCCGTCCCCATCCAAATCACTAAAGCAAGGATACAAAGCCCTCAATCCCCATTCGGAAAGCCCAAGAAAATCATCCGAAACCAATTCAAAAGCTGGCTGGCTCGCCGTGCCGACATTCCGCAACATGGCCAACGAAGAAACCATCACCGTGTTCCAATCGCCCAATTCGTAATAAGCCCCCGTTTTCCGGCCATAATTGCCCACCACCAAATCAGTCAGCCCGTCGTGGTCGTAATCGTAAGCCACCGGATAAGCCCCCGCCCCGAAATCCAGCATCCTGTCTTGCAGGAAATCCTTCTGCAACAGGCGGCTCCAAGCCGGTCCGAAACCCGTCTCGGCATAACGCCAGACGCTTTGCGAGCCTTCGGCATTGAAAGGGTCTGTCTCGTAAGGAGACAACAGGTAGCATAGCGTATCTTGGTAATATATCGTGGAAATGACCGGAAAATTGTACAACTGAACCGGCTCGCTCAAAGGGAACACCGTATCATAAGCCGCAATATGCGCTTCTTCCGGCGTACCTCCGTTCTGCAAATAATACAGCCCCGGATAACCCACATCGCCCAGAACTATATCGTACAGACCGCTCTGCGGATTCTTCAGGCCGAATATCGTCGAGCCGGCATGCTTGGCCTCGTTTTTGGCATCGCAGGCCATCGCTCCGGCTTCTTTCCCGGCTTCTTCGATACCGATTCCGACCTCATCGACCCCACCTTCTTGTCCATCCTTGCCCGAACCCGGAACGCCACCAAGAATAGATACAGCCTCCCCCAAACTAGAATCCAACATCCTAGGCATTTCCATCCTGGCCACTCTCCGGCTTTCATTGCGGCTGCTGCAACTGTCTAAGAAAATCTGGTTCGACTCCTCGCTTTCCACAAAACAGCCCCAGCTCCAATCGGCCACCTCCAAGCAGAAGGTATCCGCCCGTCCCAGATTCTCCATCGCGAAATTCCGGTAAAACAGCAGGAAGTCGCCCGAGGAAGGCACCCAGAAGTTCAAGATGTCCCAATCCCCGTCCCCGTCTATGTCGGCAATGACCGGGAAATCCTCGTTGGTGCAATAAACCGGGGTCGGACTCCCGAACATCAAGGCAGGAAGCCCATCCGTGACCAAGGTGAAAGCCAAATGATACCCATCCTCGTCGGCATAGGACTCGTTGCGGTAAAGCCGGATTCCCGAAATGCCGTTGAAGGTGAAGATATCTTTTAGCCCATCCTGGTTGTAATCGAGCGTCTGCACCCAGTACGACAAAGCCGGCAGTTGGTTTTCCAAGCCCGGCATCGCCTCCCAGGCAGAAGAGAAGCATCGTACCCGCGAACCGATACGGTCAAAGAGGATATAATCGTCCGTGCCGTCCCCGTCCAAGTCGATAGCCGCCGTATGGACGGCATTCAAGCCTCCGAACCAAGCGTTCTCCAAAACACGCCCGTCTTGCCAACGAACCACCGGTTCCGAATCCGATTTCCGGAATGCAAAAGGCAGGTTCACAAGACTATCCTCGGGAAAAATCGCATTCTGCCCCCAAGCAGGAAGCAGGGGAAAAAGCCCGATTAAGGCCAAAACACAGCCCAAACAAGCCTGCAAACGCAAGAAAAAACGAAAAAGCGGTTTGACAGAAGCCAGACTTTCCTGATTCACCTTCATCGGTTCGGGTTTATAAAATTGAAACAAGACACAAAACACAGCGGCGCGCTGAAACGCGATGGGTTCATCCCCCACAACCCAAACTGCCTCTAACCGCAAAACACAATTCGTTACGGAACGGATTCAACGCAATCCAGTCCAACTCAATCCAATCCGTTCCGTTCCAAGAATCAGCGGTCAAAAAGCAGACGCTCGCCCCGATAATCGGGCATCAGGACTTCACCCTTGTCATAGACCAAATGGCCATTGACAAAGGTGGAAAGCACCTTGCCGTGCAGCACCTGGCCTTCGAGCGCGCTCCAGCCGCATTTGTAATCGATATTGCTTTTGTCCACCTGCCAGGCTTGCCCCGGATCCACCACCGCGAGGTCGGCAGCATAACCCGGCCGCAAAAATCCCCGCCCGGCAATCTGGAACAGACGCGCCGGCCTATGGCACATGGCTTCAACTACTTCCGTCAAAGAAAATACGCCTTGATGAACCAATTCCAGCATCATCGGCAGGCTGTGGCCGACCCAAGGCGAACCCGATGGGCATTCAAAATAGGGCTTCTGCTTCTCTTCGTAGGTATGGGGCGCATGATCGGTAGCCACGACCAATTGGCCGCTCTTGACGGCCCGGCGCAAAGCCTCCCGGTCCTCTGCCGTCTTGATAGCCGGATTGCACTTCATCCTCCAGCCGTATTTCCCGTAGTCCTGATCCGAAAACCAGAGGTAATGCACGCAAATCTCGCCCGAAATGCCGTCATCGCCCAGCAGTTCCAGTTCCTTGGCTGTGGAAAGATGCAGGATATGCAGCTTGGCGCCATGCTTGCGAGCCAAAGCCGCCGCCTTGCTCGAAGACTGGTAGCAGGCTTCCGCGCTCCTGACCAAGGGATGTATCGAAAAAGGAGCCTCCTCCCCGTATCGAGCCTTGAAATCGGCTGTGTTCTGCCGTATCACGCTCTCTTCCTCGCAATGCGCCGCCACTATCGTAGGGGCGTTGGCAAACAATGCCTCCAAATAGGCCGGATTCTGCACCAGCATATTGCCGGTGGACGAACCGAGAAAGACCTTGATGCCGCAGACATCGCGGGGATCGGTCTTGAGTACTTCCTCCAAGTTGTCCTCGCTGCATCCCATATAAAAGGAATAGTTGATGCGGCTGTCTTCGGCTCCCATCCGGTATTTCTGCGCCAAAAGTTCCTGGGTCAGCGTCTGGGGCTTGGTGTTGGGCATATCCATGAACGAAGTGACCCCGCCTTTGAGCGCGGCCAAGGACTCGGAAGCGATATCGCCCTTATGGGTCAGTCCGGGCTGCCGGAAATGCACTTGGTCGTCGATGATGCCGGGCAGCACATAAGCCCCTTTCAAGTCGATTTCCAGATAAGATCCCGGAAAGGTTTCTGCCTGAGCCGTCGAATCCATTCCGGCAACAGCATCCGATGCCCGTTCGGCACCTTCAGCCGTTCCTCTTCCTGATGCGCAGATGCCAACGGACTCATCCTCTCCCGCTGCCGTTTCCCAGCAAACCGACTCTATCTTCCCGTCCTTGATCCGGATTTCCCCTTTCCGGCATCGGCCTTCGTTGACCAAGACCGCGTTCTTCAACAGATAATTCATGGTTTTCGCATTTTATCAGGCGATTCCGAACCAAGCCAAACAGGCCGGAACCGAATCAGCACCCGAACAATTCCTTGAACAAAGGTACTAAATCGGTCTTTTCCCAAGCAAAGAAATCCACTTTCTTGAAGTAATGCTCCTGCTTTCCGATTTTCTTGACCTTGGTGGTATCGTCCTGATAGAACACCTCAACTTCTTCAGTGTAGGGCTTGCGGCCGAAATGCCCGTAGGAAGCCGTCGGGCCGAATATCGGGTTGCGAAGCCCGAAACGCTTCACAATCGCATAAGGCCGCAAATCTACGTTCTTGCGCAGAATCTCGGCAATCTTGCCATCGGATATCTTCAAGTGCGAAGTGCCGCAGGTATTCACATACAGGCCCACCGGTTCGGCCACCCCGATGGCGTAGGCCACCTGCACCATCGCCTCGTCGCAGACCCCGGCCGCCACCAAGTTCTTGGCGATATGCCGCATCGCGTAAGCCGCCGAACGGTCCACCTTCGAGGAGTCCTTGCCCGAGAAAGCCCCGCCGCCATGCCCGGATCGGCCGCCATAGGTATCCACGATAATCTTGCGGCCCGTCAAGCCGGTATCCCCGTGCGGCCCGCCAATGACGAACTTGCCCGTCGGATTCACCAAAAGACGGAACTTCTTGTCGAACAACGCCCGGATATCCGGCGTCATCTTATCCAATACCGCCGGCAAAAGGATATTGCGCACGTCTTCGGTAATCGTCTCCCGCATTTCCTTTTCCGAAGCAAAATCATCGTGCTGGCAGGAGAGAACCAAGGTATCGATGCCTTCCGGTTTCCCCTCATCCGAATAGCGAATCGTCACCTGGCTCTTGGCATCGGGCCGGAGATACGTCATCTGCTTGCCTTCGTGACGGATGCGATCCAGCTCCTTCAAAATGGAATGCGCTAAATAAATCGGGAGCGGCATGTACTCCTCGGTATCCCTGCAGGCATAACCGAACATCATGCCTTGGTCGCCCGCGCCCTGGTCTTCTTCCTTTTTACGCTCCACCCCTTGGTTGATGTCGGGCGACTGGCTGTGAATAGTCGAAATCACCCCGCAGGAATTGCCTTCGAAACGGTATTCCCCTTTGGTATAGCCAATTTTAATAATCGTGTTCCGCGCCACGTTCTGCACATCCACATAACCATGGGTCTTGACTTCCCCGGCGCACACCACCAAACCCGTCGTCACCAAGGTTTCGCAAGCCACTTTCGCCTGTGGGTCCTGACGCAGAAACTCGTCGAGCAAGGCGTCCGAAATCATATCGGCCACTTTGTCGGGATGCCCGGCCGATACGGACTCTGAAGTAAATAAATAAGACATATTCCTTGTTTTTCCGGAACCCGTCTACATTGTCAAACAGATTCCAAGTTGTTCTTTGGCCAAATGCCGGGATTGCATCGAAGCGGTTCGCGGATTTGCACGAAACGAATAGCCCCTGCAAGCCCGAAAGTCTGGAAGATTCGGAAGATGCCTGAAATCAAAAGAAAAAGCACAAGATACAACGACAAGGATTCTACGAATTCCGGATTATCATGTAAGATGAACCAAAAGCCACAGATTGCCAATCGCTCCGGCCTCTGTACGTCCGCTTCAGGTTCCGGTATCCCGTATCGTGCATTTTAGCTTTTTTTCGTGTGGTAGCAAGCAGCCAAATCCTTCCACATGCGTTGCAACAAGAATCTTTTTCCCGCAACGCGGATGCAAAATTAATAAAAATTTTCGCTTTTTATAAAAAAGTAGTATCTTTGCCGTCCAAAATAAAATCGGCTGTTGTCTCATGCAGAACCGCAAGCTCTGAATGACAGGCCGATACAAAGGCCGAGGATAACAAAATCCAAAGCAATCGGGATGTAGCGCAGTTGGTAGCGTGCAACGTTCGGGACGTTGAGGTCGCAAGTTCGAATCTTGTCATCCCGACAAAGGGGCTTTCCCATCAGGAAGATGTCCCCCTTGTCAAGCCTCGTTAGCTCAGCGGTAGAGCAGCTCACTCGTAATGAGCAGGTCGAGAGTTCAAATCTCTTGCGAGGCTCTTTTCAAAAGCGTGTCCATTCGGCACGCTTTTTTCGTATCCCCCTGCCCAATTCTGTTGGGTTTGCTTCTTGGAGGAATTGGGACTTGCCGGGCAGAAACACAAAAAGCCGCGCCCATTTCTAGACGCGGCCTCCTATGAAAACAAAAATCTTTTACTCGGCAACCGGTTCCTGAGCCGGTACAGTAGCCGTATTGCCGGAAACCGGCAACTGAGTGGGCAGAACCATATTCTGGTCTACCGACAGCTCTGTCTTCGGGGCACCCGTGCTATCTTGCGGCTTCGGAATCACGTAGGCAGCCACCAAACTCAACACCAACAAGACAATGGAGAGCGTCCAAGTCCCCTTTTCCAAGAAATCGGCCGTCTTACGAACGCCCATCACTTGATTCCCTTGTCCTCCAAAAGTGGAGGAAAGTCCGCCTCCTTTGGGGTTTTGAATCAACACAATCAGTCCTAAAAGCACGCAGACAATCAGGATCAACACCGAGATAAAAATGTAGAAACCCATTTTAACTTATTATTATTTAATGGAATAATCCTTTCTCACCTTACGAATGAGTTCGGCAAAGTAACTACTTTTTTCGGGAAATTTCAAACGCAACTGTTCATAAACTGCAATCGCCTTCTCCGGGGTATTGCTTTTAAGGTACATCTCGGCCAATGTTTCCGTGCCGAAACTAAAGTCTTCCACCGAACTCCCTCCCTGATCGGGATCGAAAGAACTGTAATCAAAATTCTCATCAATCCGAATCGGATGCTCGCCCCCTCCCTGCAAAAAACGGTCTATCAATTCGCCTGAGGACAAATGGGGTTTATTCGTTTGGGAATTAGAGATACGCTGGACTGCATCCATCAACGGATGCCCTACCGCCGGACCCGGCTTTTGGACGGGGCTTTTCTGCCGAACCGGTTCTTCCTGCCGCATCGAATCCCTATCCGAACCCACCGAAGGCCTTTCGCCTGGAAATGCACGGCCTGGCAAAGACGATACGGACGCCGCCTCGGACAGGCTCCTGCTCAAAGTCTCGTCAGAAGATGCCTTTTTCCCATTCGATGCCCGCCCTTTATGCAGCATAGCCCGAACCTGTTCCACATCGATATGCCTAGGTGCATCCGTTGAGGCAGATTGTTCCTCTACAACAGGGACAAAACCGACCCTCTGGAGCTGCTGTTCCCTTTTCTGTTCAACATCCGATGCCGATTCCTGAATCTTCCGATTATGCAACTCTGGCTGTACAGGGGGCACCGGAGATTGACTATTCTTCTTTTCTGTTTTCAAAACAGGCCTCGCCAAAGGTCTGGCTGCCTGCTTTCGGCGATTCTCAGCCCAAGGCATGCGTTCCTCCTTCTTTGGCAAAGAGGATGTAGCCCGAATCTGGGAATCCGGCTCTACCGACAGACGCTCCGTGTTCCCTATATTCTCCACCTGTAGCTTGAGACGGTTCCGATCCGGCAACGAAATGGCCACCAAGGATAATAATGACCGATATGTTTCATCATCGCCCAGCTTCTTGAGATTGAGCAAGAACATGAGCTGAGCATACTGGCAATAGGGATAACGGCTCACGACTTCCTTGTATTCCAGAAGACTATCCTGGTCCAGTTGGTCCAACCTGTCAGTGTATAAAGAAAATTTCTTGCCCATGATTTTGCAAAAGTAGAAAAAACCATGTAATTCGATAAGGGTTGGCTGCGCCGAAGATAGCTTGGTCTCGGCATAATCAAAGCAAGCTTTGCTTCTGCTCTCGACTTTCGCTATCTTTGCGGTCGGGAAAATCCGGCCAATCCGCGACTGTCCGAAAAACAACCGGATTCCTGCATTATCAACCCGGACGCATCCGGAGAGCAGACATCTACTGCCTGCCGAAGGGATGGGTATCCAACCAAACGATAGCCCCACCCGTCATCCAGCCAGCCTTGTCCCGGCTTTCAGGGTCGTCCTAAAAACCAAGAAAACATGTCAGTATTAGCAAAGCGCGTATTGGAAATGGCTCCCTCTGCCACCTTGGGCATGAGCCAACGGAGCCGCGAAATGCAAGAACGAGGCATCGATGTAATCAGCCTCAGCGTCGGCGAACCCGACTTCAACACGCCGGAAGTCATCAAACAGGCCGGTATCGACGCCATCAACAACAACTTCACCCACTATCCTCCCGTGCCGGGTTACATGGATCTGCGCAAGGCCATCTGCGCCAAGCTGACCCGCGACAACAAGCTCACTTATTCACCTAACCAGATTATCGTTTCCAACGGGGGCAAGCACGCCATCATCAATGTGCTCCTGGCCATGATCAACCCGGGCGACGAAGTAATCATTCCCGCTCCCTGCTGGGTTTCCTATCCTGAAATGGTGAAATTCGTGGAAGGCACGCCTATCCTGGTTCACGCCGGCATCGAAGACGACTTCAAGATTACGCCCGAAAAGCTGGAAGCCGCCATCACGCCCAAGACGAAATTATTGATTTTCAACAGCCCGAGCAACCCTACCGGCATGGTTTACAGCCGCGAGGAACTCAAAGCCATTGCCGATGTGCTGGCCAAGCATCCCGATGTATATGTCCTTTCGGACGAAATCTACGAATACATCGTATTTGAAAGCAAGTTCGAAAGCCTGGCGCAGTTTGAAGAAATCAAGGCTCGCGTGATTATCATGAACGGGGTTTCCAAGGGCTATGCCATGACCGGCTGGCGTATCGGTTACATCGCCGCTCCGGCCGAAATCGCATCGGCCTGCAACAAGATTCAAGGCCAGATGACCTCTGCGGCTTCTTCCATCGCCCAGAAGGCTGCGGTAGCCGCATTGATGCAGGATCCGACCAAATCGGAAGACCTCAAGAACATGGTGGCCACTTTCCGCAAACGCCGCGACATGATGATCGAGAAGCTGCGCGAAATCCCCGGCTTCAAAGTCAATGTTCCCACCGGCGCGTTCTACATCTTCCCCAACATCGAAGGCCTGATTGGCAAGAAGTTCAACGGCAAGGAAATCACCTGCGGCGACGACTTGGCCAACTTCCTCCTCGATGAAGGCCATGTGGCTCTGGTAGGCGGAGATTCTTTCGGCGACCCGCACAGCATCCGCATCTCTTACGCTACCAGCGAAGACAAGCTGATGGAAAGCGCCCGCCGCATCAAGGAAGCGGTGGCCAAGCTGCAATAAGGAATCCTATTCAACCAGAAAGGCGGTGCCGGCTGAACCCGACACCGCCTTTTTCGTTAGCCCGCACACGATATCGCCTCATAAAACGGCATCGTCTGAAAAGAGCGGTACCTATCGTCCATGGCAATGCGGGCAAAGGCCTTTGAGCATGAAGTTCACGCTCTCCATCTCGAATCCTTCCGGCAATGCAATGGCCGGAATCCGCGAGGGAAGGCAATACGTGCGATGGCATCGGGTGCAGTAGAAATGGACATGCATATCGTTGACCGAACAACCATCCGGATTCCGGCAAAGCTCGTATTTGAGTACCCCGTTGCCATCCTCGAACGCATGGACCACATGATGTTCCAAAAACAGGCTCAAGGAACGGAACAAAGTCGATTTGTCCACAGTTCCGAGACTTGCTTCCAGCTCGGAAAGAGAAACAGGGTCTTGCTGCTCGCTCAATGCTTTCAGGACCAGCAAACGGATAGCTGTCGGCTTGACCCCCTTCTTTTCCAAAAGTTCTTCGATCCACAACATAGCATCTTCATTTATCCGATTTCCACGCAATTCAAAATCCAAGCAGTTCCCCTCGGCATCGTATTCCCTCAAATCGAAAAAACGCTAAAAATCATTTTTTCCTAAGCCAAACCCCGCGCACCGAGTTCAAAACCGCCAGCAAAGCCACGCCGGAATCGGCAAAGACCGCCATCCAAAGCGAAGCCACGCCCAACACACCCAGCACCATCACCAGAATCTTAATCCCGAATGCCAGAATTACGTTCTCCCAAACCGTCCGCCGGGTATTGCGGGCAATCCGGAACACAAGCGGCAAGGACGAAAGCCGGTCGGTCTGCAAGACCACATCCGCCGTCTCTATGGCCGCATCGCTGCCCATCGCCCCCATCGCGATACCCAAAGAACTGGATGCCAGAACCGGGGAATCGTTGATGCCGTCCCCCACAAAAGCCACATTATGACCTTCCTGCTTGAACTTCTGCAAATATACCACCTTATCCTGAGGTAGCAAGCCGCCATAAGCCCGTTCCACGCCCACCTGCGAAGCCAAAGCCTCCGCCACCTGGGGATGGTCGCCCGAAAGCACCGCCAATGGATTGACACCCAATCCTCTTAATTCCTGCATGGCCGAAGCCGCATCCTCCTTGGGCAAATCGGCCAGCTCGACCCAGCCGGAAAAAACACCGTCTATCCCGCAAAACACCACTGTCCGCGCCGAAAGACCGGGCAAATCCGGCATTTCTATCCCGCATTCCTTCAGCCAAGCCGCCGAACCAGCCACTACCTGACGGAAAGCAGGCTGGCCGGTATCGAATTCCGCCAAAATCCCACCGCCCGCCTTTTCTTCAATCCTCTCCGGCTGAAACAAAACGGCCGAATGCTTCTTGGCATATTCCACCACCGCTTGCGCCAAAGGATGCCGGCTGGTATTCTCGGCCGAAGCCAAAGCCGACAGCAGACGGCCTTCGCCCTCGGATTGCATCGAGGTAAGCGCACAGACCCGGAAGCGTCCCTGGGTCAAAGTCCCGGTCTTGTCGAACACGATGGAATCGACCTTGTAAGCCGCATCCAAGCCATTGCCTCCCTTGAACAGGATTCCCCGACGGGAAGCCATGCCGATGCCGGCGAAATAGGTCAACGGGATGCTGACTACCAAGGCGCAAGGACAGGAAATGACAAGGAACACCAAGGCCCGGTAAAGCCAAACGGAAAAATCGTAATGGTAATTGGCAACCAACGAAAACAAAGCCGGAACCGCCATCACCAAAACCGCCAATCCCATCACGACCGGCGTATAAATCCGGGCGATACGGCGCAAGAAAAGTTCGGTGGGCGCTTTGCGCTTGGAAGCTTCCTCCACCATCTTAGCCATTTTGGCCAAAGCGCTCATATTATACGGGCGCAATACCTTCAATCGAATCGCATGATCCAACACAAGGCAGCCTGCCGGCACTTCCTCGCCTTGACGGATGTAACGAGGCAGGCTCTCCCCGGTCAAAGCCGCCGTATCCAACGAAGCCGCCTCGTCCAGCAAGGCCCCGTCCAGACACACTTTTTCGCCTACCGCCACGCTCAGAATCTCGCCCGGTTGCACTTCTTCCGGCTTGGCCTCCAGCGTCTGACTGTCCCGAACCACCCGCACCCTGTCCGGATGCATCGCCAGCAAATCCCGGATATTGCGACGGGAACGCTCCACCGCCTTGTCTTGCAGTTGCTCCCCGATGGCGTAAAACAGCATGACTGCTACCGCTTCCGGGTACTCACCTATGCAGAAAGCCCCTATGGAAGCGATAATCATCAAACTGAATTCATTGAAGAAATCCTTTTGCGCAAAAGCCTTGGCTGCATCCTTGAAAACCGGCCAGGCAACCGGCAGGTAGGCCAGGACATACCATACCACCGGAATCCAGGCCGCCTGTTGAAAGGCTAACCAATAACGGTTCATGACCCAGCCCGCACCCAGCAGGACAAAGGACAAGATTTTCGGCAACCAGTCTTGCAAATTTTTCATGACATGCATCTTGAAATCAGGTGCAAGTTTAAGAAGAACCCGCTGCAAGCCGGTTGCAATATCCGAAAGCGGTATCCGAAACAAGAATATCCAAAAGACGAAATCCGTATCAGCAGGCTACAGACTGTAATGCCCTCCCCCCTGATTCGAGAACGATTCCAAGCCTTTGCACCGGACTGCACAGGCATAAAAAAAGGTTGCAGCAAACGTAAACTGCAACCTCCTCTTTTTCAACGTGGCCCCACTTGGGCTCGAACCAAGGACCAAATGATTATGAGTCACCTACTCTAACCGACTGAGCTATGGGGCCTGTTCCGGATGGCTCATTCACAGGGAACGAACTTCCAAAAACGGTGCAAATGTATAACTTTGCCTTTGAATAAACAAACCCCAGGTAGATGAAAAGCCGCTTGGAGACTGAATCCAAGCCTTTTCTTTGCCGGATTCGGACACGAAGCCGCTATCCCAAGGGCATCAAAAACCGAGCATCATGCAAACAGACAGCATCAACACCATCATCCTCGACTTAGGACAAGTGATCGTCCCCGTGGATCAGAACCGAACCCTAAGGGGACTTTCCTGCTTTGTGGATCCGAGCCGCATGCAAGCCTCCGCCTTGCACCCTTTCTTCGGTACCATCGCCCGATACGAAAACGGAGAGATAAGCAACGAGGAATTCCTGGCTGCGCTGAGCCTGTTCCTCCATCAACTCAACCCGAGCCTGCCTGCGGCTTATCCCAGTTGGCAAACATTAATCGACATCTGGAACGCCATGATACCTGAATTGCCTGCCCGGAATCTGACCCTGCTCAAAAAGATACGGCAGCATTACAAACTTTACCTGCTAAGCAATACCAATGGCCTGCACGTAGAATACTTAGACCATCTCCTCCCGCAAGGCTCAGCCGGTTTCGCTTCCTATTTCGACCAGATTTTCTGTTCCTACACCCTCAAGATGCACAAACCCGACCCGGCGATTTACCGATACGTCTGCAACTCCATCGGCCAAAAACCGGAGAACTGCCTCTTTGTAGACGACCGTGCCGAAAACACCGAAGCCGCCCGCAGCACCGGCCTGAACGCCATCCATCTCACCGACTTCAACCTCGGCAAGCTGTTCGAGGAAGACGGCCGGCTCGCTCCCGACGCACCTATCATTTAAATAAAGAATCTTTGGAGCGTACGCCTAGCCCGAGAACAATCATTTATGAAGAATCTCCCTGGCCAAGGAGTTCACGGCATCAACGTCAATGGGTTCCAGAATAATTTGTTCCGGTTCCAAGTCCAGCAGAAACTGCATGTAGTTGGGGAGTGTCAGCAACTGTCCCTGCCGACCGACATTGAAGTCGCCAAACTTGATGACATGCTTCACGTGGTATTTGTCGGGATGCTTCAAGACGGTCTGCACGCTCTTCGCCTGCGCGGTCTTGGCTTTCACTTCAAGTGGAACGCACTCTCCTTTCATCCGAACCAAGAAGTCCAACTCAAGCCCGGAGTCCTTCAGAAAATAGTATAAGCTTTGTTGTTTTTTGTGAAGCGTGTCCGCCATCAAATTCTCGAAAATCGCGCCTTTGAATCCGCCCAAGTTCCCCTGCAGGATGTCTGCTCTGATTCCAGGTCCCAGCATCTCAATCAAGAGGCCAATATCTGCCGTATAGACCTTGAACACGTTGTCCTTAGCGTTGCCTTCCATCGGGAGGCCGGTAATGTCCGTATTGTAGCATCGACAAATGATTCCAGCATCTTCCAACCACTGGAGAGAACCAAGATAAGTTTCACCTCGCCCGCCGGATTTAACCTTGTTGTACTGGAATTTCTTGTTCTCTTTGGCTAGCTGCTTGGGAATTGAGTTGAAGCATTCCCGGATATGAGGTTTGTCTTTGTCCGGAGCATATTTAACCATATCATCGCGGTATTCCTTCAGGATACCCTTGTACTCCTCGCTTACGGCATTCATATTATTTGTAGCCAAAAAAGCGTTGATAGGAGCAGGGAGTCCGCCTATAGCGACATAGAGGTTCAAGTAGTTTCTCATCGCCACATGAATCCCTTCCGGAACTGGCGTTTCCTCCGTATAGAACTTCCGGAGCACCTCGATGACATCCGGATTCATTCCGTTCGCCCAAAGAAATTCTTCGAAGTCCAGTGGATACATTTCAATGATATCCTCGCTGCCAACCGGAACGGAGTTGATGCCAAAATCTTTCGCCTGTGTTAGTTTGCGACGCCGTTTCTTCAGTTCATCGCCATAACCTTGAATGCCCAGCAGGGAACCTGTGGCAATCACGTCAAAACGACCGTCTTCTTTGAAAAACTTGAGCGAAGTCCTGGCCTCCGGACAATCTTGGATTTCATCAAAGATGAAGCAAGTCTCTCCAGGAATAAACTTGACTCCTTGAATCTGCGCAGACAAGTTGAGCAATATGTTATCAACATCCTTTGATCCAACAAAGGCATTAATCCTCTCCGGCTCCTTGATGAAATTCATATAGACGACATTCTTGTAGTTCTCGGCAGCGAAGTGCTTAGCAATGAATGTCTTTCCACATTGGCGGATGCCCATGATCACCAAAGGCTTGTGTCCTGGCCTGTTTTTCCACGTAATGAGAGCATCTTCAATCTTCCTTTTCAGCATAATCCGATTCGTTAAGCGAAACAAAAATACACTTTTTCCAACGAGTTTTCATGCCTTCACCGCATTTTTTCCAACGAGTTTTCATGCCTTCACCGTATTTTTTCCAACGAGTTCCGCCCTCAGCCTATAAAAAAAGCCGGATCTCCTCGTGGAAACCCGGCTTTTCATAGTAATAAACAAGACTTTATTCAGCAGGAGCCGCTGCGGCAGCAGCCTGTGCGTTACGTGTGGACTTAACCAAAACAACGGCCGCTGTCATGTCTTCCATAATCTGGTATTTGTCGCTGCAGAGGTCTTTCACCTTCACTTCCTGAGCGATATCCAAATTGGTTACATCTACCGTGATGTTTTCCGGCATGTTGGCAGGCAAAGCACGCAGACGCAGACGGCGCATACGTTTTACCAATTTACCCCCTTTGAGCACACCGGCCGCATTACCGGTTGTCAACAAAGGCACCGCCATGCGGATAGGACGGTCGTCGCGCAGTTCCAGGAAATCCACATGCAACAGGGCATCGGTAACCTTGTGGAACTGGGAATCCTGAGGAACAGCCTTGATTTTCTTTCCGTCGATATCCAAGTCCACAAAGCAAACTTCAGGCTTGTTGAACAATTGGATCAGATCCTTTTCAGCAGCCGTGAACATGATTTGTTCTTCGCCGCCGTAAACCACACAAGGAATCCGGCCTTGCAGACGGAGGTCTCTTGCATCTTTTTTCCCTACGTTCTGACGTGCAGAACCGCTAATAGATACAGTTTTCATTGATTGAAT
>JADIMZ010000145.1 GCA_017694335.1 Candidatus Pullibacteroides excrementavium
TTCCGAAGCACTCCGCTTGCAACAGGATTCCAAGAAGGAAGAAAATTAGAGGCACAATCCAGCCTCATTATACTGTTTTTCAACACAAAATTCATTGAATAGGCGCATGCCGGTTCAAAAGCCGATAGACAAAACAGGTGTCTTGGAAAATCGTCGAGTACTTGAAAAAACAGCAAACAGCAACCCGGATGCCAACAGCTCGGAAAAAATGATTAACTTTGAGGTTTTGTCCAATCGGTATGGAAAATCGGTACAAACCGATGCCGAATACCGGCGAACCGACAGGAACCATGCCGTCCAGGCACGGCCATCTATCGCGGACTGCCTGATGCGAAACACGGGCGCTCACAACAAGGATGACCGAGCAAGGACCGATGAGGACCGGGGTGGCCCGATGGAGCGTCCAGGACTATTCCCCATCATGGGTTCGCCCGCAGGGCAAAAAAGAACGCTGGCAAAGAGCACAGGCAAACCGGGAAAAGCCCCGAAGCACACCCGCCCCCAAAGTACACCCGCCCAAGGAAAAGAAGATTAATCAATAAAAAATCAATATCATGGACAAAAACATCTCCGCGCTCGAACCGAAAAACGTTTGGGCCAACTTCTATTCGATGACCCAGCAGCCCCGTCCTTCCAAGCATGAAGAAAAGGTGCGGGCTTTCTTGGTCGAGTTTGCCAAGCAACGCAATATCGAAGTCCAAGTGGACAAAGTAGGCAATGTGATCATGCGCAAGCCGGCCACGCCGGGCATGGAAAACCGCAAAGGGGTAATCCTGCAAGCCCACATGGACATGGTTCCGCAAAAGAATGCCGACAAGAAGCACGACTTCCTGACCGACCCTATCGAAGCCTACATAGACGGCGAATGGGTACGGGCCAACGGCACCACGCTGGGCGCTGACAACGGGATGGGCGTAGCCGCCGCGTTGTCTGTCTTGGAGTCCACCACCTTGAAACACGGCCCGGTGGAAGCCTTGATTACCACCGACGAGGAAACCGGCATGACCGGCGCTTTCGGCCTGGAAGGCGGTCTGCTCCAAGGCGACATCCTGCTCAACCTCGACTCCGAAACCGAAGGCGAACTCTACGTAGGCTGCGCCGGCGGGCTTGACGCTACTTTCAACATCGAACTCGAAACGGCCGATGCCAAAGGCCTGGCGGCTTACAAACTGAGCCTGACCGGCCTCAAAGGCGGACACTCCGGCATGGACATCATCTTGGGCCGAGGCAATGCCAACAAGTTGATGAACCGCCTTTTGAGCCGTCTCAACAAGAAAGCTGAAGCCCGTCTGGCCACCTTGGACGGCGGGAGCCTCCGCAACGCCATCCCGCGCGAATCCTTCGCCACCATCGTGCTGCCCAAGAGCAAGGAAGCCGAACTGAAAAGCATCGTGGACGCTTTCTATGCCGAAACCAAAGCCGAGCTTTCCATCGTGGAACCCGACTATAAACTGGAATGCGAAGCCGCTCCCGAAGCCGCCAAAGCGTTGACTGCCGAAGCTACCGCCCGCCTGTGCAATTTCGTCTACGGCATCCCCAACGGCGTGATCCGCATGAGCGACTCGATGCCCGGCCTGGTAGAAACTTCCACCAACATGGCTATCGTGAAACTGGAAGACAATGGCGGCCAATGCGTAGCCAAGATTTCCTGCCTGCTGCGGTCGTCGGTAGATTCGGCCAAATACGACCTGGCCGACACCATGCAAGCCGTCACCGACCTCTGCCCGGGCGCCAAAGCCGAGTTCACCGGGGCTTATCCGGGCTGGAAGCCTAATATGGAATCGCCTATCCTGAAGGAAATGAGCGAACTCTACCAGAAACTCTTCGGCAAAGAACCCAAGGTAATGGCCATCCACGCTGGTCTGGAATGCGGCCTCTTGGGCGGCGTTTACAAGAACTGGGACATGATTTCGTTCGGGCCTACCATCATGCACCCGCACTCGCCGGACGAAAAGGTCAACATCGAATCCGTCCAGAAGTTCTGGAAGTTCTTGGTGGCCACGCTCGAAAACGTGCCGGTGAAATAAATCAAAACAGAAAACACAAAAGAACAACCATGAACAGATTTTTTCAAGCACTCGCCAGCTTTCTGGCCTTTGTCTTGCTATGCGGGTTCCTCCATGCCCAAGAGCAGCCAAAGGCATCAGAAGCCGGCCTGAACATAACCAACTTCGGAACGCTTCCTACCGGTCCGAGCGCTCAAAAAGGAGATAAATCCCATCCGAGCAAGTGGAATGCCGCAGGCCAGATGTTCCTGAACATCTACCAGCAAAGCCGCCAGAAAGGAGAAAATGAGCAAAATCTTCGCCAACAGCTGCAAGAGCAATTCGGCATGCGCAGCATGAGCGCGGGAAAGAACAAATCCATGCAGGATTATGTCCCGGTTTTCCTTTCTTATGACGATCCCTCCGCCTTGCAGGAAGCTGAACGTTTCGGATTCATCCCCCAGACGAAACTGACTAACATGTGTACCGGCCTGCTTCCTGTAAAGGCCGCCTCCAAAATTGAGTCCATTGAGAGTGTCACTCGAATCAGCGTCTCCCTCAAACAACGCATAGACAACGATTCAAGCCGGGCTTTCACCAACGTGACCCAAGTAGGAGAAGCTCTCTGGCAAGAAAACGGCCTGAATCAAGCTTATGACGGGACCGGCATCGTCGTCGGCGTCATCGATATCGGCTTCGATTACACCCATCCGACCTTTTATACCGATCCGGAAGATCCGAGCACTTGCCGCATCAAACGAGTATGGAACCAAAACACTACCGGCGGCAGCCCCGAGATGTATACATACGGAACGGAATACAGCACCGCCGAAGAAATTCATGCTGCAGAACATGACCAGACCGGAGGCTACCATGCCACCCACGTAGCCGGAACAGCGGCTGGCACCGGAGCCGGGACCCAGTTTCAAGGCATGGCACCTGGCAGCGAACTGGTCTTCGTACCTACGGCATCCACCGAAGCCAGCATATTCGATGGCATTGCTTACATACGGTCGTATGCCAACTCTGTAAACAAACCTTGCGCCATCAATATCAGCATGGGACTTTCCATCGGACCGCATGACGGCTATTCCGATTTCGATGCAGCTGTTGACGAACTGGTGACCTCCGACCCCTACGGTTTCCTGATTTCTGTTGCTGCCGGCAACGAAGGAGATATTCCTTTGCACGTGGAAGCCAATCTGGCGCCGGGAACCTCCCGCAGCACGATTGTAGAAATGGACGATCCCAGCATGACCTACGTGGACATCTGGAGCGCACCTGGCGAGGACTTTGCCGCTATCGTATTCCTGGTGGATGAGGACGGCAACATATTGGAAGAAAGTGCCGCCCACTTGTCTACACAGGAAAGCTATTCGCAGCCGCTTCCTATCAGTCCGGAACAAACCAGTACGGTACGTGCCTACCCCGAAGTCAACAGCTACACCGGCAAGACCAATCTTTTCCTGCAAATCAATGCGCTCCAAGCCGTAGCCGACGGCTACACGGTAGGCATCCAGCTCCAGCCCCTTTCCGAGACCGACAGCGTCCATCTGCACGCCTGGGTCAGCGAAGGATCCTTTTCCAATCCCGCTCCCGAAAACCCGGAATGGATGGAAGGCAATACAAACTATACCATCAACGGATCCATGGGATCAAGCCAGAGCGTAATCACGGTAGCCTCCTATACTTCGCGGAATGATTGGGATGGCACCCTTTTCAATCAAAACGAAATCGGTGAAATCAGCGATTTCTCCAGCCGAGGACCTCTGATTGGCGGAGCGATCAAACCCGATATAGCGGCACCCGGAGAAATTGTCATTTCCTCCGGGAACTCGTTCCTCTCCAACTATCTGGGATACCTATTGGCCGACGAAAGCCTTGTCAACGGAAAAGAATACCCTTGGATCATATCCCAGGGAACTTCCATGTCCACGCCAGCCGTGACCGGGATCATGGCGCTCCTCTTGCAACAGAATCCCTATCTCAGCATCGAGGACATGAAAACCTTGCTGGATGAGACCGCTGTCCGCGATGCCTTTACCGGCGAAACCAAGAACGCCCGATGGGGCTATGGCAAAATAGATGCATTAGCCGCATTGAACGTGCTGGAATCGGACAGCGTATACACCATTTCCGTAACACAAAACGACGGTGGTAAAATCATTGTCACCCACGAATCGGACACCGTAACGTCCGAAACCCAATTTGCCCGAGGAACTGTCCTCAGGCTGAAAGCCGTTCCTGAGACCTACCATTTCCTCAATTCATGGTGGGACGGCAATACAGAAACCGAAAGGGAATACACGGTGGCAAGGGATGCCGACATAAGCGCCACCTTCGAACAAGAGACCATGTACACCGTCACCATCGAACAGACGCAAGGCGGAAGGGTGCTTGTCACCTGCGAGAACGACACCTTGGATTCCGAAACCCAATTGCCCGAGGGCGTGCTCGTGAAACTATATGCCATTGCCGATGAGAATTACCATTTCTCCGAATGGTGGGACGGCAATACTACCGCAAACCGCAGCATGGCTTTGAACCGAGACCTCAAAATCAAAGCTTTCTTTGACGAAGGCTCTGCCAATGAAGCCTTGGCATCACACAATATCAACATATATCCCAACCCGTCCGATGGTGTCTTCCGCATGGAATGCCCCGGCGCGAAAGAAGCAAAGGTATTCAATACGCAGGGCCAGCTCATCCAGACCATCCGGGAAAGCCTGGACAACTTCAGTCTCGACATGCAAGACCAGCAACCGGGCCTGTACTATATGCACATCCGCTACCCTCAAAGCTCTCAAACGGTAAAATTGGTTATCCGATAACTGCCGAAACAAGGCTTCCTCCGATAGACCCCCTGCCTGAAAAAAATCCGGCAGGGGGTTTTCCATATCTCAGCCTTCGATTCTTCCCCTACTGCAATGAATGCAGGAAATCATACAAATCGGCATCCTGGGCCAAGCCCAATTTCTTTTTCAGACGATTCTTGGCCGTATAGAACGCACGGCCCGATGCGTGATGGAGGCTATTTCCTTGGAACTAAGACGTAAATAGATAAAGGCGCAAAGCCGCTTGTCATGCGGTTGGAGATGGGGGAATCGACGATCCAGTTTCTCCCAAAAACCAGGACCTACTCTTTTAAAATACAACTCAAATTCGTTCAGCTCTTTATCATGCGAAAAATCGTCCAACAGATGTTCCATCTCCACCACATAGAGCTTTTCCTTCGCGTTCAAATGGCCGTGCATCTTCATTTCCCTCAACTTTCCGGCAAAAGAGGAGATAAGCCCCCTTATCTTCAAGTCATACAATGCCTGGGCGGTCAACTCCTTATCGCGCGAACTGACCGCCTTGTCCATGTCCTCCCGCATATCTTCTATCCTATCCTGATGGATCCCGGCGGTCTCATCCAACCGCAAACGAAACAACTGGTTCCTACGGTACTGCATCACACCGCCCCAATACAAAACCACGACCAGCAACACCAGCAGGCTTCCCAACGCGACACCGCCCTTCACCAGCACATTCTTGTACCTCAACTCGCTATTAAGCAACTCCACCTGGCGTTCGGTACGTTCCATCGATTGGAATTTACGATACTGTTCCAAACGCCATAAATGATAACTCTGCCGCAGCTCGTTGTTCTGTGCTGCCAAACGGACGCCCACATGGTAGGCCGAATCCAATATACAAGCGCCCCAAGCGGAAATCCTCACGAAAAGCGGCAATATGCGACAGGTAGACCAAAGCGTTTTCCTGCATCTCCAGGTTATCAATCGCGATAGCCGAAACCAGATTCTTTTCTGCCAAGAGGCCGGCTTCTTCCAAGTCCCCACGTTCCACCAGCACATAAACCAAATTGCTTCTGATATACAGGGACAGATGCCCGAAATCCCGGGAAGTGGCTTCATTCAGCGCTTCCCTAAATTGCTTTTCCGCCATATCATACTCGCCCAGCCCCACATAGGCAATGCCCATGTATGTGGCGATTTCTGCCAAGCCGAGACCTATCTTGACATGAAGCTCTGTTCCCAGGGAATCCGCATCCTGTATGGCAAAATCCTCCGGCTTGACATAATGCCACATCTGATCCAGGATGGATGGCTGATGAAGGTAAACCGCCACCTCTTTTTCCAGACCTGCCAGAGAATCGAAGGCCGAAGCATAATCCCCTTGCAGGAAAGAGAGTCTCGACTGGCTGAATTTGAATTCATAAAAAGCCCGCATGTCTCCGCAGCCCTTGGCATACAGCAACGCACGTTCCACCCAGAAAGCCAATTCCTTATTGTCTTGACTATACCGGATACGATCATAGTACACCTGTATTGAATCGCAGGATCCGTTCCGGGCCATCGTGCTAGAAAAAAAACAGGTAGAAGCCCGCCAGAAACAGGAAAAGACGCCTGCAAAAAGACAGATATTCTGAACGTGGCATTTCTTTTATATTCCTCTCTTATATTTCCGTACAACGCTGGCATCCCCCATCCTCCCCAACGGAAACCGGACAAAAATAGGAATTTTGAATAAACCCCAAAAACCACCTGCCACGCATAACAACAAAGGGGGCAGCCGAAGCCACCCCCTTGCAACCAAAAACCAACTATTAGACCGCTATTCACCGATTACCAATTTCTGCCTTTCCCTGCTTCCATCAGGAAGTTCGAAATCAAGAATGTAAATTCCGGGTGCCCAAGCAGCGACCGAAATTTCCTCCGGCGCATTGTCGTAACGGGCCATCTGCTGTCCGCTCAAAGAAAGAACCTCCAAGGATACGTAACTTCCTTTTACACGAACCACATCCGAAGCCGGATTCGGGTAAACCTGCAGTGCCAGAGCCGGATTGGCCATGGATTCATTGGCCACATCATCCACATCTATCAGCACAGGACTGCATTCCATTTCACCTTCCGAATAGACGGCCGATGCCGAATATTCATAACTGCCTTCCGGCACAGCCGTATCCGTATAGGAAAGCGTCCGCAACATATCGGCATTCAGTTTTTCACCATCCCGGTAAACATTGAAGCCCAACAGTTTGACACTTTCGCTAGTAGCTTTCGGAGCGGCTACCGCCTGCGGTTCCATCAAGCCCAGCTTGGTCAGGCTCATTGTCTTCACCAAAGGATTCTGCAACAAATTGGCACCCGATTTCTTGGCTTCTTCCAAATCGCGCTGAGCCACTACCAAGGCATTGATACACCAGTTAGCCGAAACGCCGCTGGCTTCCAAGGTGGTCCATTGCTGGCCATCGGTCGACAAAAGATCCCCGTATCCAGCCACACCCGGACCGGCATCAAACACCGCTACCGGCTGCGTGTTATCGGTATAAGAAACCTTGTACCCAACCAAAGCTTCCACAGGCTGATCCATGGAAATAAATTCCGGGAATATCATCGTGTTCCATTCCGATTCAAGCACACGCGATGCCGGACTGCACATCAGGACTTGGGCGTTGTTTACAAACACGGTCCCGTAGAAATCCTCCATGCCTTCCCCTATAAAGAATTCCATCCCGACAATATACAAATCGCGGTACGGATTCAAGCCGACCGAATCCCAGCCAATCAAAACCCACAAAGGAGACCCATCCTGAGCGCATGTGCCATCATAAGGCAAACCACAGTATCCCAAAGCCAAGGGCTCTTCGTAATAAGGCAATCCCCAGTTCATTTCCACCGCATAATCCCCGCTTTCATCCTTGGATTTATCCAAGGTCAGATAAGCGGGCGGCATCATCTTGCCTTCCAATGTCACCTCTATCTGGATGGAATCGGCAGCCACGCAGGAATTATTATGGAAAGCCTCAACCCGGTATAGGTAGCTGCCCGGCGCCAAGTTGCAATCGGTATAAGCCGTATTGGCGAACTTGGAAACCACCAGCTCATCGTCACGGTAGATATCGAAACCCACCAGGCTCGGACCTTCGCCTGATTCATATTCCCATCCCAGCATCACCGAAGCATTGCTTTCAACCGCCTTCAAGCTGGAAGGTGCGGAACAACCGTCGATCGGACTGATAACCACCGTGGTCTTAACATCAGGCAGAATATTCTCGCACCCGTTCTCATTGACCACTTTCACCGTATAGGTATAATCCCCGGCTTCCATCAACGTATCGCTGAACGACAAGCCATGGATATATTCCCCTTCGGGCAGAACCGGTTCATTGTTCCTGTACAAGACATAGCCCAGGATGGAAGGAGAACTTTCCAATTCGAGGAAGGCGATATGACTGTCTGTTCCCTGGAACTGCAACATGGCACCCAGTGCAATCGTGCTGTCCGGCAAGACACTCAGCGACAAGCCACCGGCTATGAATCCCCAGGTAGGCTCGATGGCACCCAGACGAGGATTTTCAGACAGCACCCTCTTCCCTACCAGTTGCCCTGTAGTGAAATCGAAAGTGTACAGTTCATCGGAAGTCTTGCCGCTTTGGCTGAACATATAAAGCTTGCCATCGTAATAGGCCGTACCGCAAATATTGATATTCTGGATATTGAAAGCCACGCCGGGGTCAACAGCCTTTCCCCTCATCGTACAGAACAACAAAGAGTTGACATCGCCATAAGCAAATCCGCCATTACCTCCATCCAGTTCAGGGATATAACTCAAGTGCAGCACATTCACTCCGGAAATCGTCTTAATCCGGTTACCCACCGACATATTAGCCACATTGAAAACAAGGATTTCGTCGGTTTCGGTAGCCAGGTACAATTCTCCGTCCAAATAAACCATATTCGTAATGGAAGAAGCTCCTTGGATGGGAACCACTTCTTCCACCGACATATCTGTCATATTGAACACATACAAATTGCCGCTTTCATAAGCACCGGCAAAAAGACGGTTATTCACGGCCACGCCGCAAGCGAAACCGTACAGTTCCAGATTATCATAGCTTATTACATCCAAATTCTCATTCATATAGGATTTGGACTGGCTGTTGAGACGACGGCCCGAAGCGTCATCCATGCCCAAGCGGGTCTGGGTCCGCAGAACACCGTCCCAGCTGTCAGTGCTCGCCGTGGCATGCATCTGCGAGGAAGGAAGGCCCCACCAAATATCCACATAACGATTGTAGACAACCTGGCTGCCTATTTCCTGCACGGGGAAACAGCCGCCATCCCCTACTACCATCAGCTGCACACTTTCGCTGAAAGCCGATACGCCTTCGGGATACACGGCCTGGACCGCGTATTCATGAATACTTTCTTCCACGCCTTCGGTCTGCAGGAATTCTTCCTGGCCCACAGGAATCAGCTCGGTATTAACCTGCACCGAATCGCAGAACACATTGTAACCAATGGCATGGAACTGGTCCTGCAATGGCGCGCGCCAAGTCATCGACACGACCAACTGCCCCGGGAACTGCATTGCCGAGAACGAACGGGGACGGGACAGAATCTGAGTATCATCCAAGACCAGGCACCAAGGAACAGCCGCCCCTTGATAATTCGTCCGGCCGTATATCCTGGAACCGTCCGCTGTGATTTTTGTCGGGCTCGACAAATTCACCGGAGCTTCCAGCCCATACAATTCTTCCACATATTCGGACACTCTGACCAATTGCTTGGTATTGATATCGTAAATATAGTTTGTTCCCGATTGGTATTCATCCTCCTGCAAAACAAGACAGAGCCCGTATTGCTGATGGCCCGGACCTGTCCCGACACCATGCTAGGTTCATAAGGAATCCTTTCCTTGCGAATCGTCAGATTTTCCCGGTCATAGAAATACAGCATCGGCTGTATCATATCGCCCAGAATCGTACCGTCGGGGCTAACGGAATAAACCGAACCATACGGATCCAACTCATCCGCCACCGAAAACGAGGTATCATGCTCCAAATCCCAGAATACCGGGCTCATATTGATACCGCAGCCCGGCCATGTGGAAATACCGCCGATAATCATGCCGTCCTCACTGGCCGCGTTGGGACGAACCATGAAACCGAAATTGCTTTCGGTAGGCGACATGGGCCAATGGGGTTCCAACGGGGTTATGATTTTCCCCGTATGCCCGTCTATCAGATAGCCCAAAGGACACATGACAGCCTGCCCGTTCGGATCATAAACCAACTCATAGGACATCGAATACAAGGTATCCATGTTCTTGGAAGCCGCATAAAGGACAAGCGTTTCATAGTCCTCCACCGTATTGCGGCTTTCCACTTCGATAATCTCCCCGTTATTGTACAGATAACTCTCATCCGCAAAACGATCAGGAGAAGCCATGAATTTGACACCCAATTCCGTGGCCCAAGTGGTATCCCGTTCGAAATCATAAATGAAACCCGTACTGGGTTCACCTTCCGAAGCCGGGCAGCATACCCCCAGATACCTTGCATCCGGGCTGAAAGTCACTCTTGTGACATTGGTGGCTGCCGGAATCACATAAAGAGTGGCCTTTTCCCCGCGGGTCACCACGGCTTTCGTATCCTGAGCCCGGCCCGAAGGCAACTCCATCGCCAACAAAAGCGTCAAAAGTGAAATTTTTCCTAAGTTTTTCATATCCTGTTTATCGTATTAATAGTTAAAGAAGGACCCGGATTGCATCCGCATCCGGATCCTCGACATCATCCTCCTATCGAACCAACACCACCTTATAAGTAGCCATATCCTGGCCGGACACTATCCGCACCAGAACCAAGCCTCCCTGGTTGAGTTCCGGAAGCAGGACATGGTCGGAAGCCATCACTTCGGTGGAGTAGAGCAACATGCCTCCAACCGACAAGACATCAACACGGTCAATCCAGATTCCAGACTCGTTCCAGATGGCGATACGACGATTCTGCGCACCGACTTTCAAGCCAGCCAAAGCGCCCGCCTCGTTGGCCACGTCTTCGGTCGTGAATTCCATGACTGCCGGTTCGCTAATCCAAGTATCATCGCAAATAGCCCTCAACGTCCAAACATAAGCCGTATTCGGCTCCAGGTTCTCCAACGTGTAGTAGGTCTGGTAAACCTCCAGGGTATCCGCAAACGAGCTAACCGCAGTCGGACGGTAATACAACCAGTAATAGCTATGATTATCATCGCCTGTCCACGAGAGGTCGGCCGAGGTCGAACCCTCTTCGGCATCCAGGTTAGCAGGAGCATTGCATTCCGGCAGCGGCGTGGTGAAAAACAGCGTATCCGTCCATACACTGCTGTCGCCCGCACCGCAGATAGCCCGCAAAGAGATGAAATAGTCGGTCTGGTAATCCAGGCCCAAAACTTCAATCGTATCGGAAGTGGACAGGAGCATATAGATATCGGGGAATTCCGAAGGCTTGGCTTCCCAATATGGACATACTTGGTACCTTCCGCTTCGGCCGCGAAAATAACCGAACGCCAGGTAGTGCTCACAATGCGGAAATTGGCAGGCATCGCGCAGATATCAACCGTCGTGAAGAAACCTTCCTCGCTCAAAGCCCCCGGACTACGGTGTCCCTCTTCGCAGAATGGCTGGATGAAATAAGTGTACATCGTGCCCGGTGACAGCGTATCAAACGTATAAACGTTGTCCATCGTGTAAACCGTATCGGTCTCGCCGCTGGTCTGGTTGGTAAAATAGATACCGTATTCGGTAGAATAGCCTTCCCAAGACAAGGTAACACTATATAAAATCAATAGACAAAACAACCCATTCAAGCAGAAAATAACAGAAACGTAGTGGAAAAACGAGCAGACGATTCGGAAGGACAAAGGGGGGAACCTCCCGAATCGTCCACCCCGGGTTTAGGAAACCAGACGCCGCACCTCGTCCGGATTCTTGCAAATCACATACAGATGATCCTTGGCTTGCAGACGAGTGTTGCCGCTGGGAACGATGTACTCGCCCTTGCGCATGATCATCGTCACGCGGGTGTCATCGGGCAGCTGGGCTTCGAGCAAGGTCTGGTTATCCAACGAAGAACCCTTGCGAACCATGATTTCAATCAATTCGGTCTTGGTATCCAAATCCTTGCGCGAAAGCAAGGCAGGAGGAAGCTCGTAGGCCAGCTTGAGACGCTTGGCCACCCAAGGAATCGTGCTGCCTTGAAGCACCATCGAAGAAAAGGCGATAAAGAACACCAGACTGAACATCATGTCCGCGTTCGGGATGCCGGCCAGCAAGGGATAGGTAGCGAACACGATGGCTGCCGCCCCGCGCAAGCCCACCCAGGAAATAAATATCTGATTACGGAAATTGAAGCGGTCCTTGAAGAAAAGCGAACAGAGGAATATGGCCAGCGGACGAGCCAAGATAATGATGACTGCCGATATCAGCAAACCGGTCCATTTCACTTCCCAGACCTGGCTGGGGAACACCAAGAGTCCCAGCGTCAAGAACAACACCAGCTGCATCAGCCAGGCGTAACCGTCAAAGCTGTTGACGATGGTCTGGCGGTGCGAAATCTTATGGTTCCCGACAAAAATCCCGCAGATGTAAACCGCCAGGAAGCCGTTGCCATGCAGAAAATCCGTAAAAGAATAAGTGAACAGCATCAACGCGATAGCCAAAACCGGGTACAAACCTTCGTAACCGATTTTCAGTTTGTTGATCATCTTGGTGGAAACCTTGCCCATCACAAAACCCATCAGAACCCCGACCGCCATCTGCACGAACAGCATCAGGATCGCGCCGCCCACCGAATGAGTCGCGCTTTGGGCATCGACCATGCTCAGGAAAAACGTAGTCAGCAAGAACGCCATCGGGTCGTTACTCCCGCTCTCGAACTCCAGCAAGGGCTTCAAGTTGTATTTAAGCGAAAGGCTCTTGGTATTAAGGATATTGAACACGGCCGCCGCATCGGTAGAAGAGACAATCGAGCCCAACAGCAAGGATTCCGCCCAAGAGAAGCCCGGCCCGCCGCCAATGCCGGTTATCAGTTTGACCGCTATGCCGACAAAGACCGCCGTCAGCACCACGCCTAATGTGGCCAAGACCATCCCTTTCCCCAACACCGGCTTTATCGACCGCCATTTGGTATCCAATCCGCCGGAAAACAAGATGAAGTTAAGCGCGATAACCCCGATGAACTGGGCGATATTGGCGTGCTCGTATCCGAACTGGATCTTGCCGATGCCTTCCGAACCGGCCAGCATCCCCACCCCGAGGAAAATAATCAAGGCGGGAACGCCGAACTTGTACGAAGCCTGTCCGGCAAAAATGGCGATGAACAACAACAAGGAAATAATCAATACGACATTGTGGGCTGTAATGACCATGCGCTAAAAAAAATGTAAAGTTAGAAAATGTCCACAATACCCGACCCGGCTTGCGCCGAAAGGTCCCAATAGTGCAGAGAAAAGCAAAGGTAATGAAATCAAAGCATAATGTCAAGCCTTTCCAAGGCTAAACACAATAAAAAAAAACGTACCTTTGCGACCGTTTCTACGATGACCGACATAGTGCAACCTACAGAAACAAGGCTTTCGCTATAGGGTCTCCAGCAATACCATCTACAAAGAAAGGAAGGAAAGAAGATGCTGAAACACACTGAAATCAAAGACCTTGTAAAACTTTCGCTTCAAGAAGGCGAAACAAGACCCGTCACCGTGAAAGGCTGGGTCCGGACCAAACGCGGCAACAAACACGTGGCTTTCATCGCGCTCAACGACGGAACCTGCGTGCAAAGCCTGCAGGTGGTAGCTGAACTGCAAACGGAAGAAAAACCGGACGGTTTCGGCGACGAATTGATGAAAAGAATCACGACAGGTGCCTGCCTCTGCGTGGAAGGTAACCTCGTCCAATCGATGGGCAAAGGACAG
Source organism: Candidatus Pullibacteroides excrementavium (assembly GCA_017694335.1). Taxonomy (GTDB): domain Bacteria; phylum Bacteroidota; class Bacteroidia; order Bacteroidales; family P3; genus Pullibacteroides; species Pullibacteroides excrementavium. The sequence goes on from JADIMZ010000145.1 coordinate 13,724, forward strand.
AATGTGGAAATCCAAGCCCGGAATATCGTGGTCTATGGCGAAGCCAATCCCGACACCTACCCCTTGCAGAAGAAAGGGCATTCGCTGGAGTTCCTGCGCGAGATAGCCCATCTGCGTCCCCGCACCAACACCTTCGGCTGCGTGCTGCGTCTGCGCCATGCGATGGCCTACGCCCTGCACCAGTTCTACCATGATCGCGGGTTCGTTTATCTGCATACGCCCATCATCACCGGTTCCGACTGCGAAGGTGCCGGCGAAATGTTCCAGGTAACGACGCTGGATCTGGCCAATATGCCCAAGAACCCGGACGGCAGCGTGGATTTCAGCCAGGATTTCTTCGGCAAGTCCACCAAGCTGACGGTTTCCGGCCAGCTGGAGGGGGAACTCGGTGCCATGGCTCTTTCCAAGATTTACACTTTCGGCCCCACTTTCCGGGCTGAAAAATCCAATACGCCCCGCCATTTGGCCGAGTTCTGGATGAACGAACCGGAAATGGCCTTCTACGAAATCGACGACAACATGGATCTTGCCGAAGATTTCCTGAAGCACCTGACTTCCTATGCGCTCGAAAACTGCATGGACGATTTGAAGTTCCTCAACGACATGTACGACAAGAGCCTGATCGACCGTCTGGAACATGTGCAGAAAATGACGTTTGAACGCATCACCTACACCACGGCGGTGGACGTGCTCAAAGCGGCGAACGCCAAGTTCGAATACCCGGTGGAATGGGGCGTGGACCTGCAGTCCGAACACGAACGTTTCTTGGTGGAACACCATTACAAGAAGCCGGTCATCATCACCGACTACCCGAAGGAAATCAAGTCGTTCTACATGAAACAGAACGCCGATGGCAAGACGGTGCGCGGCATGGACGTGCTTTTCCCGCAAATCGGGGAAATCATCGGCGGTTCCCAGCGTGAGGAAGACTTGGACAAGCTGCTGAACCGCATCCACGAACTGAACATGCCCGAACAGGCCTACTGGTGGTATCTCGACACCCGCCGTTTCGGCACCGCGCCGCACAGCGGTTTCGGGCTCGGCTTCGAACGCCTTTTGCTGTTCATCACCGGCATGACCAATATCCGCGACGTGATTCCGTTTCCGAGGTATCCGCAGAATGCCGAATTCTAGGAGATGTGTGATAATGGGCAATCTGCTGCGTTGCTATCAAGACTCGAACTCAGTCACGTACCAAAGTACGCTCCTTCGTTCTCGCTCTCAGCGCCTTGCATTTTGCCCATTCTGACACATCTCCTTAACTTAAGACGCATACTGTCTTCAAAACAGAAAGAGGGTTCTTTCCGCTAAAGAAGCGAAGAGAGCCCTCTTTTCTTTTAAAAATCATCCTGATTCGCTTTCCTCGGATTTTTAATGGCACCAATCCATTATCTCCATCGCCTGGTCCACAATCCGCCACGCGCCGGATTCGGCCAGTTCCTGACGGCCCCGAAAACCCCAGCTGACCCCGATGGAACGCATCCCGGCATTGGCAGCCGTCTGCATATCCACATCCGAATCGCCTATGTAAACCACCTCGGCCGGCTTCAAACCCAATTGCTCGCAAATATAGAAGACCGCTTCCGGCTCCGGCTTCATCGCCAGGAAACGGAAGCCGTCCGCAGGTTTTTCCGAAGAAGCCAGAGACTTGGCCAAGGAGGCCTTTGCCGAGGCTGACAAGACAGAGCCGCTGCTTGAAGCCTGCCTGGATGCCGATTCAGCCGAAGCAAGCGTTTTGCCGGAAAAGCCCGGCTCGCCCGCGAAAGACGGACGCCAAGCCTCCGGCACGGAAACGCCCGCGCCTAAGACGCAATCGAATTTCCAAGGCGCAAACAGCTCGGCGATAATCTTTTTCGTCACCACATCCGGCTTGTTCGACAACACGCAAAGCCGGATATGCCGGGCCGTCAAGGCATCCAACAAGTCCGCTATGCCCGGATACATCGTGGTCTTCACCAAATAATTCTTCCCGTAATCCGCCAGAATCTTGTCCCGGCAGCGTTCCACCGTGGCATCGTCCCGCTTCTCTTCCGGCAAGGCATTCCAAACCAGATTCCGCAAGCCTCGCCCCAAAAAAAGACCATACTGCGATACCGGCCAGACCGGGAAGCCTTCCTCGGCCAAAGTCCGGTTGGTGGCATCGGCCAAATCCTCCTTGGAATCAATCAAAGTCCCGTCCAAATCAAAAATCACCGCTTTCACGGATACCTCATCCATGCACTTCATCACACTAACAAATTAGCATTCTATAAATTAAGCCGCATCCATTTCCTCCCCTCGACGATATTGCCTCCGGCATCGCGCATAACCGCGCAACAAACCGCGCCACCAACTCAAGCCTCGCCCTGGATATCTTCCAGCTTGACCAATTTGTTCACAATGGCATAAATCGTCAGACCGGCCGAACTGTGAATCTGCAACTTGGAAGAAATGTTCCGCCGATGCGTGATGACCGTATGCGAAGAAATGCACAACTCGTCGGCAATCTGCTTGTTGGTATAGCCGCGCACCACCAAGGCCACAATCTCTTTCTCCCGCTGGCTGAGCATTTTTTCGCTTTCCTCTTCCTCCCCTTTCCTATTGGCCAGATGCTCTATCTTTTCACGAATCTGCTCTTCGGTATCGAACAGGGAAACCGTCTCGTCAAAACCTTCGGTATGTTTCTGTTCCCGTAGATTATCCACAAAAGCCACGCATACCAAATCCGGCAAATCCACATGAGCCCGCAGTTTCTGGGGAGAACCCACTTCGGGCAAAAGAGGACTTACAATCAACACATCCGGTTTTTCCGCCATCAAATAAGACAGCAACCGGCCTCCAGGCTCCATCCGAAGCACCCTGAAGCCGCTGTTTATCTGACGGAGTATCGTGGAAAGACCGTCGGCAATGATGTCGGAGTCTTCCACTATGACAAATTTCAACATCTTCCCCATGGCCCTTATTTTTCAAGCAATTCTATCAATGGAACCAAAAGACAGTCTTCCACCGTATTATGCTGACGCAAATCGTCCGCGCAAGTAAAAATGTCAAACAGGACGGCATGGAACACATGACCTGTCTTTCCCGTGTAATATTTAATCAGGATATCGCGCAATTCCGTCAGACGGCTTTCAATGTCACTATGTTGCTTCCGGAAAATGGAGATATGGTAGTCATCGCCGGAATCGCCCTGCACCAAAGCCCGGATGTAAGGAAAAACCACCTTTTCTTCATATTCCATGTGCTTTCTCACCTCGGCCACGTATTCATCAAAATAGCGCATCACCACCACGGCCACGTCCTTTTCCCCGTCCATGGCTTCCAAAAGCCTTGTCCGGATGGAAGGCAAACGGTAATCCAGAAAATAATCGTGCGAATTGTGAAGGTACTTGACAATGGCTTCGGGATGCAAGTCCTTGTCCACTTTGGGCAATATGCCATCCCCATGCAGGTTCATGTTCACGATAGCCAAGAAGGTCTTGACATCCACTCCATTGCGTTTGCAGACTTCTTCTATGTCGCTGTCGCCGAAACCCATCGGAATCCCGAATCGGCTCAGTACAAACAACATGAAGTGGTCTTCGCAAATCAGGTCGCACATCTTGTCGTGAGGTCCGTATTGTATCATCATGCTTGTTTTTTTTCTAATTGCGTATCTTTACAAGTTCTTAGCTTCGGATTGCTTTGCCAGCGAGCGAAGCTATAGGCCCACCAGCGTCCCAAGCCGCAGGGCAGAACTGCCGGCCAAAGACTTTGGCAAAGCCCAACAAAGAAACAAAGTTAAGCATATATCCCGATACCATGCAAACGACTCGGCCATCCGACATTCCCGGCAACGACTCGCCAACAAACCAAAGCCTCCTGCTCAAGACGTTGCTCGCCAGCCTTGAACAATGGGCCCCTTTCGCCTGGCAGGAAAGCTACGATAACGCCGGCCTGATCTTGGGCGACCCTAACCAACAGGTACGGAAAGCCTTGGTCTGCTTCGATGTGACGCCCGAAGTGGTGGACGAAGCCGTCCGAATCGGGGCGGATCTGATTCTTTCGCACCATCCGGCCATCTTCAAAGGCATCAAGCGAATCAACCCGGCAAGCCGTTTGGGCTACATGATCAAGCAGTCGCTCTGCCACGACATTGCTTGGTGCGCCTTGCACACCAATCTGGACAACACGCTGAGCGGGGTCAATTCCTGGCTCTGCGAGCATCTGGGTTTGCAGGAGGTACAACCATTGGTGCCGCTCCAAAACCTTTATGGCAAGCTGCAAGTCTATGTGCCGGAAGCCTATGCGGAAAAACTGCGGCAGGCATTAGCGGAAGCTGGTTGCGGCGCCGGCGCCAAGTACGACGCCTGTTCGTACACCAGCCGGGGAGAAGGCCGGTTCCGTGCCGGCAGCCAGGCGCATCCGTTCGCCGGACAGATAGGCGAGCTGCACTGCGAGGCCGAATGCAAGATAGAGTGCCTGTACCCGCTGCACAAGACCCGGCAGGTAGTGGAAGCCCTGCGGGCAAACCATCCCTACGAGGAACCGGCCTTCGATTTGCTCCCGCTCCAGAACGAGGCCGCGGAGCAAGGCGCCGGCGCCTTCGGCATCCTCCAAGACCCCATGCAGGAACGCGAACTTCTGGATAAGCTCAAGGAACTGACCGGCGTGCATTGCATCCGGCATTCGGGGTTCCGGGACCGAAAAATCCAACGAATCGCCCTCTGCGGCGGCAGCGGAGGATCGTTCATCGGAACCGCCCAAAGTCGGAAAGCCGATGTCTATATCACGGGAGACCTTAAATATCACGACTTTACCGATGCCGAACCTGGCACCTGGCTCGTGGACATAGGGCATTTCGAGAGCGAAAAATTTGCCATGGGACTTATTCTTAGGTACATTCGGAAAAATTTTCCTAATTTTGCCGTTTCCATATCGGAACAGGCGCGAAACCCTGTAGCCTTTTATTAGTATTCGTAAATACATATCACAATGAAGGAAAAAGCCGGGCAGAAAGAAGAAAAGCCAGTAGTTGTTTCGGACGAAAGGGATTTGGACATCGAACAGAAGCTCACCTCCCTTTATGCGCTCCAATGCGTGGACTCCGCGATTGACAAAATCCGCACCCTGAGAGGCGAATTGCCGCTGGAAGTCCAGGATTTGGAAGACGATATTGCCGGTTACAGCAGCAAAATCGAGAAGGTCGAAGCCGAAATGGCCGAAATCAACAAGAACATTGCCGACCGCAAAGCCGCCATTACCGACAACAAGGCTCAGCTGAAAAAATACGACAAACAGCTCAAAGACGTCAAGAACAGCCGTGAATACGATGCCCTGAACAAGGAAATCGAATACCAGAAACTCGAAAACGAGCTGCACGAAAAGCGCATTCGGGAAGCCAACGCACAACTCGAAAAGAAACAAGCCGAACTGGAACACCTTGAAGAAGTGCGTTCCGGACGGCAAAAAGACTTGGAT
>JADIMZ010000146.1 GCA_017694335.1 Candidatus Pullibacteroides excrementavium
AATTCCTGCAGGAACATCTGCCGTTCCTCGTACGTCTCGAACTCCGCGATTTCGCTCTCGGTCTTGGCCGCTACCACCAACAGCTGCGCGTTCTCTCCAGCAATGGCCTGGCGGACCGCTTCCACATAGGCATTCCCATCCTTGGCCGCGGCATCATCCACATTGCAGACATACAATACCGGCTTATTGGTCAGCAGGAACAAATCGCGGGCCAGTTTCTGATCGTCCTTGCTGTCCCACTCCAGCACTCGAGCGTTCTTGCCCTGTTCCAGCACTTCCTTATACTGCTGCAAGATAGCCAGCAACCGCTTGGCCGTCTTGTCGCCCCCGCTCTGCGCCTGCTTTTCCACCTTGCCAATCCGGCTTTCTACCGTTTCCAAATCCTTCAACTGCAATTCAGTATCGATGATTTCCTTGTCCCTCACCGGATCCACGCTTCCGTCCACATGGGTCACATTCGGGTCGTCGAAGCAACGCAGCACATGGATAATCGCATCCGTCTCCCGGATATTGGCCAGGAACTTGTTGCCCAAGCCCTCGCCCCGGCTCGCCCCCTTGACCAAACCGGCAATATCCACGATTTCCATCGTGGCCGGCACCACCCGCTTGGGATGATCTATTTCCACCAAAGCGTTCAGCCTCTCGTCCGGCACCGTGATGACCCCCACATTGGGCTCAATCGTGCAAAACGGGAAATTGGCCGCCTGAGCCTTGGCATTGCTCAAGCAATTGAACAGAGTGGATTTCCCCACATTGGGCAATCCCACAATACCGCAATTCAAAGACATATTCCTAATTATTTCGCCTCGCGACCTTTCCGGCCGCAATGCAATCCATGAAACAACTCTAGCCTCCCCTTCCGAAAACTTCGCCCCAACAACCGACGGCGAATGAAAGGTTCAAGCCTCGTTTATAAAGAAAAAAGAGGTGCATAGAGAACTAAACACCTCTTTTCGGAAATTTCCCGATCGTCCGGCATCAAACCGTCCTCCCGCAAAAGTCGCTCGACGGCTTCCACAGACAGGCACTCGACCGCCCATGAAAGCGCCTTGCCGATAACTTAGGCACCGATTTGAGCCTTGTAATCGGCTGCCGACATCAAAGCGTCAACTTCAGCGGCATTGGTCAGTTTCACCTTGATGATCCAGCCTTCGCCGTAAGGATCGCTGTTCACCAAAGCAGGATTGTCGGCCAAAGCGGCGTTCAGTTCCAAAACTTCGCCACCGGCAGGCATCAGAAGTTCGGAAACGGTCTTAACAGCTTCGATATTGCCGAAAGCCTCGCCAGCATTCAAGGTTTCGCCTTCGGAAGTAACATCAACAAACACGATGTCACCCAGTTCCTTCTGAGCGTAATCGGTAATACCAATCAAAGCGTTTTCGCCTTCTACCTTGATCCATTCGTGATCGGCAGTGTACTTGAGATTTTCAGGGAAGTTCATAATTCCTATTTATTTAAGTGTTTTTGTTTCGATGCCCAACGATGCCCAAGCCCGCCTGCCACGAAATCCCTTGCAAGCGACCCGGCACAAAGGGCAAAAGTACATCTTTTTTGAAAAAATGCCAAAGCCAGGCAAAACAGCGTCTAAATCAAGCGTGGTCAAACCCCGGCTAAATGTCCGCATGAAAAACCGATGACATCATCACAAGAATGGCACCATATAGACCGGAAGCAAGCAAACATCCTGATCCTTGCGCAAATCCTTGGAATAAACCAGATAGCGGGCTCCCTCCCGGGAAGAAAACTTCTTGTGGAAAGTTTCCTTTTGAACACCACTTTCCCCATAACAATTCAGATACTTGAAAATGAGCGCAAATATAGCCAATCCCGCAAAATTCTCACAATTTTTTTCTTGGAATTCCTGCAAATTCTCACAATTTTCATCCGAAATTTCGGTAGCAACACTTACAGCGCGTTGCAAGGAGCGGACTGCCGGCGGATGGCAAAGACATAGAACAAGAGGATGACGTTCATCATCAAGGCGTAGAGGATAGCCGGGATGGCCATTTGACCGCTGTTGAAGATGAAAGGGGAAAAGGCAATGGCAATGGCTTGGGCGGCGTTCTGCATGCCGACTTCGATGACAATGGTGCGGCGGACAGCCGGAGAGAACCCGCCAAGGCGCGAGAGCAACGAACTGCACAGCATAGCCAGCAAGACGAGCGAGGCCGTGGCCATTCCAAGGACAGCAAAGTTGTCCACTATCTCTTGGGTGTATTGGAGAAAAAACACCAAGGCCAGGAACATCAGGGCAGGGAAAGCGGCTTTGCCGAGAATTCTGCGAACCTTGGCGGCGGCATGAGGCCAGAATCGGCGGAACAGGATGCCGGCAAGGATGGGAACGAAAAGCAGGACGAGGTTTTGCAACAGGAGCTTGCCTACGGGCAGGTTGACTTCGAGACCGGATTGCCGGGAAACGAAACGGGAAGCAAGTTCCATGATGAAAGGCAGGGTAAAGAGCGTGACCACGCTGCTGATGGCGGTCAGGGTGACCGAAAGAGCCACATCGCCTTTGGCCAGCATCGAAAAGACATTGGACGAGCTGCCACCCGGACAGCAGGCTATCAACACCAATCCCATGAAATAAACCGGGCTGAGATGGAATACCCAGCCCAAGCCGAAGGCGATGAGCGGAAGGAGAACTAACTGCCCAAGCATTCCGAACAGCACGGCTCGCGGATTGCGGGCCACGTTGGCAAACGATTGCGCGTTCAAATCCGTTCCGAGCAGGAACATCAACAAGATAAGAATGGGCATTACAATCCAGACCGTGTTCATCATTTTGCTATTAATGGCCGTCCCTCCATACGGCCTATCCATCATGTTTTCCGGTCGCGGCAGTCTTTCCAAGGCCGCTTTGTCCCCGAAGCCCGCAAAGATAGCACTTTCCCCTATCCGGGCAAACGCCTCCCTTTCTTCTCTTCCCGAAGCCACTACTGGAGCTTGCCATCTCTCGCCATTTTCATCCTATGCATGCTTCCGGCATACCCTTTGTTTTATTTTGCCCTCCGAATCAAATGCAGAAAAACATGGCAATCACCATCAACGCAAGCGAACTGCGCCAGATATTAGACTTGACCCCGGCCGACCAGAACATCATGCTCATCGGCAAGCACGGCATAGGGAAATCCGAGATATTGAGCCGCTACTACCGATCCAAAGGATTCCCGGTCATAACCTTCTTCTTGGGACAGATGAGCGATCCCGGCGATCTTATCGGCCTCCCCCACAAGAACCCGGAGAACGACAAGACCGAATTCCTGCCCCCATACTGGTTTCCTACCGACGGCCGGCCCATCGTCCTTTTCCTAGACGAACTCAACCGCGCCAGACCGGAAATACTGCAAAGCATCATGGATTTGACATTGAACAAGAGCCTGGCAGGCAAGACACTACCCGAAGGCAGCCGGATCATCTCGGCTGTCAATGAAGGCGAAGAATACCAACTGACCGAACTCGATCCCGCGTTAGTATCCCGATTCAACCTCTACCGCTTCCGTCCCTCGGTTCCGGAATGGCTCCTATGGGCCTCCGAATGCCGTTTGGACGAAAGAGTCATCAACTTCATCCAAAAAGAAGAGAAATTCCTGGATGACGACAGCCACCCAGCGGAAAACAGCCTCGACCGGCATCCCGACCGCCGCAGCTGGAAAAGGGTCTCGGATATCATCAAAAACCAAACCGAAC
>JADIMZ010000147.1 GCA_017694335.1 Candidatus Pullibacteroides excrementavium
CAAGGTTATCGAATTCAACAAGGACAACAAACGTATCGTGGTTTCGCACTCCCGTATCCATCAGGAAGAAGCCGCTGAAGAACGTGCCAAGGCTGAAAACGAAAACCGCAAGAACGCCGACAACACGGCCAAGGCGGTGAAGAAGCTCAACGAAGCTTCCGAAAAGACCACCTTGGGCGACATCGCTGCCTTGCCGAACTTGAAGGATGCGATGGAAGCTGCTGAAAAGAACAACTAAGACTTGTTCCGACAGGCTCTGGTTCCTTGCGAATCCGCTGCCTGCCAACAAGTTCTTAATCGAGCGAGCCGGTCCGATGGGCCGGCTCGTTTGTTTTTCGTCCCCTTGTTTTACCCATCCCCTTGCTTTATCCGTCCCTGCTTCAAGTTGCCTCTGATTTCGATTCCGATAGCTTGAAAGCTCCACCTTCCTTTCCACTCGCCCCGCGTCCGGTTGACAATTCCCTCGAACAAGCCTCCACAAACGGCTTCCGGGGCTTCCTTGCAATATCCCTCCTGCCCGCCTTTCGTTTTGCAACACCCCTTGCCGGATTTGTGCTATTTTTGCCATGGTTTGCCTTGGCATCCCTCTTTTAAGGAACATATCATGCAACAAGATAGAATAGAAATACGCGGTGCGAAAGTCCATAACCTGAAAAACATCAATGTCGATATCCCGCTCAACCAGATTGTCGGCGTGGCGGGGGTATCCGGTTCGGGAAAATCTTCCTTAGCGCTCGGCGTAGTCTATGCCGAAGGCTCCCGGCGCTATCTCGAAGCCCTGTCCACCTATACCCGCCGACGCATCTCCCAAGCCCCGAAAGCCGACATCGACGAAATCCTCTACGTTCCGGCCGCTATCGCCTTGCGGCAGCGTCCCGGCGTTCCCGGCATCCGCAGCACCTTCGGCACCGGGACTGAACTGCTCAGCAGCCTTCGCCTGATGTTCTCCCGCCTGGCCAGCCACCGCTGCCCGAACGGGCACTACTGCCCGCCCACCCTCAAAGTGGCCGCAGGTCAAGAAATCATCTGCCCGGAATGCGGGGCACGTTTCTTCGCCCCTTCGGCCGAGGATTTAGCCTTCAACAGCAGCGGCGCCTGCAAGAAATGCGGCGGCATCGGCACGGTGATGAGCGTGGACGAATCCACCCTTGTCCCGGACCAGAACCTGAGCATAGACCAAGGCGCGGTAGCTCCTTGGAACTCGCTGATGTGGGCCTTGATGACCGATGTGTGCCGCGCCATGGGTGTCCGGACCGATATTCCGTTCAAGGACCTCACTCCACAGGAGAAAGACATTGTCTATCACGGTCCTGCCGTCAAAAAGCATATCCTGTACAAGAGCAAAAGCTCGGCCGTGTCGGGCGAAATGGATTTCACTTACTTCAATGCCGTTTACACAGTGGAAAACGCGCTTTCCAAGGTCAAGGACGACAAAGGGATGAAGCGCGTGGAGAAATTCCTCAAGCAGGACACCTGCCCCGACTGCCAAGGCACCCGCCTCAACGAAGCCGCGCTCGCCCCGCGCATCCGGGGCATCAACTTGGCCGAAGCCTGCCAAATGACGCTCCGCCAGCTGGACGAATGGGTCAAAGGCATCCCCGAATGGCTTCCCGAAGAAATGCGCCCGATGGGCGAAAGCATCAGCCAGTCTTATTTCGACACGTCCCGCCGTTTATTGGAATTGGGTCTGTCCTACCTGAGCCTGGACCGAGCCGGCTCTACCCTTTCTACCGGTGAACGCCAGCGAATGCAGCTGGCTCGTTGCGTCAGAAACCGGACCACCGGCGTGATTTACGTCCTGGATGAACCCTCCATCGGGCTTCACCCGGTCAATATCAACGGCCTTGTCGGAGTCATGAAAGACCTAACCGCCGATGGCAATTCGGTACTCTTGGTGGACCACGACACGCAGATTCTCCGCCAAGCCGACTGGATTATCGAACTCGGCCCGCAAGCCGGAGCCAAAGGCGGGGAAATCATAGCTCAAGGCAGCGTTCCGCAAATAGAACAGAATTCCCGTTCCCTAATCGGGCCTTTCTTAGCCAACCCAAAAAGCGATGTGATTCGCCAGAAGGCTTCAGCGCAGGACATGTTCGCTTTGGGGACTATCGAGATGGAAACCGGGCCAATCCATACGGTGCAACCGCTCCATATCCGCATTCCCAAAGGGCGCATGGTGGCTGTGACGGGAGTGTCGGGTTCGGGCAAGACCACAAGCATACTCGAAAGCCTCGTGCCGGCGCTCCAGGCCATGATCCGCAAGGAATCGCTGCCCGCCCATGTGAAAAGCATCAGGGCCGAGGGCATCCGGAACGTGAAACTGATCGACTCCACCCCTATCGGGGCGAACGTGCGTTCCACGGTGGCCACTTACGCCAACGTGCATGACGATTTGCGGAAACTCTTTGCCAAGCTGCCTGCCGCCAAAGCCGCTTCGGTCTCGGCCAGCGACTTCTCGTACAACACGGGGTCTTTGCGCTGCCCGGTCTGCGACGGGACGGGGACCATCAGCCTTGACGTGCAGTTCCTACCCGATGTGGACATCCCCTGCCCGGAATGCCATGGCTCGCGCTACACGCAAAGAGCCGAAGAATTCCGCTACGAGACTGCCGATGGCAAGAGCTATTCCTTGCCCGATTTGATGAAAATGGATGTGGCCGATGCCCAAAAGGCCCTTGCCCGCTACAAAACATTGGAATCGCGCTTGGAATCGCTCAACCGAATCGGTTTGGGCTATATAACCCTCGGCGAAGCCACAACCAGCCTTTCCGGGGGCGAAGCCCAACGTTTGAAATTAGCGGCGGAGATGGGTATCCGCCAGGATGACAGCCTCTTCGTCTTCGATGAACCCACTATCGGCCTGCATCCGCTCGACACGCAGACGCTCATCCGGGTATTCCAGAAACTAATCAGCTTAGGAGCAACCTTGGTCATCATAGAACACGACCTCGACGTCATTGCCAATAGCGACTACGTGATAGACCTCGGCCCGGGCGGCGGCGAGGAAGGCGGTCGGATTGTAGCCCAAGGCACGCCCGAGGAAATCGCAGCCTCGCCGGACAGCCTGACCGGGAGATACCTACACCTCCGATAGCACATGCAAAACGAACCATATCTATCCGGAAAACTGCCGCAACTTCCCCTCCAAGGGAACCACAACAGGCAGCATGCAAACATGATAACCCCCAAAGACTTGCCGGACGGAAGGGGCAAGGCAATCCATGCAGTAATTTCAAGGACTCATTGCAAAACATCGAAGCAAATGCCGCCGCAAGGTCACGCCACGAACATCGCCTTCCAGCGTTCCGCCAAGCGAGCCATGCTGAACGAGGCATTGGCGGGGCTGGTGCTAGGCATCGGCAAATACCGCACATCCGGAAACCGCTGGAAGAACCGGTCGAACAGCTGTTTCGCCTTTTGACCATTGAACGCCACAACCCGCAGCTCCGGATGCCGAGCCATAAGGCCGGCAATGTCGTTGGGACGTTCCTCCCTCATCGCGCTGTCCATGCTGCCCGGCCTCACCGCCGACCCGGCTACGTCCCATAAAGCGATGTCATATTCCTGCAGCATCCGGCATCGGCTTTCGTAATCATCAGGCAAGGCGCAACCCAAAAGCGTGGCCATCAGCGGCCAGAAACGGTTGCGAGGATGGGCGTAATACCGGCCTGCCGCTATCGAGGCATCACCCGGCATCGAACCCAATATCAAAATCCGAACCTCCTTGCCCTCTATCGGGGCAAACGACTGCTTGATGTCCATTGAATCGTTTTCCGCTGAAATCATCTTTTTCTGAATTAAGTTCTTCTGAAGCTGGAATCCCTGCCGAAACCGAACTTTCTCCCAAACAGGGACAAGCCGGAATGCACCGGTTCTCCTCCATTTCCTGATGCATGCAAGGCCAAATTTACAACAAATCCACAACCGCCCCCGAGAAAACCGCATCAAAAGTTTCCGTTCATCCGATGCAAATCCCGCACCATGCGCCCCTATCTCAGGTTTTATCCCTATCTTCGCGCTTCAAACCCCTATTTCGATACACGCCCAATGGCGATACGGGAAGATAGAATTTGCTTCCGGATCGCCTTGGCTGAACCGCAAGAAAAATGGAAAACCTCAGGATTGCCGTCTTCCCCGGCTCGTTCGACCCCATCACTTTGGGGCATGAAAGCGTGATACGCAGAGCCTTGCCCCTCTTTGACAAAATCATCGTGGCCATCGGAATCAATGCCGACAAACGCTGCATGTTCCCCCTCCAGACCCGGCTCGCCTTTATCCGGGAACTCTTCAAGGACGAACCCAAGGTGGAAGCGGACAGCTTCTCCAGCCTCACCGTGGACTATTGCCGGCAAAACCATATCCGTTTCCTGCTGCGCGGGCTGAGAACGGCTGCCGACTTCGAGTTCGAGCGCATCGTAGGGCTTTCCAACAAACTTCTCCAACCCGATCTGGAAACCGTCTTCCTGCTCACCGACAACCGCTACAGCTTCATCAACTCCTCGGTGGTGCGCGATATATTGCACCATCAAGGCGACCCTTCCGCGTTCGTGCCACCGACGGTTTACAAAATGATGCAGGATTATATGGCTCAAAACCGCCAAAAGGAGAAATAACCGCAACCCTCTCACAAAACCAACTTATCCCATGCTCCTCTCGGTCGTCATCGTCAATTACAACGTCAAATCCTATTTAGAGCAATGCCTGCGCTCGGTATGCCAGAGCAAAGGCCTGGCCTTAGGGCAGGATTTCGAGATTTTCGTGGTGGACAACCACTCGGTAGACGATTCGGTGGAAATGGTCCGGGAGAAATTTCCCCAAGTGCAGCTCATCGCCAACCAGGACAATGTGGGCTTCGCCAAAGCCAACAACCAGGCCATCCGCCTGAGCCAAGCCAAATACATCCTGCTGCTCAATCCAGATACCTTGATCGAAGCCGACAGCCTCAAGAAATGCCTCGACTTCATGGAAAGCCATCCCGATGCCGGCGGCTTGGGGGTGAAGATGATCGACGGCCAAGGGAAATACCTGAAGGAATCCAAGCGCGGACTCCCTACCCCGGAAGCCTCTTTCTACAAAATGAGCGGCTTATGCAAGCTGTTTCCCCGTTCCAGACGCTTTGCCGCCTATTACATGGGGCATCTCAGCCCAGAGCAGACCAACCAAGTGGAAATCCTAGCGGGCGCGTTCATGATGCTCCGCCAGGAATGCCTGCAAAAAACCGGGCTGCTGGACGAGACCTTTTTCATGTACGGGGAAGACATCGATCTCTCCTACCGCATCCTGCTGGCCGGATACCACAATTATTATTTTCCCGAAACAAGGATCATCCATTACAAAGGCGAAAGCACCAAGAAAGGCAGCCTCAACTATGTCATGGTCTTCTACAAAGCCATGGAGATTTTTGCCAAAAAATATTTTTCGAAAGGGAAATACAGACTCTACTTCCAAGCCCTACGCTCTGCCATCTGGCTGCGGGCCTCGCTCTCGGTGCTAAGCCGCCTCTTCAAAAGACTCTTGCTGCCGGTACTGGACTTGGGAATCAGCTATTCGGCTCTCTACTTCCTGTCTTTTGCCTGGCCTGCCCTTATCCGGGACAATGCCTACTTCTATCCCGACATCTACCGGCAAGCCATCCTGCCTGTCTATGCCGTCTTGTTCGTGGCCGGAGTATGGATATGGAAAGGCTACCGGACTCCCATCTCGTTCCGAAGGACATCCGCCGGCTTCCTGAGCGGCATTATCGCCTTTCTGCTGATTGGCGCGCTTTTGGGCAGCGAATGGCAGTTCAGCCGGTTCATGGCCGTGGCCGGGGGCTTGCTCTGCCTCGGCATCGCTTGCCTGATACGCCTATGCATCGGGAGGCTTTTCAGAAGAAGTTTCCCGCTTTCGACCCGTTTCCGCCGGCATTACCTGATTGTGGGAAGCAAGGAGGAATGCCAACGTGTCGGCCATCTATTGCTGGAGGAAGGAATTGCGCTGGAACGAATCCATACCTTGTCGGCAACCGATGCTCCGAACTCGCTGGCAGAACAAATCGAGGTGAACCGCATCGGGCAGGTTATTTTCTGCTCCAAAGACCTCAGCTTCGACCAGATAGTGCAAATGATGGACCTTTTGCGCAAGACCGGTGCCGAAAGCAAAATCATCGCCCACGACAGCTCTGTCCGGGTCGGATACAAGTTCTAAATCTTCTCCACTTTTCCTTCCGACAAACAATAGCGTTGCCCTGTTTCAGGACAAAGCGCGATGCCGGAAGTGCCGAAATCAAGCCGGTGGCCGTATTCGCTGACCCAACCGGCCTGCCGGGCAGGATTCCCGACAACCAAGGCATAGTCCGGCACATCGTGCGTGACCACGGCACCCGCCCCGATCATCGCGTAACGTCCGATACGATGCCCGCAGACAATCGTGGCATTGGCGCCGATGCTGGCTCCCCGGCAGACCAAGGTCTCGCGGTACTGATCCTTGCGGGGCACCGCGCTGCGGGGATTAATCACATTGGTGAACACGCAGGAAGGCCCCAAGAACACATCCTCCTCGCAGATTACCCCGGTATAGATTGATACGTTGTTCTGCACCTTGACATTCCGTCCCAGAACCACGCCGGGCGAAACCACCACGTTCTGCCCGATATTGCAGTCCTCGCCTATCCGGCATCCCTGCATGATATGGCTGAAATGCCAGATTTTCGTCCCCTTCCCAATCTCGCAGCCTTCATCGACCACCGCTGTGGGATGCACAAAATAAAGCCTTTCCATAAGATTAATCTTCAAAGCGGAACTTCTCCTGCTGCGCGATTTCCCGCATTTGAGGCACGAGGCGCGTGAAATGAGGCTGCTGTCCATGCAAGGCCAAATCCTCGGCATTGTCCCACTGTTCCCAAAGCATCACGATGCCGGGATTTTCCGGATGAAAGTAATACTGATAGCGCAGGCAACCTTTGTCCTGACGCGAAGCTGCCGCCAGTTCAGCTATCAAATCCTTGAATTCCTGTTCCTTGCCGGATGCAATCCGGTATTCGATGTTCAACGTAATCATCGTATTCAGATTTTATTGTTCCTCATCTGGTCACACTCAAGTCGGGTTCCCCGGCCTTGGCCTTCGATCCGAAATCTTATCGTTCCTTGCCTGCTTGCAACTCATCGAGACTGGCCCTGAAACCCGGTTCGCGTTGATGGAAAGGCAAAGCTACCAGAGACACACTCCCTGCAGGCTATTCGTTTCCTCTCAGCTTCCCGGCAAACAGCGCGATGGAAAGCCCCAGTAACGCTACCAACACAAAGACCCAAGGCAAGCCGATCCATTGCGCCAAATGCCCGATAATCGGAGGCCCCATCACGAAACCGAAGAAGCCAATCGTCGAGACGGCATTGATGGCGCGACCGGCCACCACGCCCTTGTGCCGGGACACCGCCCCATAGCAGATAGGCACCACCGAAGACACGCCCAAGCCCACCAAAGCCGATCCTACCGTAGCCACGACCAAAGCCAGAATGCCGGACAAACCGACCCAAGGAGCTATCACCATCAATAAGAAGCCGCCTGCCGTCATCAGGCCGCTCATCCGCATGATAAACACCGGACCGAAACGGTTCACGATGCCGTCGGCCAGGAAACGGTAGGCCGCCATTGCCAACATGCAGGCCGTGTAACCGAAACGGATGTACTCCTTGGCCACGCCCACCTCCTGGTCGAAATAAATCGCACTCCAATCGTACATTGTCCCCTCGCAGAGCATACTGGCAAAAGCCAGAAAACCAAGCAAAAGCACAAAGGAATCCATGCCTTTGAAAATATTGAAGGTAGGCTTGTCGTCTTTGGCGGTTTCCGAAACCACGTCCTGTTTCAAAGTATAACGGTGGCAGAACAGCAGCACTATCAAGCCGAAGCCTAATACGCCGGCATAGTGGAAGAAAGGCACGATGGAATGAGCGGCCATGAACGAACCCACCAAACCGGAAGCGAAGCCCGCCAGGCTCCAGCATCCGTGGAAGGTCCCCATGATGCTGCGCCCGTATTCCTTTTCGACCCCCACCGCCTGGGTATTGACCGAAAGATTGTGCAAATTGGCTATCAGCCCCAACAGGAAAAGCACGGCACCGAACACATAGACCGTCCAAGAGGGCATCGGGCCTCCTCCGCCCGGCATCGTTACCCCGCCCGGCATCGCCATAAAAGGGATGAAACCCAAGCAGGTCAAAGTGAAGGGGTAAAGGAAAGCGGCCGACAGCAAAGTCCTGCGGCTCGTGAATCTTTCCACCAAATAGCCTGACAGCGGCACGCCCAAAAGCTGACCCAACGGAAAAGCCAGCAGCAAAGTCCCTAACTGGCCTTCATTCAGGCCGAAAACCTCCTTAAAATCCGGGATACGGGCCGCCCAGCTGGCAAAGGTGAAGCCCTGAAGAAAGAAAAACACTCCTATCGCAATCCGGTAACGGACTTTAGGCGCTTCCAATACTGTTGACATTCTTGCTGCATTTGCCGTAAAAACGATGCAAAGATAGTGCAAGCCGAGCGCAGCGCCAAGCCTGCTTGAGCGTTGCCGAGGCGCAGCCTATCTTCTCTGCGAAGCAGTAGCGATAGTGCAAGCCGAGCGCAGCGCCAAGCCTGCTTGTCATGGCTCTCGACTTTCGCTATCGTTGATTGCTTCGCATCGAAGATAGCTTGGTCTCGGCCATGCAAAACCGAGCAAGCTCCTTTTGCATGGCTCTCGACTTTCGCTATCTTTGCCCGGTTCGGCACTCGTTCTCAAGCGAACCCGTTACCACGCAACCAAAACCAATATTATGCGAATCCTGATTCAACGAACCACCAATGCCCGGGTTGATATTGCCGGGGAAACCGTCGCGCGTATCGACAAAGGCTTCTTGGTCCTGGTCGGCATCACCGAAGAAGATACCGAAGAAGATGCCAAATACCTAGCCAAGAAATTAGCCCAGCTCCGGGTCTTTGAAGACGCAGAAGGCAAGATGAACCTATCGGTCAAGGACATCGGCGGGGCAATCCTCTCGGTGTCCCAATTCACCCTGTACGCCGACACGAGGAAAGGCAACCGACCCAGCTTCATCCATGCCGCCCGTCCTGAAAAAGCGGAGCCTCTTTACGAATATTTCAACAGCCTGCTCCGCCGGGAATACGGCCTGGAAGTGCAGACCGGCCGCTTCGGCGCGGACATGAAAGTCCGTTTCACCAACGACGGCCCGGTAACGATATGGATTGACAGCACCGAACGCCACCAAAGCCGGAACCAAGCCTCCTCTTGACAGCCGCCTCCTGCCTCGCAGCAAAGGCATAGTGCTAACAATCCGCACAAAGGCAAATCCGCGTCCACAAATCCCAAGCGTTCGCAAAGTCAAACAAACCAATACCGGATTCCTAATCCCTGCAAGATGAAAACCGAAAACCGCGCCCTGATGCTTGCCCCTATCACGCTTCTCATCACCCTATTCCTGGCGATTCCTTTTGCCGCCAAGGCCCAAGTCAACGACCTCAACACGCTTTCCTCGCAAAAGGAGGTCCGCGAAGCCCGGCAGGTCAACGACTGGGAGGAAGATCCGCCTAAAGGCACGCCGGGGCTTTACAAGAACCGTTTCTTTACTGGGGGCGGCTTGGGATTGCAGTTCGGCACGCTGACTGCCGTGGAACTCGCGCCCACGGTCGGTTATATCGTCCACCGCATGTTCCGCTTCGGCATCACCGTCAATTTCAGCTATTTCCGCGATGCCTACTTTCAACCGGCCCTCAGCAGCTATTACTGGGGCGGCAGCTTCTTTATCCGCTTCTACCCTATCCGCAGGCTTTTCATCCATGCCGAAATCGGAGGAATGAACCAGCCATATGGCTCGAACCATGAACGCAAATGGCTTGCCTACCCCATTGCCGGCATCGGCTACAGCCAGCCTCTCGGCAACCGGGTCGCCCTCACGATTCGAGCCATGTGGAATTTCAACAACGACGAGTATTCCATCTACGGCAATCCCATCATCGGCATCGGCTGCGAAGTAGGACTGTAACTCCTGATTTTATGCAATAAAAACTCCATACTGCATAAAAATGGTACTTTTTTATGCAATACAGACCCTATACTGAAAGAAATACCTTATTTTTGCAGGAGAAAAGCAAGCATAGAAGATAATGAAAGACATCCTGATCGACCAACGGAAGGAACGTGACGAACTGCTTTCACGCCCGTATCTGACCCGGCGCACGCTCCAAGACCCTCATCTGCTGCTCGACAGCAAGCTTATCAAATTAATTACCGGGCCAAGGCGAACAGGCAAATCCACCCAAGCCTTGCTAATGCTGCGCGGCAAGAATTTCGCCTATTTGAACTTTGACAATCAGGCATTGCTGGAATCCTGGGATGCGAGCCAAGTCATGCGTATGCTGGATGATGTCTATCCCGGTTATGAATACATCCTGCTTGACGAGGTGCAAAATCTCGATGCATGGGATTTATGGGTCAGCAGTCTTTACAGGATGGGTAAAAACCTTGTCATAACCGGCAGCAACGCAAAGATGCTTAGCAGCGAAATGGCAACCGTGCTAACCGGCAAATACCTTCAATTAGAGATGCTGCCGTTCAGCCTTGAAGAATTCTTCGACTGGAACAAACTGGATCTGCACAACTTGAAAGAAGCACAAAAAGCTGAGGCATCGGCACTGACGGACGACTACCTGAGAAACGGCGGCTATCCCGAAACGGTAGCTTCACGCTCACTGACACGCAGTTACCTTGACACCCTGTTTGATGCCATCATTTGGAAAGATGTCGCCAAGCGGCATCATGTACGCAATACGACAGACCTGAACAACCTGGCCCTGTACCTTGTCTCAAACATCTGCAGCCAGCTAAGCGCCAATGAATTGACTGCTAACCTAGGTCTTTCCAGTGTCAACACCACCAAGAAGTTCATGGATTACTTGCACGAACCTTACCTGTTCTATTACCTGCCACGCTATAACAACAAACTGAACCTGATGAAAAAAGCCCCTAGAAAAGTTTATGTGGTTGACAACGGCTTTGTAGCGGCAAAAGCATTTGCCTTGAGCAGCAATCTCGGGCACTTGCTGGAAAACCAGGTGTTCATAGAACTGATACGCAGAGGTTACGCCACGGAAAAGACCTTGTTCTATTATCGTTCACGCAATGACAAGGAAATAGATTTCGTCATGCGCAAAGGAACAAGCGTGGAACAACTGGTACAAGTCTGCTACGACATGAGCAACCCCAAAACCGAAAAACGCGAAACGGACAGCCTTGTCGAAGGAGCCGGCGAATTGAGATGCGACAAGCTCGTCATTGTGACAAATGACGAGGAGCGCACCATAGAAAAAGACGGTTACAAGATAAGCGTTATCCCTTTCTCCCGATTTTAACCCCAATCGCTCATTAACCGCACGAACTCGTTTCCCATCGCAAGGTGACAACGCTCTTTGGGCATCTCGCTCGCCTTTGGCTGAATCCTGACCTCGGTAGGCCTCGAACTAAAAAAGCGCGGCGAGGCCGAAGCCTCGCCGCGCTTGTCAAAACATCCCAAAAGACACGCCCCGCGCCGTATCCGCACCGGATTCGCAGCGCATCGACGTGCATTCCGGAATCGGATTATTTCCCGGCCTTCGCCTTCACGGCATCAGCCTCCTTCAGCATCTCTTCCACCGCCTTTTCCAGCTGGAGGTCGCGACCCTGCAACAAAGTCTCAGGCGTGTTATAGACAATGATATCCGGAATCAAATCCTGGTTTTCCAGATAATTGCCCTTTTCGTCCAACGTACCCACTTGCGGGATACCGAACACGTAACCGCCGTTCAGGCTTTCCCACCATACCGCCGTCATCGTTCCCGGAACCGGCGCCCCGATCAGCTTGCCGATACCCAAGGACTTGTAAACGAAAGGCGTGCCATGGGCATCCGAATAGTTGTTCTCGCTGACCAGCATGCAGGACGGCTTGAGCCACTTGCTGTAAGGCTCGTCCGAGATATACTGGCCACGTGGGCTGAAACGAGCGTAACGCTTGCCGCTGAGCAAGGTAGCCACATCATCGTGCAGCCAGCCGCCGCCATTGTTGCGCGTGTCCACGATAACCGCTTCCCGGTTCCGGTTCTTGTCGTTGAGAAGCTGGCGGTAAACCGTGCGGAAGCTCTTGGAATCCATGCCTTCGATATGCACGTAAGCCAGACGGCCGCCCGAAAGCGAATCCACCAGACGTTCGTTGCGCTTTACCCAACGTTCGTACAGCAAGGCACTCTGCTGTCCGCTGCTGATCGGCTTCACCGTCACATCAAACGCCTTGCCTTTGGAGGGCTTGATTGTGAAACGGGTCGATTCGCCCGCCTTGCCTTCCAACAAAGGATAATAGTCCTCGCCTGCCTTGATTTCCACCCCGTCGATGGCCGTAATCAAATCGCCGGGCTTGATATCCTTGCCGCAGAGCGCGAAAGGACTGTTGTGCAGGATTTCCTGGAACTTCAGGCCATCGCCCTCATAAGCCGGGTCGAAAAAAGCCCCCAAAGCCGCTACCGGCATCGAAGCCCTTCCACCGCCAAAGAAACGGCATCCGGTATGGGAAGCGTTCAACTCGCCCAACAACTCGCTCACCATCACCGAGAAATCATAACCGTTGTTGATATAGGGCAGGAATCGTTCGTAATTGTCAAAATAGGCCTTCCAGTCCATGCCCCGGAAAGTGGGGTCGTAGAACTTGTCCTTGACCTGCTTCCAGATATGGCTGAACAGATATTCGCGCTGCGCGAACGGACGCACTTCGTAAAGCGCCTCGAAATCGATATTCTCCATCGAACCCGAAGCCGTGGAAATCTTCTTGATGCCGCCCATGCCCAAGAAATAGATATTGGCACCATCCTTGTCCATCTCCATGGAACCGTAGCCCACATTCGGCACTTTCAATTCGGTCTTTTCTTCCACCAGATCCTTGACCCACAAGGCCATCTTGCCATTGTAAGGAGCCATGTAATAGAGCTTGTCCCCGTCGGGGCTGAGCAACATGTCGCCCAAGTTGTCCGACACATTGGTCAAGCGCAAGGTCCGGTCGTCCAGATAATCGAAGTCGAATTCCAAGGGTTCCACCTTGGGTTCCTTGCCATCGGCACTGTCCTTCTTGGCTTTTTCCTCGGCTTTTTCTTCCTTCTTGGCTTCCTTGCTGTCCTTTTCAGCGGCCGCCAAAAGCTCGCGTTCCTCCTTGTCCATCAAGAACTTCTCATAAGCCTTCTGGTCAAAGAACATGATATAGACATCGGTTTCGGCGCCCCACGAACCGTGGCTGCGGTAACCGCTGCGGTCGCTCTGGAACAACATGGCCTTGCCGCCCAGGACGAACTTGCCACCGTATTCGGTATAACCGCTATTGGTCAGGTTATGAATCTCCCCGCTGCCATCGGCCTTCACCAATGCCTGGTCCTTGTGGTTCCAACCGCCCGTGCCGATATAACCGGTCAGGATCCATTTGCTGTCAGGGCTCCAGCTGTATTCCTGGTCACCATCCTGATAGGAATATTCGTATTTGCCGTCCATCACCGTGCGAACCTTGCCGCTCTTGAGGTCAAGCACGCAAATCTCGGTGCGGTTCTTCAAGAAAGCCACTTCCTTGCCATCGGGGCTGTACTGCGGGTAGAAGCTGGTTTCCTGGCTCTTGGTCAGGTTCTCTTCCTTGATGTCGGTGGCATAGGTGAACATATCCTCGTCCTTGTTAGCCAGCGATGCCTGGTAAACCTGCCATACCCCGTCGCGTTCCGATGCATAGACCAACGAACGCCCGTCCGGCGCAAAGTCGATATAACGTTCGGTTTCCGGCGTATTGGTGATACGCTTGGTGGTGGCGTAATCCATCGAGGTCACATACACATCGCCCCCCAGGATAAAGGCCACTTCCTTCTGCTTGGGCGAAACGGCCAATTCGGAAGCCCCCGAACGCATCACGTGCTTGGTCACTTCCTTGATGCCGTTGTCGGCCACGATTTCCACCTGCAGTTTCACAGGTTCGGCACCGGGCTTCATCGTGTAAAGCTCGCCATTGTAGGTAAAGCAGAGCATGCCGTCCTTGGCCACGCTCAGGAAACGCACCGGATGGGTCTTGAAATGGGTCAGCTGTTCGGATGCCGAATTGGGAGACAAGCCTCTCTTATAGACATTGAACGAACCGTTTTCCTCGCTCAGCAGGTAATAGGCCTTGTAGTCCGGCGTCCAGACCGGGCTACGGTCTTCGCCTTTGAAAGTGGTCATCTTGGTGTACTTGCCGTCCTTCAGCATCCAGATATCGCGGGTCACGCTGGAGGTATGGTGCTTGCGCCAAGGATCCTCATAGCCCTTGATATCCTGGAAAAGGATGCTGCCGTCGGGGTTCAGGCTCAGCTCGTCCATCGGCCAGGCACTGAAAAGTTCGGGACGGGAAGCATCCAATCCCACTTTATAGACTTGGGGATAAGTCCCGTCGGGGAACAACATGCTGTTCACGGTCGGCATCAGGCCCGACTTGTAAATCACGGCCTGCCCGTCGGGAGTGAAAGCCAAGGGTGTTTCCGTGCCGCTGTTGGTGGTCAGGCGAACCGGGTTGCCGCCCTTCACGCCTACATAATAAAGATCCAGGCTCCCTTCGCGGTCGGAAGAGAAGACAATCTTGCTGCCATCCGGGCTCCAGACCGGCATATAATCGTAAGCCGGGTTCGACGTAAGCTGACGGGCTTCGCCGCCGGATACCGGAACAATGAAAATATCGCCCATATAGCAGAACGCTATCTGGGTCCCATCCGGAGAAATAGCCGGATAACGCAGCCAGAGCGGATTTTCTTCCGTCCGGGCTGCCTGGGCCGCGCTTTCCTGCGCCCAGAGGCCGGCCGGCATCATCATGCCCGCCAAGGCCAAACCAAGAATCAGTTTCTTCATACTATTGCGTTGATTTTTTTTGTTTTCACATCCATTTTGCCGTGGCACAAGAACGCCACCCGCCTCTTCCAAAACCCGAACGACAAAGCCGAACCCGCTTTCAAAAAGCGGGTAAAGGTACGAAAGTTTGGGCGATTCCGAAACAAATCCTATCAAAAATACTTTCCAGCGCCCTTTCTTCCAGCTTGGAATCGAGGATACGCCCCCCCTGTTCCGCCTATCCGCCTGAGGATATAAGGCAAACGCCAATAAGGCAGAGAGCCGCCAGCAAATGACAAAACGGCAAAAAAACTATCCGATAATCATTTTTAGGGATTCCGAAAGCCTGCCAAGCTCTCAAAATACCTAAAAGTGGGGATTGACAAAACGGGCCTCTCCTGCCGACCTTTGCACTCCCTTAAAAACAATAAAAATGATGATTTTCCAGTCCTGCCATACCCATCTGGACCCGGTCTGCCCCAGCCCTCCCCAAAGGCAGCGCAGCCTCAGGAACGCCGAAGCACCGCCTGCCGGCCTCCCGTCCGTTTCTATTCCCCTGTCCGGCCAAAGACATTCCTTCTCAATCCCCAAATATTTCCTTTTCCCCCTTTTCCTCTTTTTATTATCGAGCCTTCCGCTCATCGCCCAGCAAAACACGCTAAACCAAAAGAACACGGGCATCATTTCCGGCAAAGTCTTTTCCGAGGAAGCGGGCGGGAAACAGCCGGTCTTCTACGCCACCGCCCATCTCAAGAACACCGCCTACGGCGCTACCACCAACGAGGAAGGCATTTTCCAGATCCAAGCCCCAGCCGGTACCTACACCTTGGTAGTCTCCCTCATCGGCTACGAAAGCGTGGAGAAAGAAATCCATCTCAAAGCCGGAGAACGCATCAAGCAACATATCACCCTGAGAACCAAAGCCGAGATGCTCAACGAAGTGGTCATATCCTCCAACGGAGTGAGCCGGACCCGGCGCTCGGCCTTCAACACCGTGGCCGTCGATACCCGCGACTTGCAGAACTCCACCCGCAACCTGAGCGATGCCTTGGCCAAAGCCCCCGGCCTCAAGGTCCGAGAATCGGGCGGCGTAGGTTCGGACATGCAGTTCTCCTTGGACGGATTCAGCGGCAAGCATGTCAAGGTCTTCATCGACGGGATTCCCCAGGAAGGGGTCGGCAGCTCGTTCGGACTCAACAACATCCCGGTCAACTTCGCCGAGCGGATCGAAGTCTATAAAGGCGTGGTGCCAGTCCAGTTCGGCACGGATGCCATCGGCGGGGTCATCAACATCATCACCAAGAAGAAACGCAACCGCTGGTTTGTCGATGCCGCCTACTCCTACGGCTCGTTCAACACCCACAAGTCGCATCTCAACTTCGGCCAGACCCTCAAAAACGGTTTCACCTACGAAATCAACGCTTTCCAGAACTATTCCGACAACAACTACCAGGTGGACGTGAACCCCGAAATCTTCACCTTCCACGAAGACGGCTCGGTTTCTACCTATATCGACAACTCGGAAAAAGTCCGGGTAAAACGTTTCCACGATACCTACCACAACGAAGCGGTTGTAGCCAAGTTCGGCGTCGTGGACAAGCCTTGGGCCGACCGGCTGATGTTCGGCATGACCTTCTCGCACATGTACCAGGACATACAGACCGGCGTTCGGCAGAACACCGTCTATGGCGAAAAGTTCCGCCGGGGCTACTCGCTGATGCCTTCGCTCGAATACAGCAAACGCAACCTCTTCACCAAAGGGCTGGATCTGGTCGTGAGCCTCAACTACAACCGGAACGCGACCACTAATGTGGACACCTCCTCCTACCATTACAACTGGTTCGGGGAACGCTACAAGATGAACACTTCCGGCGAACAGAGCCGCCAGCTTTCCCGCGCCGACAACGATAACCTGAACGGGACTTTAGGCCTGAACTACCGCTTGGGCAAGATGCACATGTTCAGCCTGAACCATGTATTCAACGCCTTCCACCGCCAGAACACCTCTTTCCTGTCCGAGGACCCGGTCATCGACCCCATTGCCAAAGTGACCCGCAAGAACATCACCGGCCTCTCCTACCGGCTGATGCCCAGCAGGAAATGGAACCTTTCCGTTTTCGGGAAATTCTACCACCAGTACATCTCCGGGCCGATTGCCGAAGACGAGACCCAGAGCAACTACATAGAGCATTCGCGCAATGTCAGTTCCTTCGGCTACGGCGCGGCCGGGACTTATTTCATCATGGAAGGCCTCCAAGCCAAGCTTTCCTATGAAAAAGCCTGCCGCCTGCCTACCATCGAGGAAATGTTCGGCAACGAGGACCTGGAAATGGGGCAAGTGAGCCTGCGGCCCGAAAACAGCCACAACCTGAACTTCAACCTGAGCTACAACAGGAAATTCGGCAAGCACGGCCTCTATTTGGAAGGCAGCTTCGTCTACCGCAACACCCGGGACTACATCCAGCGCAACATCTCCGACCTCAGCGGGGGCAAGGAAGCGGCCACCTATGTCAACTACGGCAAGGTGGAGACCATCGGCTACAACCTCTCCGCCCGCTACAGCTTCAGCAAATGGTTCAGCCTCGGCGGAAATCTCAGCCACATGAACGTGCGCGACCGCCAGAAGACCATGATCGGGACCACCACGCCCAACTTGGCCTACGGGGCCCGGATGCCCAACGTGCCCTATCTTTTTGCCGATGCCGACTTCACTTTCTACTGGCGCGACCTGGGCAAGAAAGGCAATGTGCTGTCCGTCACCTACGACAACCAGTACCTGCACAGCTTTTCCTATTATTCGGAAATCATCGGCAGCAGCAGTACCGAATACATCGTGCCTGACCAGTTCTCGCACAATATTTCGATAGCCTACAGCATCGGCAACGGGCGTTACAACTTCTCGTTCGAATGCCGCAACTTCACCAACGAGGACCTGTACGACAATTTCAGCCTCCAGAAGGCGGGGCGGGCGTTTTACGGGAAAATCCGGGTGCATTTCGGCAACTGACCCCGGTTTGCCGGCATAGGCAATCGGCAATCGGCTACGTTGCGCGAGGACTCACGGCTCAGTCACATTCCCCACTTCGCGTTCGCCCTCACGATGCCTTGCATCTTGCCTATGCTGACAAGCCGTAACGACCCAATCGGTTCAGCCTCAAAGCAAATACAAATTTGTTAATAATAAAACACTTAATAATATGAAAAACAACAGACTCACTCTCCGGGCCATGCTACCGGCCCTGATGATCGGCGCGGGAGTCTTCAGCTCCTGCGAACCGGACAATCCGAACGGCGACAAGCCCGACGTGGGCGATTTCTCGCGCTACGTGATTGCCACCTCCACCACGGCATCGAACAATACTTCCTATGCCTTGCTCACCGCTTCCTCCATCGAAAGCGGGAAGGTTTCGGCCAAAGGCAACGGCCTGCTCAACGATGGGGCCACCCAATGGATTTTCTACCAAGACCAGTACCTCTACGCGCTCAACTACCACCAAGGCAACGCAGGCACCACCGCGTCTTATATCCTCAAGGCTGACAGCTCGATGCAAAAGCGGAACCGGGAATACAATGTACGCCGTTTCACCACCTACGGCATCTACGACCAATACATCATGACCACATCCTCCGGAGACGGCCCCACCGAATGGGCCGACAAGCACGGCTACGTACCCCAGTCATTCCTGGTATCCTACCTTGACGTGGAAGCCGAGGACTACTCCACCAACAACACCCAAGACCAAGCCTACCTCTCCGAGAACTTCCTCGGCAACGGGGAATACGTGACCCTGGCCGGCCTGCTCCAGAAAGACGGCAAGCTGTTCAGCGTAGCCGTTCCGATGGGCCTGAGCCAGTACGGCTGCATGCAGGAAGACGAGGCCGGAAACCCGCACAAATGGGTGCTGCCCGGCAACGAGGACCTGATCAAGACCGAAAGCGGCGGCAGCGGCAGCGGGGCTTACGACAAGGACGAACTGCAATGGACGCAGTACCCGGATTCCTGCTGGGTGGCCATTTTCGATAACGAAAGCCTGAAAACCAAGAAAATCATCAAGACCGGCAAAATCAGCTACGCGGCCGGGCGCATGAAGTCGCAATACTACCAGATGATCTGGGAAGACGGCAACGGCGATATCTACGTGTTCTCGCCCTCCTACGCCAAGACGATGAAAGACCCGCGCCAGCAGACCACGCTGCCTGCCGGGGTGGTCCGCATCCCCGATGGCCGCGAGGATTTCGATGATTACTACTGCAATATCGAGGCTCAGAGCAACGGCCGGGGCTTCATGCGGGTATGGCCTATCGCCGAGGACTACTTCCTGATGCTGATGTACGACAAGCCCTATTCCGAAACCGGCTATGCCGCCACGCAACTGGCTGTCTTCAAGGCCCGAGACCAGAAACTGACCTATGTGGAAGGCCTTCCCTCTACCATTTCCGGCTTCGGCAACACGCCCTATGTGGAAAACGGCAAGGTCTATGTGGCGGTCACTTTGAGCGATGCCAACCCGGCCATCTACATCATCGACCCGGCATCGGCCAAAGCCACCAAGGGATTGGAAGTGGAAGCCACCCAGATTACCGGCATCGGCAAGCTGAACTACAAAGCACCCTTGGAATAGGCACAGATAAACACGGACATATTCCTAATTTTGCCGGTGCCGACCGCATAAACCTCCGGTTCGGCATCGGCTCAATCATAACCCGTACACCTCCATGAGAAAAACCTTCGCCAAGCTTCACCTATGGCTGTCGATACCTTTCGGCATCCTTATCGCCATCATCTGCATCACCGGTGCCTTATTGGTCTTTGAGCAGGAGATACTGCAACTCTGCCACCCCTCCCACTACTTTGTCAAGGAAGTCAAGGCCGAAGCTCTTCCGATAGACCGGCTGATGGCCTCGGCGCGGCAGCAGCTGCCCGAAAACACGCCAATCCGGGGCATCCGGGTGTTCCAAGACCCGGAACGCAGCTATCAGATCCTGCTGCCCGGCAAGAAAGCGGCCGCCTTTATCGACCCTTACACCGGCTCGGTCGTGGGAATGGACGATGGCCAAGGCTTCTTCATGCAGGTGATGCGGCTGCACCGCTGGCTCTTGGACATCCCCAAACGGGATGGCAGCTTCGCCTGGGGCAAGAACATTGTGGGCTACGCCACCTTAGCGATGGCGATCATCCTTGTCAGCGGCCTTGTCATCTGGTGGCCCCGTAACCGCAAAATGCTGAAGAACCGATGGCAAGTCAAGTGCCGTTCGGGGCGTTTCCGTTTCTGGTACGACCTGCATGTGGCCGGCGGATTCTACGCTTTCCTTTTGCTGCTGGCCATGGCCCTGACGGGGCTCACCTGGTCCTTTAGCTGGTACAACCAAGCCTTTTGCAAGGTTTTCGGCGTGGAAGTGGCCGCAAGAAAGGCGCATGGACCATCAGCAGGCCCATCCGGAGAGCGAAGCCAGGATTCTGGCACGGGAAAGCAGGCGCAAGGGCAAATGCAAAGACTGCAGCAAGGACAAGGGGGGAATCCAGCGCAAGCCGACCGAGGTCAAGCCTCCAATGCAGTCTCTGCCCGGACGGCGGATTACAGCCATTGGGCAAGCGTCTTGACGCAGTTGCAAAGCCGCTATGAGGACTATCAATCCATTACCCTCCAAGCGGGTTCGGCATCGGTTTCCACCGCCCGTTACGGGAACACAAGAGGCAGCGACCGCTATTCGTTCGACCCCGAAACCGGGCAGATTACCCAGAGCCAGCTTTATAAGGATTTGCCCAAGAGCGGAAAAATCAGAGGCTGGATCTATTCGGTCCATACCGGCAGCTGGGGAGGCCTCGCCACCCGCATCCTGAGCTGCCTCGCGGCCCTGTTCGGCGGTATCCTCGCGCTCACAGGCTACTACTTCTGGATCCGGAAAATGCGGCTGAAAAAAAGACGAACCTTGGCCGAATCCAGCGGTAAACGTTCTTTTTCCCAAAATCGGTCACTAAGCGCACAAAAGGTCGATTTCTAAGCTTAGGATGTGTCATTGGGGAATCTTGCACCCTTCCGCCTGCCGCTTGTCCCTCGCTTTGCCCCGTTGTCTTCCACTACGCCTTCGGCATAACGAGAAACAATCGGCAAGGCATACGAGCAATCTACTCAAAGTCTGATGACCAATTTGGATTTACGTAAAGGGCTTGAAGCATGCATCTTCCCGAAAGCCACGGCGGGCAACCAAACGCAAATCCCTTGGGAAAATTTAGTAACTTTGTCGGGAAACATGCATCCGAAACGCCGGCAAAGAAACATCCGCAAATATGCTATACCCGATTGGAATCCAGAACTTTGAGAGCCTCCGCAAAGGAGGGTTCACTTATGTGGACAAGACCGATTTGATTTACCAGCTTGCCTCTACAGGCCGGTATTATTTCCTCGGCCGTCCCCGCCGTTTCGGAAAAAGCCTGCTGCTATCCACGATGGAAGCCTACTTCCAAGGCAAGAAAGAGCTTTTCCAAGGCTTGGCGCTTGAGAATCTGGAAAAGGACTGGACGCAATACCCGGTGCTGCATCTGGACTGGAGCGGTGCAACCTACACTTCCCGAGAGATTTTCGATGAGAAAATGGAAGTGGCATTGCGGCAATGGGAAAAGGAATATGCCGTGCAGAACGATTTCAAGACGGACAGCGTCCGTTTCCAGAACATTATCGATGCGGCTTCCGAGAAAACCGGCAAGCCGGTGGTCATCCTGATTGACGAGTACGACAAGCCCATCGTGGACAATTTAGACAATAACGAACTAAAAGAGGAACTCCGCAAACGATTGTCCGGCTTTTACGGGGTGATGAAGAACCGTGACGAGAAAATCCGGCTCGGCTTCCTGACCGGCATCACCAAGATGGGACAGCTCAACATCTTCAGCGGTCTCAACAACCTGGAAGACATTTCAATGGTATCCGATTACGCGGACTTGTGCGGCATCTCGGAAAGCGATTTGCATCGGTACTTTGACGAAGGGGTGCAGGCATTGGCAGAGGCAAACCGGCTCTCGAAAGAAGATTGTTATGACAAGTTGGCACAACTGTATGATGGCTATCACTTTTGCGGAGGCAGCGAGGGCATTTACAATCCGTTCAGTCTTTTAACCACACTCAAGAACAAAGTCTTCAGCGAGTACTGGTACGGCACCGGCACGCCCACTTTCCTGATCGTGGCCTTGAAACAGACCGGGAAAGACATCTCGGAACTGATAGACAATGAAGTGGAGGTTGACATCACCGACCTCTCCCAAGTGGATTCGTACAAGACCAACCCAATCCCGCTCCTCTACCAAACAGGTTATCTGACTATCAAGGAGGTCAATCCCGATTTCGGTACCTGCCGCTTAGGCTTCCCCAACCGGGAAGTCCAGAACGGCTTCCTTAGGATGCAGTTGGCACTTTACGTGCCTATCGTAGAATCCATTGGGAGCAATGTCTTGATTCTCCGTTTGTACAAAGCCATCGATGCCGGCCAGCCGGAAGAAATGATGAAGCTCTTGGACGGGTTGTTCGCCAACCAGAACTACCAGATACAAGGCGATGCCGAGAAAAACGTGCAATACGCCATGTCCATCATCTTCGACTTGCTGAGCCAGCACGTGCATACCGAACGCCAGACAAGCAACGGGCGCATCGACCTGCTTTTGGAGAACAAGGACTACATCTATGTCATCGAGCTGAAAATCGATGCCACGGCGGACGAGGCCTTGCAGCAAATCGAGGATGTGGGTTACGCCCGTCCCTTCACGGCAGACCCGCGCAAGCTCTTCAAGATAGGCGTCAGCTTCTCTACCAAGACCCGCCGCATCGAGGAGTGGAAGATTATCTAAAACCACTATCGGCATTATTCCAAGTCCCTCAAAAAAACGAATCGAGGCGTGGAAGATTGCCTGAAACCATTGCAGGCCGACGCTCCCGCTCTGGTGATTTTCTCTTTCAATGAAAAACTGTACTTTTGCATTTTATTGCCGTCCGGAAGCAGAGCCGGGCCTCCAGCTCGGTTTCCCTGCCAAGACGACATCAAGACAACGTGTTTAAGTGCTGATTCCTATGGAAAAGACCACACACCTTCAGGTACTGGAAGCCGAAGCGGTCTATGTGATCCGCGAAGTGGCCGCCCAATTCCAGAACCCGGTATTGCTTTTTTCAGGCGGTAAAGACTCCATCGTCCTGACCTATCTGGCCTACAAGGCCTTCTATCCGGCCAAAATCCCGTTCCCCTTGCTGCATATCGACACCGGGCACAACTTCCCCGAAACCATCGAGTACCGCGACAACCTCGTCAAGAAGTTGGGCGCGACCCTGATTGTGGGTTCGGTGCAGGAAGCCATCGACAAAGGCATGGTGACCGAGGAGAAAGGCTACAACGCCAGCCGCAACCTATTGCAAACCGCCGTCCTGCTCGATGCTCTGGAAAAGAACAAGTTCGATGCCGCGATGGGGGGAGCCCGCCGGGACGAGGAAAAGGCCCGCGCCAAGGAACGCTTCTTCTCCCACCGGGACGAATTCGGCCAATGGGATCCCAAGAACCAGCGTCCTGAACTTTGGAACATCTTCAACGGCAAGAAGCACATGGGCGAACACTTCCGCGTCTTCCCCATCAGCAACTGGACCGAGATGGACGTATGGCAGTATATCTTGCAAGAGAACATCGAAATGCCGTCCATCTACTTCTCCCACCGCCGCAAGGTCTTCAAACGCGACGGGATGTATCTGGCCGCCGCGCCTTTCATGAAGCTCAAACCGGATGAAAAAGTGGAAGAGCTGACCGTCCGCTGCCGGACCATCGGCGACGTGAGCTGCACCGGCATGGTATTGTCCGAAGCCCACAACCTCCAGGACATCATCGACGAGATTGCCGCCACCCGGGTCACCGAACGCGGAGGACGGGCCGATGACAAGAGGTCGGAGTCGGCGATGGAGGATCGTAAGCGAGAAGGCTACTTCTAATAAGAGCAATGTGTGATAACGGGCAATGTGTGATAACGGGTCATCTGCTTCGTTGCGCGAGCGGTTCGGAACTCGGTCACGCACTTCAGTGCGCTCCCTCATCCTCACACTCGCGACGCCTCGCATCTAACCCGTTCTGACACATTGCTCCAAGCGCCCCTGATAAACTATACTCCGACCCTTCAAAAAGCATGATTCAATTTTATCCGGGTCACAAACAACCAGCTCGGATGAACCATATAAAGGAAAACCAAATGAGCAACAACAACGGATATTTGGATATGGAACTCTTGCGCTTCACCACCGCAGGCAGCGTGGATGACGGCAAGAGCACCTTGATAGGACGGCTTCTGAACGACAGCAAGTCCATCTTCGAAGACCAATTGGAAGCCATCAAGACCGCCAGCCAGAAACGAGGCAACGAATTCGTGAACTTGGCTTTGCTGACCGACGGGTTGAAAGCCGAACGCGAGCAAGGCATTACCATCGATGTGGCCTACCGCTACTTCGCCACGCCGAAACGCAAGTTCATCATCGCCGACACGCCGGGGCATATCCAATACACCCGCAACATGGTCACCGGCGCTTCCACGGCCGATGCCGCCTTGATCCTGATCGACTCCCGTAACGGCGTCTTGGAACAAACCCACCGCCACACGATTATCGCCAGCCTGCTGGGCATTCCCCATATCGTGGTCTGCGTCAACAAGATGGACATGGTGGATTTCAGCCAGGAAGTCTTCGACAAGATTTGCACGGACTTCAACAAGATGAAGGACTTCCTGAAGCTGAAAGACGTGCATTTCATCCCCATCAGCGCCTTGAAGGGTGACAATGTGGTGAACCCGTCCGAGAACATGCCGTGGTACAAAGGGCCAACCTTGATGAACCTGCTGGAAACCCTGCCGGTATCGCACCAGCAAATCGACTGCGCCGCCCGTTACCCCGTGCAGTACGTCATCCGGCCTATCAGCGCTGAATTTCCCGACTACCGGGGCTTTGCCGGACGCATCGCATCGGGCTCCTTCCATGTCGGCCAGGAAATCATGGTGCAGCCTTCCGGCCTTTGCAGCAAAATCAAACATATCCATTTTGGCAAGCAGGACATGCAGGAAGCCCACTCCCCGCTCTCGGTCAGCATGGAACTGGAAGACGAAATCGATATCAGCCGGGGCGACATGATTGTGCCCAAGAACCAGCCTGCCCAGGTGGGCAACGAAGTGGACATGATGATGTGCTGGATGAACCAAAAGCCTTTGCAGGTAGGCGGCAAATACTGCCTGCTGCACCCTCATCTGGAAACCCGCTGCATCGTCAAGGAAGTCAACTACCTGCTCGATGTCAATACCTTTGAAAAGAAAGACAGCGCCGAAGTGGTGCTCAACTCCATCGCATCGGTCAAGATCAAGAGCATGAAGCCGATGGTCTATGACAAGTACGAGGATAACCGGATTACCGGAAGCTTGGTTTTGGTGGATGAGGGGACGAATGAGACTGTTGCCGCCGGCATGATACTGTAAAATTTTTTTAGGGGACATCTGCGGCGTTATGCTTCGTTGCCCGCATCCTCACGTACAAAAGTACGCTCCGGTGCGGGCGGCCTCGCAAGCCTTGCAGCTGCCCCTAAAAAAGAATTTTACAACACCCAAGGGAAATCGACGCCTCGTATCTGCCTATTAGAAATCCGTTTTTTATTTTCCCCCGTTCCAACACCAAAAGGGCGGCCTCGCAAGCCTTGCAGCTGCCCCCTAAAAAAGAATTTTACAACACCGATATACAAAAAGCCGGTCCATCCGCAGGGACGAACCGGCTTTTCCTGTATCAACACCCGACAAGATTATTTCTTGACAGCGGGGCAGCACTTCTTGCCGCAGTTCTTATCGGCCGTGCATTTGCACTTGGACGCATCGCAAGCATTGTCCTTGCAGCAAGCCTCTTTCTTGCAGGTTTTGCCTTGCGAGCACAGCTGGGCATCAGCCTTGCCGCAGGCTTGCTTGCATTCTTTCTTGCAGCAACAAGTGCATGCATCTTTTGTGCACCCTTCCTTGCACTTGGTACCTTCCGGGCAAGCGCACGCTACTTTTTTGCAAACGGTATCGCAAGCAACAGCATCGCCGCCATCTTTTGCCGCCGGAGCCACCTGCTCGGTTGCATTCCCGTTCGCAACCGGCGCATTGTTGTTTCCAGACTTGCAAGCCACAAAACTCATGGCCGCCAAAGCCAGCACAAAAATCAGTTTTCTCATTGTGTTATGGTTTTTAATTTGGTTTCTAACTTTTGCATACCAAAAACTATGCTTTGCACACGCACTCCCCTTCAAATCATTGCCACCCGCCCAAAAGCCATAGCCATGTAAAACGCGAATATACACATTTTTTCAAAACCACCTTGGCCACCCTCCGCGGTATTTTCACCACCCGGCATCTCCTTGCATAAGAGGCAATCTTTTTATACATTTGCCCCCTCTTTTGGGATGCTGTATCAGCCCGTTTTGGTTCGTTACGCAAAATCAAGACACTGGCCGGCAAGCAGTTAGAAAGAAAACAAAAATTTTGATTCAAAAAAAATTTTATAGAAGATGGCTATTATCGGCACTATCAGAAAACATGCAGGTCTTGCGGTAGCCTTGATTGGTATCGCTATTATCGGATTCGTGATTCAAGATGCCTTCGGAGGTCGAGGACAAAGCGCTCCTCCTGTCGCTGTCATTGACGGTGAATCCATTTCGTATGACCTCTTCAGCCTGCAAGTGGATCAGCTGACGGACCAATACATTCAATCCCAAGGCGGCAATGTTTCCTTGACCGATGCCGACCGCGAACAAATCCGCACCATTGCTTGGCAGCGGATGCTTTCCGACCTTTTGATGAACGAAGCTTGCTCCAAAACCGGGATTCAGGTAAGTTCGGCTGAATTGAACGACATGTACTACGGGAAATTCATCAGCCCTATCCTGTACCAATACTTCACTAACCCCCAGACCGGACAGTACGATCGTCAGCAGGTCATGAACATCATCAACAATTTCAGCCAAATGGACCCGCAAAGCCAAGCGGCATTGTCTGAATTGGAAAACATCGTCAAAACCGAACGGCTCAAGGAAAAATACATCAACCTGGCTTCAAAGTCCTATTACGTCCCCAAAGCCTTGGCTATGCTCCAGGCTTCCCAGCAGTCAACCTCCGTTAATGCCCGGTACGTATCCTTACCATACTCTTCAGTGGCTGATACCGAAGTAGAACTGACCAAATCCGATTACCAGAAGTTCTACAACGAAAACAAATACATGTTCAAGCAGAACAAGAGCCGTGAAATCTCCTATGTGGTATTCGATGTCACCCCGACTCCGCAAGACATGGCGGACATCAACAAGGAAGTCAATGAACTTTATGTCGAATTCCAACAAGAAAACAATGTCCCTGATTTCGTGAATGCCGTCACCTCCGGAGACCGTTTCGACAGTCTGTACCGGAATGAATCGGAAGTTTTCCAAGGATGGGACGACCTCTTTGACGCCGAACCCGGCACCTATTTCGAACCTCGCCGGATGGGTCAATCATTCCAGATGGCCAAGTTGATGGACGTGCAAATGCGGCCGGACTCCATGTATATCCACCACATCTTCCTGTCCTATACCGAAGCCGGAAGCCAAAGCGGCCGCAACAAAACCCAAAGCCGCCAATTGGCCGATTCCTTGCTGAAGGTAATCAACGCCAACCCTGCCCAGTTCGGTGATTTGGCAGTCCGCTTTTCCGAAGACCCCACTGCACAGCAAAGCCGCGGAGAGCTTGGCTGGATGCTGGATGGCACCTTGATGAGCAATCTGAACAAAGCAGCCTTGGCCACCCCGGCCGGTAAAGCCACAATGGCCGAAGCACCGAACGGTTTCCATATCTTGTACGTAGCCCAAAAGACGCAACCCGTCAAGAAGATTCTGGCGGCTGTAGTCAACATCCCTATCGAACCCAGCACAGCGACCACCAAAAGCGTCTATACCCGAGCCAACCAGTTGATGGCCGACTGCCACGGCAATGTCGCCCAAATGGACTCGGCTGCCCGCAAAATCGGGATGCGTGTCCGTAAAAATTCCGTAACAGAACTGGCTTCGTCCCTGCCTGGCGTCAACTCGGCACGCGAAGTGATTCGTTGGGCCTTCAACGATGACACCAAGGAAGGCAGCGTAGCCTCGCAGGTTTTTGAAATGGAAAACCGTTATGTAATTGCCGGACTGAGCAGCATCAACGAAGATGAATACATGAGTTTGGAACGCGCTATGGAAATGCCTCAGATTGCTAACATGGTCCGTCAAAACAAGAAATTCAACATTCTGGCACAAAAGATGGAAGGCAACTCGCTCGAAACCATCGCCCAGAACAACAACATCAAGATTGATACCGTATTCGGCATGAGCATGAATGGCTATCCTTCCTTGAATGGCTACGAACCCAAGATTGTCGGTGCAATGTGCGGTTCCACCCAAGGCCAGCTCTCGAAAGCGTTCCAAGGCAACAACGGTGTATTCCGCTTCATCGTGGACAACATTGCAGCCCCTGAAGCCACACCCGCTGAAATCGTGCGGCTTACAAACCAACTGGAAATGCAATACACCCAAAGCGCAGCCAACCGGGTTTATTCCGCATTGGAAGAAGCCGCTGTAATCGAAGACAACCGCGGGTTCTATTTCTAATCCGCCT
Source organism: Candidatus Pullibacteroides excrementavium (assembly GCA_017694335.1). Classification (GTDB taxonomy): domain Bacteria; phylum Bacteroidota; class Bacteroidia; order Bacteroidales; family P3; genus Pullibacteroides; species Pullibacteroides excrementavium. The sequence goes on from JADIMZ010000147.1 coordinate 28,533, forward strand.
TTATAGGAAAATTAACCCGTTTTTTTCATACGAAAAGACCCTGTTAGCATTCTATCAGGGTCTTTTTTTTACCCGGATTTTCCAGCCTTTATTCGGAATTTTCCAGCTTGCCACCTTTCTCCCGGCCGTCCCACACCAAACGGTTCATTTCCCCTACAAGAACGAACGCTTTTTCCGCCATAAGCCCAAGTCCGTCTCAACAATTCCCCTCAAAGAAAAATCCCCCTCGATGAAAATCCGCAAACTGATTTCCACGAATTTTTCGTATCTTCGTCTTCTGTTACAAAGGAAGGTCTCATGTCCGATTCAAACACGCCTATATCCGTCAAGCTCTTTGACGATAACCTGCTCATGTTCACTTCGATGATTGAGGACATCAAGCAGGCCACAAAATACATTTATTTGGAGACCTTCCGCTTCAACGACGATGCCATAGGCCGCAAGTTCCGCGATGCCTTGATGGAAAAGGCCAAAGAAGGCATCGATATCCGGCTCCTGCTCGATGCCTACGGGAGCAAGCCCTCGGAGATGTTCAACGAAATGATCCAAAACGGCATCAAGATACGGTATTTCAAGAAAATCAAATTCTTCCTTTCCAACACCTTTGCCCGCAACAATTCGCGCAACCACCGCAAGCTGCTGCTGATCGATGACCGCATCACCTACATAGGTTCGTCCAATATCACCGCCTACTGCCTCAACTGGAGAGACCTGAACCTGCGGCTGGAAAACCCCATCACCCGCAAGTTCAAAGGCTGCTTCATGCATAGCGCCGCCCAGTACAAGTTCTACGACGACTGGGATCCCTTCGAGAAAATCAAAATCATCCAGTACCACGGCTACGGGATCGTGCAGGAAACGCCCTCGCCTTACATACAGGCGGTGAGGAACTATATGCTCAAGATGATCGAGAATGCCAAAGAGGAAATCCTAATCGAGACCCCCTACTTCCTGCCCGGGCATAAGATACGGAAAGCCTTGGTCCATGCCGCCCAGAAAGGCATCCGGGTCGTGATCCATATCCCCAAGAACTCGGACGTAGGCTTAGTGGACATCCTCTGCAACAAATACTTGGGTCCCATGCACAAAGCGGGAATCCAATGGAAATTCTATACTCCGGACTTGCTCCATGCCAAATGCCTGCTTGTGGATCAGAAACGCTTTTTCATGGGTTCGGCCAACATGGATTACCGGAGCTTCCGCTACCAGTACGAAATCATGCTCTACGGGGAAAATCCGGAGGTCCTCGAACTGTTGAACCGGCATATAGCCGGCACGGAACAGCACTCGATCGATTTCGACTATGAGAAATGGAAGAACTCGCCCCGGATTGTGAGGTTCATGCAATGGCTGTTGACCCCTTTCCGCCATTTATTCTAAGGCGGCGTAAGGCATGTGACAAGGCAACGACAAATAATCAAACACAAAATACAATGAACGAAGTTCTCAATACATTGGAACCGAAACTCCTCTGGAAATATTTCGGGGAAGTGCTGCAAATCCCAAGACCCTCCAAGAAAGAAGACAAAATCAGGGCCTACCTGGTGGATTTCGCCCAAAAACACCAACTGGAATACAAGACCGACAAGACAGGCAATGTCCTGATCCGCAAACCGGCCACGCCCGGCCACGAAAACCGTCCTTGCGTGATCCTGCAAAGCCACATGGACATGGTCTGCGAAAAGAACGGGGATTCGAAGCACAATTTCGATACCGACCCGATTGAAGTCCATATCGAAGACGGCTGGCTCAAAGCCAAGGACACCACCTTGGGCGCCGACAACGGTATCGGCGTGGCCATGGAACTGGCCGTCCTGGCATCGGACGATCTGGAACACGGTCCCATCGAATGCCTGTTCACCGTGGACGAAGAAACCGGATTGACGGGCGCTTTCGGCCTCGAACCGGGATTCCTGAACGGCAAAATCCTGCTGAACCTGGATTCGGAAGACGATGGATTGTTCTTCATCGGCTGCGCCGGAGGCATCGACACGGTCATCCACTACCCCTACAACCAGCTCCTGGCCGATTCCTCGTTAGCCTACCTGAATATCCAGATAAAAGGCCTTTGCGGCGGCCACTCCGGCGACGACATCAACAAAGGCCGCGCCAACGCCAACCAGCTCCTGGCCCGCGCACTCTACAATTTGAAAGACAAGTACGATTTCCGGCTCGCCTCGTTCAAGGGCGGAAACTTGCGCAACGCGATTGCCCGGGAAGCGACAGCCTTGATCGGCATCGCCCAAGACAAACTTCCTGAAATGGAAAAGGACATCGCCGCGCTCCGGGATACTTTCGCTGCCGAATACAAGCATACCGAACCCAATCTGGAACTCATTGCCGAAAAAGCCGGAAAACCGGAATGGGTCTTCGGGGAAAAGAACCGGGACGAACTGATTTACGCCCTGATGACCTGCCCGCACGGCGTTCTGAGGATGAGCGATGAAATCCCCGATTTCGTGGAGACCTCCACCAACCTGGCAGCCGTCAAGAGCGAGGACGGGGATGTGCTGATTACCACCAGCCAGCGGTCCTCGGTGGAAAGCGCCAAACTGTGGGCGGCCCAACGGGTGGCTTCCTGCTTCAAGGCTATCGGAGCCAAGACCGAACACAGCGAAGGTTATCCCGGCTGGAATCCCAATGCGGACTCCCCTATCCTCAAATTGGTGCTTGACACCTTCAAGGACCTGTTCCACGAGGAAGGCAAGGCGCTGGCCATCCACGCCGGTCTGGAATGCGGGCTTTTCAGCGAAAAATACCCCGGCATGGACATGGTTTCCTACGGGCCGACGATGCGGGGCGTGCATTCGCCGGACGAACGCTTGGAACTGAGCACGGTGACAAGGTTTTGGGAGCTGACCAAAGAAATCCTGAAACGCATCTGATATGGAAAAGATATTCCATGAAAACAGGGCTTTGGTCTTCACTTCGGCCAAAGCCCCGCTCCCTTGGGCCATCCAAAAGGAATACGAAAACATGGACGAACTGACGGAATTCGCCAAGAACGGATTTCGCCGGCTTCCCAACTACAGCACAGTCTGCCTGGACTGCCATGGAATGGAAGAAAAGGTTTACCGGGATTTCATCGCGTCCTTCCCGGTCGTGGAAGCGTCCGGAGGATTAGTCCGCTGCCCGAAAGAAAACATCGAAGCCGAGGGCAAGGAAAAAGTTCCATCTCCCAAGGAAGCCAAAAGCGATTACCTCTACCTGTACATCTACCGCAACTCCATGTGGGACCTTCCCAAAGGAAAGAAAGAGAAAGGCGAAACCGACCAAGAGAACGCGCTCCGGGAAGTGGAAGAAGAAACCGGGATGAAGCATCTCAAACTTCTGGACTTCATCAAGACCACCTACCACTTCATCGAGAGCAAGCAAGGCATCGCCCTAAAGAAATCCAATTGGTTCGGCATGGAAATTCCCCGGATGCAGGCCACAAAGCCACAAACGGAAGAAGGCATCACCCAAGCCGTCTGGATAGACAAGGAAGGCATCCGCCAACGCATGCCATTGATGTATGCCTCGATTGCCTATCTCACAGACCTGTATTTCGGCGGTCTTGAAGGGCTTTCAAAGTAGCCATCCGGCGAAAGACATCCCCTATGTTCTGGCTCGGCGCATTGAAAGCCGAGTTCAGGACATGGCCTTGGTCATCCACCAGGATATAGGCCGGGAAATGGGCGGCATCGATGGTCCTGACCCATTCTATGTTCCGGTTGAAATGCAGATACGGCCAAGGGTACTCTTTTGTCTTGGCATCCCGCCGGTATTTACCGAAATCGTAATCGCAGTTCACAAAGACGATCCGGACCGCATTCTTGACATTGTCCGGCAAGGAAGCCCAAATATCCTTCAAAAGCGTCCCCTCCTCGTTGCAGCTAGGGCAATTGGCATAGTCGGCCCGGACAAAGACAAAATAATGGAACAGACCCGGCCCCAGCAGGCTGTCCACCGGGATTTCCTTCCCGTCCATATCCACCAGTTCCACACCAGCAAAATACTGGCGGCGTGCCCGCTTCGCCCGCTCAGCCAGCAGGTTGTCTATCGCCCGCGACAAATCCGGGAACTTACTCCTAGTTTGATAAGCACGCAGTATCGTCTGGATATGGTTCCCGTTAAGCCTCTCGTTGTCCAAGCCTTCGGCCAAGGCATGAACCATCACCCAGTCGTGCAGGTACTCCCCGCGCAAGGCATAGTCCAATCCTATGCTGTCCGAAAGAAGGCTCAAGCGGGAAGCCGGAGACAAATCGTTCCGGTTCACGATGCGCCGTAGCTGGTCGAAAGGCAAAAACGGGCTCGACTGGAAATAATCCTTGAAATAGGAATCCAGAAAATCCATCTGCGCCGGATTCTCCATATCCACAGGCCGCCCTTCGATGCACTGCCGGTAAAGGGCCCGGCGGGAATAAACACCCGGCAAGGCTTTCAGGCCGGCTTCCATATAAAAGCGGTAATCCTGGAAGAAAGTGTCCTGGACATAGCCGAAAAGAGAGTCGGACATACGAATAAAATCCGCCACAGGAACCGTGTCCTTACGCTGCTGAATCCGCGTGAAATCCCGGGCAAGGCGAGCCTGGTACAAAGCCGAATAACGCGCCAGGCGGTAATTCAGATCCGCCGTATCCGGCTTCCCTTGGGCATCCACCACCCGGTAGGTCAAAGCCGGAAACTGGTCGGAGACCACAAAGGCATTCATCCGTTCGTCCGCCTCATAATCAAAATCGGCAAATTCAAGACGGTACGCCTTGCCCGGCTCGACAAACAAGGAGGTGGAATAGTAATCGATCTCGAAATAAGTAGGCCGGGTGCTGGAGATGTCGGCCGTGGCCAGCACGAAGCGGCCGTTGCTGTCCACCACCGTGCCATCCAATTCCTGATACGCGCCCGAAAAAGGGTCGGCATCCGTTTTCCAGCGGATTTTCCTGCCTTCGGCACCTTTCGCCAAGCCTACCACCATCACGCTGTAATCCACGGAATCCGGTATCCGCCACCAAACATCGCGTTCCCCCGCTCCGGAAAGTCCCGGCAAATCCGTCAGTTCCGACAATGCTATCAACGGACTAGCCGAAGATGCAGCAAGACCGGGGCAAGCTCCCACAGAAGCGGAAACAAGCGTCCACAGCCCCCAGAGCAGCAGCACAGCCCACACACGAACCGAAGTAAAAAACTCTTTCATCGCATCCAATATTTAAGCGGCATCCTATTTTACCGGCAACGGCTTTCCCCTCAGCTTTTCACGGCGCAGCTACAACATAACCAAATGGCAGCGGCACACCCGGCAACCCATGAACAGGCGGCCAGGCAAGCCCGCAAGCATTCCGGCACATTCCTCCTTACAAATTGTTCATCAGGAAACCCGTCAGCTTATGGTACAAATGCTGGCGCGACGACCCGTCCTTGCCCACCATGCTATGGTTGCGGTTCGGGTACATCACAAATTCGAACTGTTTGCCGGCCTTCTGCAAGGCGGTCAGCAAATCGACCGAATTCTGGAAATGCACATTGTCATCGGCCGAACCATGCACCAGCAGGTACGCGCCTTGCAGTTCCGACACATGGGAGATTGGCGAATTGCCATCGTAGCCTTGGGCATTTTCCTGCGGGGTGCGCATGAAACGCTCGGTATAGACGTTGTCGTAATACCGCCAGTTGGTCACCGGTGCCACCGCCATCGCGGCCTTGAACACCCCATGTCCCTGGAAAAGGCAGTTGGACGACATGAAGCCGCCATAACTCCAGCCCCAGATGCCGATACGGGAAGCATCTACATACGGCAAGCTGCCCAGCACCTTGGCCGCGGCTATCTGGTCCTGGGTCTCGTACTTGCCCAATTGCAGGTAGGTGCATTTCTTGAAAGCCTCTCCCCGGCCCCCGGTTCCCCGGTTGTCCACGCAGACCACGATATAGCCTTTCTGCACCAGCATCTGATACCAAGCGTAATCCAGCACCTCGTAAGGACGCATGGAATTGAGCACCTGCTGGCTGCCCGGTCCTCCGTAAAGGAACATCAGCACCGGGTATTTCTTGCCTTCGGCCTCCGGCGTGCCGATTTCGGCCGGCTTCATGATCCAAGCGTTCAGATAGACCTGACGGACAGGCTTGGGACGAGCCTCCGGCGCTTTGGCAGACACGCCCTCGGCCGCGGCAGCCTCCGGCGCAAGGCCGGACAAATCCATCGCCGACTTGGTAAACACGTTCGGAGCCGGAGCCGCCGCACCCTTGGTCTTCTGCTCGTAACGGTGCATCCCGAAATAAGGCTCTCCCATGAACGCATTGGCATCCTCGCCGGTCAAGGGCACCGGAATCCTCAGGAATTCCTTCTGCACATAGCCGTATTTCTTGGCCGTCTGATCCAGCTTGGTATTCTCCAACAGGCACTCCAGCAACTGGTCTTCCTCATCCCCCACATGGTAGAGGTAATAGGAAGCCGCCGTATTGGCATCGGAATGTTCCACAATCATATACGTGAAATCCGCATTGAACCAGGCATCGGTGAAACCACCCCGGCGCTGCATGTCCAAAGCCGGACGGCGCAGGCCGGTGCCGTCCAGGTTCACGCACATCAAATCCCTATCCGAAGGCGAAGTATAGGCCGCCTGGAAGAACACCCGCTGCTTGGCTTCGTCCACCCCGTAGAGCGCAGTCACATCGTAAGGGCCAGGGGTCAACAGCGTGCCTTTGGAATCCGAACCGTCCATCGGGAAAAGATACAGATGGTTGTAGCCGTCCTTTTCGGTAGCCAGCAGCATCTTGGAACCGTCCTTGAAGAAATACACATTGTCGGTAATATCCACGTAGGCCGGATTGCGCTCCTCATAGACCAGACGCTGCCCGCCCTGCGGAGTCATCGCCCAGATGCACCAATGGTTCTGATGACGGTTCAAGGTATAGACCAGAAGTTCCTTGCCGGTCGGTTCCCAGAAAATGCGCGGGATGTATTCCACCGAATCCGCCTTCAAGTCCGCCGGCGCATTCTTGCCCGATGCCAGGTCGTAGAACCAAAGGCTCACTTCCGAATTGCGTTCGCCCGCCTTGGGATACTTGTAACGGTAGGTTTCGGGGTAAAGCTCGCCCCAAATGGTCATCTCGTATTCCTTCAAAGCCGACTCATCGAACTTCAGATAGGCAATCGTGGTGGAAGCCGGATTCCAAGCGTAGGCCTTGGTGAAGGCGAACTCTTCTTCATAAACCCAGTCGGTATGCCCGTTTCGAATCTTGTTGACAGCCCCGTCGGTGGTCACCTGCACTTCCTGGCCCGAAACCAAATCCCTGTAATAAAGATTGTTGTCCTGCAGATAGGAGACCTTGCTCCCGTCCGGGCTGAAGGTCACTTCCTGGATTTTCCCTTCCTGGCTCAGCACCACCGGATGGGAGGCTTTGCCTTTCTTGTCCAAGCTCCAGACCACCGCGTTGTAAAGCGCCGACCGGCGATAGATGGCCTCGTAGCCGGACAACAGCAGGACCTTGCTATGGTCGGCATTGAACTCGAAGCTGACAGGAGCCCAGTCCATTCCCGAAAAACGGGAATCCGATGCTGGATCGAGGATTTCCACTACCTTCTCTTTGCCGTTCCTCTGACGTATATGCTTGTTGAGCACGCCTTTGTCCAACACATAATATTCCTTCTCCGCCAAGCGGGCTTCGATGCCGCCCAGCCTCTCCGCCTTGAACTCAGGCGAAAGGAAAATGCTATCCAATTCTATTTCCGTAGCTTGCATTTTTTGCTGTTTGACTTGCCGATCCTGTCCTTGCACGGCCTGCGCCTGAAGATTTTGCAAGGGAATGCCGCCTGCCAAACCTGCCAGCAGACAAATCCCGAGCATCCCGAATGTCTTTTTTCTATGTATCATGTTTCCTTTTGTTTCTTTTTCAAAACCAACCTGCGAAAGTACGGAAATTCGCGCAGGCGAGCAACCCCCGGCCAATGACATCCGGGGAATAAAGCAGCTATTCGCCGAAAATTCCCGGGGAATAACCCTGCCCTGCGGTCAGGCGTTGCCCGCTTCCCGCAACCACCCTGACAGTATCCGCCCTGACAGTATCCCGGCCTCATAATGGCAAGGAGACATTATATAAGGATGCATTATATAATGGATGGCTTCTTGACATATAAGGCCGGTTCTATAAATTCGGAACAGAGTGTAAAAACTGCCTGAAGAGCAACAGCCTTCCGAGGATGAGGCCGGCCAAAAGCCTACGCCTAAATCCGGTCCAAGCCGATGCCGCTCCATGCTTGGACTCTCACGGCCAGCCTATAGCACGGGTATCGGGAATTTTCGTACCTTTGCTCCGCAGTCTTCCCTTGCGGGGACTGCTTACATACGGGACACTTAAGGAAGTGTCTTAGCTTTATTCCTTGGTAACGAATCTGGCACATTCAACACATAGAAGGAATAGGCCATCCTTGCGCCTATTCGCTTAGGCGTGGGCTGTTGCTTATTTATACTCGTGGGCTTGCCAGAGCCTCTTCTCTTAAATAAGCGGACGGTGCCACGCTTGAACCGGATAACATTCTATATCTTTCTGATTATCAAATTATACATTCAATACTCATTGTAATTTGATACCGCAAAGTTCCCGTCTAAAACGAAATCATATTAATAATTTGCACCATTACATAGCTTATAGATATCTTGTTATCCGAGTATTATTAAATCCCAATAATTAG
>JADIMZ010000148.1 GCA_017694335.1 Candidatus Pullibacteroides excrementavium
GTATACCAGTCTCGAAAATGTATCAAACTGGCATCCTCCAGCCAAGACGGATGCATTCATTTACGCCTGGAGGGAATTCCCCGGGGTAAATTGATGCTCACCGGTCGAGGCGCTCGGTACGACAAATCAAAACCTCCCTGCTTGGAAACCTTTTTGCTTTCCCAGCAAGACACTCTATTCGCAGACACATTGTATTTCTGCACCTATTACAAAGATGGCGATGAAGAACCGTACCGACAGTACGACTCCATGAACCAAGCCGACAACGGATTCGCATCATCCGATACCCTGTTCTGGGAAACCGAAGAACTCCCGTATCCGGCCGAAGTGTCTGTCTTGATCCGAGCCCGTGCAAACCACCAAACCTTTCTTGACCGATATGCCCTGCACATCATCCCGCAAGAAGAACAGGCAACAATCCAATGGCATCCGGACACCTTGCTTCTAATGGATTCCGTCGGACAATGGACTTCAAATTCGTTAAAATTGCAAGGCCAGAACCTCCTTTCCAATCTCCGAATGCAAGTCAGCGGACCGGACAAATCAATTTCCATACACCCAATGCATTTATCTGCCAACGAATTAAACGGCAAACAGGTTTCAATCCGAATAGAAGCCCGTGTAGACAGCATCGGAAAAAGCTACCAGTTATCCTGTTGGCATGAAACAGACAGCCATCCCCTCGCCTGTATTCCCATCATAGTCCACCCATATACAGTGGATATGCCTTCCGAACCTCCTCAAGACAGCGGTGCCTCCGATTGCCAACCACCCAAAAATCTACAAATCATCAATATATCAGCCTCAATGGTCGATTTTCAATGGGAATCGGAGGCCAACAGATTCCAAATTCGAATCGGAGACTTATTTTCAGTTGTCCAGCAAATAACAACAGAAAAGAACTATCTAACAGCCTACAATCTAGTGCCTGGAACTTGGTATTGGTGGGAAGTGGCCGCCATTTGCGGGGAACAGGATAGCAGCGGCTATGCAAAAGGAGAGACCTTCCTGATTCCCGGCAACCAAGGCAACAAGATTCATGATTGGGAGAAATCGTGTCGAGCCATGATTTCACCCAATCCTTCTTCGGGCCGGATTAGCCTCTCACTTCCCTTTGATTGCCAAGTCAGAATCTTTTCTTTACAGGGGCTTTGCCTCTATTCCCAGAAACTATCCAAAGGCATGCATTCATTGCAAATCAATCAAAAAGGCATCTTCCTCCTCCATTACGGAAATCCCCCTGAACATGAACAAACTTTAAGATTCATCGTACTTTAATCAATCCGGACAACAAGCTACTATGAACCAGCATGACCATGCCCGACACGCCTTTTCCCTCATCGGGGAAAAGGCGTGTCGGCAGACAAGACACATTGCCAGCAGAAGCCCTCCGACCGGCAAACTTTCTTACTTTTGCAACCATGATACCGACAACTCCTGCAAAAATAAAACCCATCTTATCTCTTCTCCCTGACAAACCGGGCGTTTACCAATATTTCAACGCCGAAAACCAGATTATCTACGTTGGCAAAGCAAAGAACCTGAAACGAAGAGTCAATTCCTACTTCAACAAGGATCAAGTGGGGAAAGTCCTGGCTTTGGTTCGAAAAATCGACCATATGGAGTATATCGTAGTCAAAACTGAAGCCGATGCCCTGCTCTTGGAGAACAACTTGATAAAACAATACAAGCCTCGCTACAACGTCTTGCTCAAAGATGACAAAACATACCCATGGTTATGCATCTCGAATGAGGAATTTCCCCGCTTATTCCATACACGCCGTTATGTACAGGACGGCTCTTCTTATTTCGGCCCTTACCCATCGGTACGGACCATGCACACTTTGCTGGAATTAATCCATGACATATACCCGCTCAGAAGCTGCAAACACAAATTGGACGAAAAAACAATCCAATCGGGCAAAATCCGGCTTTGCCTGGAATACCAAATGAAACGGTGCGCCGGGCCATGCCAAGGGCTGCAAAGCAAGGAAGACTACAACAAGCAAATCGCCAACATCAAAAATCTCATCAAGGGCCATATCCGGCCTGTCCTGCAAAACCTGCACCAACAAATGATGGATGCAGCCGAACATCTGGAATTCAGAAAAGCCCAAACGATAAAAGAAAAATACGAGCTGCTGCAAAATTACCAAAGCAAATCGACCGTCGTCAACACGTCCTTATCCGACTTGGATGTACTAGGAACGTTCGAAGATACAGAAAGCATCTACTTCAACTATCTCCGAGTCGTTGACGGCCGAGTCGTTCAATCCCACACCATCGAAGTCAAGAAGAAGCTGGACGAAAGCCCGGCCGATTTATTGGAACAAGCCATTTGCGAATTCAGAGAAAGGTTCAAGAGCGAAGCCTCGGAAATCATTTTGCCGCTCACACCTGATTTCAGCCTGGATGGCCTGAAATACACCGTACCGCAAGTAGGAGAAAAGAAAAAACTATTGGAGCTGTCAGAACAGAATATTAAATACTTCCTGCTGGAAAAATCCAAAAGGATGGAACTGGCAGACCCCGACAGGCGAAACAACGAGATGCTACGGCAACTGCAAAAAGCCTTGGGAATGGAACGGCTCCCCACTTATATCGAATGTTTCGACAATTCAAACTTCGAAGGATCCTACCCGGTAGGAGCTATGACCGTAAGCAAGAACGGGAAAATCTCAAAAAAAGACTACCGCCATTTCAACATCCGGACCGTGGCAGGTCCCAACGACTTCGCCACGATGGAAGAAGTATTTCGAAGACACTACGGGCGGCTAGTGGATGAATGTCTCCCGCTTCCCCAACTTGTCATCGTGGACGGCGGAAAAGGGCAACTTTCCTCCGCTTACAAAGTACTCAAGGAACTAGGGCTGGAAAAAAGAATCTTTCTAATCGGCCTAGCCGAACGATTGGAAGAAATCTACAAGATCGGAGATCCGCACCCCTTATTGCTGGACAAACGTTCGGAAGCGCTCAAACATATCATCTTATTGAGAGACGAAGTCCACCGTTTCGGCATCACTCATTACAGGAAACGCCATTTGAAAGGCCTCATCAAAACCGAACTGACCGACATAAAAGGAATCGGCGATGAGACCGCGATGTTATTGCTTCGGAACTTCAAATCGACCAGACTAATCAAGGAAACCTCTCTGGAAGAAATGGAAAAAATCGTAGGCAAAGCTAAAGCAAGACTGGTATTCAACCATTTCCATCCTCTAGCAGTTTCCAATAATCCATCATGCGAATCCGAACCGGATAAAGTCGGATTCTCCACCCAAAAAGAGAAGCCATCATGATCCGACTCTTTTTTTACAAAGACCCCAGACTATTGGCACGGGAACAAAAAAAAGACATCCGGCAAAAATTCACGGAGAGCGTCCTGCGCCACCAACTAGGACTATCACCGGAAGCCCTTCTGCGCGTAGCCCGCCATGATCGAGGCAAACCCTATCTTCCCGACTATCCTTCCTTCCATTTCAACCAAAGCGACTCGGGCGAATGGATGGTCATCGGCACATCGGAGACCGAAATAGGCATCGACTTGGAAAAAATAAAGGAACGCCCCTACAAAGATTTGCTTCAACGCTGGTTCCTGCCAGGAGAAAAATTGACCATTGAAGAAATCCAAAAAGAACAACCGGGCAGAGCCTCCATTGAATTCATCCGGTTATGGACCTGCAAAGAAAGCCTCCTCAAATATATCGGATGCGGATTAGGACCCGACATGAGCCTTCATCCCGTACTTTCCGAAATAGAGGATATGAACGGGAAAAGAATCCCTTACGGAGAATATCTTGGCAAAAAACTTTGCTTTTTCAGCCGGATTCTCCCCCTTTGCAGCCCATACCCCCGTCTTCTAGAGTATCAAGCGGCCGAGGCAGAACCAGGGGATTTCATCCTCAGCCTTTGCTGCGAATGCACAACCCCTCCGCCAATCATCCAAGAACAGTTCCTGCCCGAAATCCTTTTAAATGAATGATACTCCTTTCATTCAACGGGGAAAAACGCTGAACCAAGCCATCAAACAGCCACATTGAAATCCCGCAAGGCTTCGTTCAATGTGGTTTTGCGATCTGTCGATTCTTTACGTTTTCCGATTATCAATGCACAAGGCACATGATAAATCCCAGCAGGAAACTGCTTGGGCATGCTCCCCGGAATCACTACCGAGCGGGGAGGGACCCAGCCCCGGTACTCCTTGGCTTCAGGCCCGCTCACATCTATGATCCTGGTAGATTGAGTAAGGCAGACATTGGCACCAAGGACTGCCTCCCTGCCAATATGCACGCCTTCGACAATAATACAGCGAGACCCGATAAAACAATGATCCTCGACAATAACAGGATTCGCTACCACAGGTTCCAAAACACCTCCAATCCCCACACCTCCGCTCAGATGAACATGCGCTCCGATTTGAGCGCAAGATCCGACGGTTGCCCACGTATCCACCATGCTACCTTGACCGACCCTGGCGCCAATATTGACATAGGAAGGCATCATGACCACTCCTGGTTCTAAAAAGGATCCATACCGGGCTATCCCATGCGGCACAACCCGAACACCGAATCGAGCATAGTCCTTCTTCAAAGGAATCTTGTCATGAAACTCAAAAGGCCCTAATTCTATCGTCTGCATCTCAGCCAAGGAAAAATATAAAAGCACCGCCTCCTTGACCCATTGGTTTACTCTCCAGGGATTCTCCTGATCCGCAAGGGAAGACCCTTCCATACCGTGAAGCACAGGTTCGGCGACCCGGATTTCTCCCCGGTCAAGACACTCCATGGCCTCCCGTACAGCCTCAGCGTACAGAGGTTCGGACAATAACGACTTATCTCCCCATGCTTTCTCTATGAATGCTTGCAGTTCCTGCATATTCGGTCTTGTATTGAATTCAAAAACAAACCGCACCCTATTGCAGGTGCGGCAATCCTAGCATCGCTAACAGGCTTTCCTTACCGATTCCAATGCCTTCTCGAAATCCGGAAGATGGGTCACTTCCTTCACATATTCCACATGGACAATCTTACCGTCTTTATCGACAACCACGATTCCACGGCTCAGCAGACGAAGTTCCTTGATGACAAAACCATATTTATGACCAAAATCCAAATCCCTGTGATCGGAACATACATGTACCTTGTCAATACCGGCAGCCCCGCAAAAACGCCCCAATGCAAATGGAAGGTCGCAGGAAACCGTCAGGATTTCCACCCCTGGCAGACCCGATGCTTCTTTATTGAACTGGCGGGTCTGCGTGTCGCAAACCGGAGTGTCTATCGAAGGCACTACCGAAATAATACGGACTTTACCCGCATAATCACTTAACTTCACTGGACTTAAATCGGGAGCCAATACAGTAAAATCCTGTGCGGCATCGCCCACTTTGACCATATTGCCTTCCAATGTGAGCGGATTACCGCCCATTGTGATAATTCCTTTGTGTTCTTGCATGATTGATAAATTTAATATTCCGACATTTTCGAGCCGACCCGGACCGGTAAATCCAATCCAAGTCCTCGCATTCATTACATTTGGCAAAGATAGCGAAAGTCGAGAACAGAGCCAAGCCGTTCCCATGCTTGAGCTATGCCGAGACCAAGCTATCTTCGATGCGAAGCAATCAAAGATAGCGAAAGTCGAGAACAGAGCCAAGCCGTTCCCATGCTTGAGCTATGCCGAGACCACGCTATCTTCGATGCGAAGCAATCAAAGATAGCGAAAGTCGAGAACAGAGCCAAGCCGTTCCCCCGCTTGAGCTATGCCGAGACCAAGC
>JADIMZ010000149.1 GCA_017694335.1 Candidatus Pullibacteroides excrementavium
GAAACAAATACGTGTCCGTCTCCAGCAAATCCTTGGTCACATCCCAACCCGGATCCTCATCGTCCACCTTGTCCACGATATTGATATTGACGGTCTGCGGATTGGGATCCACATCGCGGCGTTCCACAAACTCCCAATTTTCCACCCACATCGGATCCGCATACGGGCAATCTTCCAATAGATATTCCTTGATTTCCCCGTTCAGCTTGTTCCGGTAAGTCACGAAATGCTGCACCGGCTGGGGATTTTCCGGGAAAAGCCGAGTGCCTTCCTTCCATTCCAAAAAATTGACCACCGGCAGGTAACGATAATTGTAATATTCGAAGCCCAGGAAAAGCAAAGCCGCAGTACCAGCAATCACGGCATTGAAAACCGCCGGCCTGCGGTCAGGAATACGGTTCACCGAAAAGAGCAGCACCAGCACGCAGGCATCCAGCACAAGATTCTTATAGAACGTCTGCCAGTTGGTCATCACTACCGCCTTGCCGAAGCAACCGCAATCGGGCACCGGGTTCGCCACCGCATCATACCAGGTGGTAGCCGTGAAAAACAACATCATCAAGGCCGTTACGATAACCGTCCATTTGAATTTGACATTGAACAGCAAGCACACCCCGATGGTAAACTCCAGCATATTGAGGAAGAAAGACCCGAAAAGGGAAAGCCCCGTCAACCAAGGCAGGTTATAGGCTTCCAGATAATCATGAATCACATACGTGGTCCCCAGCGGATCCACCCCTTTGGTAAAACCCGAAAAGATGAAGAGCAAGCCCACCAGGCTACGGACAACCGCCACGACCGAACTGGAAAAGAATTTCCGGTTCAAGACACAGAAAACCAAATTCAAACAAAGAACCGTCAGGAACAACGGGCTTTTGTCCGGCACAAAGGCAATCAATACCGCCAGGACTATCGTCAACAACAGGATTCCATAGGAAGGTATCCAAGTAGGTATCGTCTTTCTGTCCATTTGCATGTTTTTTATCCGTTTTCTAAACACATCACCCGCAGGCCGCCGAACCTATTCTGCCTCCATGATCTGAATCAGCGCGAAAACCGCATAGTTCAACATATCGTAATAATTGGCATCCAAGCCTTCCGAAACCAAGGTCTTGCCGTGAGCGTCTTCTATCTGCTTGGTCCGAAGGATTTTCATCAGGATAATATCCACCAGCGAACTCTGCCGCATATTCCGCCAAGCTTCCCCGTAATCATGGTTCTTGCTTTGCATCAGGGCGAAAGCCTTGCCGGCATATTCGTCGTACTTCGCCAAAGCGGTTTCCTTGTCCAAAGGCGCATCCTCATGCCCAAGCTCCAGCTGGATCAAAGCCATGATGGCATAATTCACTATACCCACGAATTCGCCCTGGATATCCTCGCCTACCCGGTTCTCGCCCGTAATCTGCAAAGTCTGAATCCGCTTTGCCTTGATATAAATCTGGTCTGTCAACGACGAGGGACGCAACACATGCCAAGCCGCACCGTAATCCTGCATCTTGGCTCCGTACAGCTTGCGGCAAGCCGCTATCACTTCCTTGTATTCTTGATTCGTATCGGGTGACTCCATGACACCACGCTCTGTGTGCTGCATATAATAAAACATGTTAATTCAGCAACGCATGCAGAATGCGCTACAATACGCCGCCACTTGCAAAAATACGCATGTTTAGGTACTTTTGCAAAGCCTTTCCGGAATGGGATTCCGATGACTGGCCATCAAACACTTAACGCTATGTCCTACACCCTCAATATCCGTGGTTGCCCTTATATCATTTCCGAACCCAAAGTAATGGGCGTCCTGAACCTGACGCCGGATTCGTTTTACAGCCTCAGCCGTACCCACGGCACGGACGCTGCTGTCAAACGGGTACAGGAGATGATAGATGCCGGCATGGACATTCTCGATGTAGGCGGCGTATCCTCCCGTCCGGGAGCGGATTTCCCGGACGAAGCCGAAGAACGCGCCCGCATCGAAGAACCGCTCAAGGCCATTGTCAAAGAATTCCCGGACCTGATCATATCGGTGGACACCTTCCGTTCGGGCATCGCCCGGCTCTGCGCCGATTTGGGCGTACATATCATCAACGATATATCCGGCGGGACTTACGACCCGGACATGTTCCCCACGATGGGACGGCTGCAGCTGCCCTACGTGCTGATGCATCTGGACGGCACCCCGGCCACGATGCAGGACAATCCGCAATATGAAGACGTAGTGACCGATTTGCTGGCCTATTTCTCGGAACGCATGCAGCAAGCCCGGATGGCCGGCATCCACGATATCATTGTCGATCCTGGCTTCGGCTTCGCCAAGACAACCGCCCAGAACTACAGGCTGCTGGCCCACTTGGACGACTTCCGGATGCTGCAAGCGCCTGTCTTGGCGGGAATGTCGCGCAAATCGATGCTCTACAAGCTGCTGGACTGCACGCCCGACGATGCGCTCAACGCCACCACGGCGGCCAACATGCTGGCGCTTATAAAGGGCGTAGCCATCCTTCGGGTACACGATGTCAAGGAAGCCGTCGAATCCGTCAAGATTTTCAAGCAATTCAAGTATTTCGGGGAAAACAATCCCGATGAAGCCCGGCCGCAAGCCTGATTGGAACAAAGGCTGGCCATGGCCAAACGACGGCATAAGACCGTGACAAGCAAAAGACAAACAAATGGATGCATTCAGAACCTGGCTTGAGAACTTCAGCTTTTTCCAAGCCTTGGACATAGCCATTGTGGCATTCCTCATTTACCAGATTTACAAGCTGGTGAAAGGAACCTCCGCCTTGAATATCGTGGTAGCGATTATCGGGATATTCATCATCTGGAAAATCGCGGCTCAATTGTCGATGCCCATCACCGCCGAAATCCTGGACAGGGTTGTCAGCATGGGATTATTGGCCATTGTTGTCGTTTTCCAACCCGAAATCCGGCGATTCCTGTTCATGCTCACCACTCCGACAGCCATCATAGACCGCCGCAAGCGTTTCGGATGGATGAGCCGTTTCCGCGTCAAAGGCATCCAAAGGAAAGAACTGAACATCACTCAAGTAGTACAAGCTTGCGTCCACATGAGCCAGGAAAAGACCGGTGCCTTGATTGTGCTGACCCAGCTCAACCGCCTTCCCGGCACGGTGGCCACCGGAGAACGTTTGGACGCGATTGTCTCCAGCGCTTTGATTGAAAACATCTTCTTCAAGAACAGCCCTTTGCACGACGGGGCCTTGATTATCGAAAAGAACAAGATCATTGCCGCCCGCTGCATCCTGCCGGTCACGTCCAACAAGAACGTCTCGGCCAACCTCGGGCTTCGCCACCGTTCGGCCATCGGGGTCACCGAGCAATCCGATGCTTTGGCCATTGTCTGCTCCGAAGAGACTGGATCCATCTCCTACTGCCTTTTCGGCAACGTCACCTACAATGTCACGCCGACGCAGTTGAGGGCTAAGATTGAGGAGTTTTTCCAGGAAAAGGAAATGAACTAATAAAACCTATTTCTAATAAAACCTATTTCTATTGGGGTCTACTTCGTTGCGAAGTTCGCCTTGGCGAGTCTCGTATCCACCGAATAGAAATAGGTTTTATACGTTTTTCATGCTGCCGACCGTGCAAGTTGCACAACTACCTGCAAAAAAGCATTTATAAGAGATGGATGCGAGGCATGCGAAGAAGCCCGCGCCGGAGCGTACTACCGTTTCTGTAGTCAAAACGGATTATAAAAGGAAAAACGCATTTATAATAGGCATATACGAGGCGCGAGCCGCCGCGTGGCGCGGGAGCGTACTCAAGTACGTGACCAAGCCGCGCAAGGCTCGCAACGAAGTAGATGCCATTAGAAATGCGTTTTTACACGTTGAAGCGGAAGTGAAGGATATCCCCATCCTCCACCACATAATCCTTCCCCTCCACCGCTAATTTCCCAGCCTCTTTGCAAGCTGCTTCGGTACGGTAATGGATATAATCCTCGTATTTGATCACTTCGGCCCGGATAAAGCCTTTTTCAAAATCGGTATGGATGATTCCGGCCGCCTGAGGCGCTTTGGTTCCCTTGACAAAGGTCCAAGCCCGGCTTTCGTCAGGCCCGGTGGTGAAATAGGTCTGCAAGTTCAGCAAGGCATACGACGCCTTGATTAGACGGTTCACGCCCGATTCTTCCAAACCCAATTCCTGCAGGAACATCTGCCGTTCCTCGTACGTCTCGAACTCCGCGATTTCGCTCTCGGTCTTGGCCGCTACCACCAACAGCTGCGCGTTCTCTCCAGCAATGGCCTGGCGGACCGCTTCCACATAGGC
>JADIMZ010000150.1 GCA_017694335.1 Candidatus Pullibacteroides excrementavium
CATAGCCGTTCAGCTTCGCCTCCAGATTGCCCGGTTCGAGGAAGTTGGTGGTGTTGAAGTCGATATGGAACACGGGGTATTCGAACCAGTCCTTCTCCAGTTTCTCTATCGCCAAGCCCTGGAAAAGCTCCTTCTTGCCTTGGAAGTAGTTCTTCAGCGTGGAGACCAGCAGGCTCTTGCCGAAACGGCGCGGACGGCTCAGGAAATAAATGGTGCCCGTAGTCACCAATTGGTATATCAAATCGGTCTTGTCCACATAGACATAACCGTCTTCCCGAATCTTCTCAAAGGTCTGTACCCCTACTGGAAATTTCATCATGGCTGGGTGTATTGCGCTATTTTGCAAATTTACATATAAACTTCGGGATTATTCAGCATTATTCCAATTCAAAGGCGGGTTGACTGTATCGAAATACAACATCCTGACAATCCATATTGTCTTGGCTTCATCCGCTGCACCGTGAATTTTATTTGTGTTGAAATCAAATAGTTGTTTGTGACATGACTACATTGCCTGAGAGGAAGTGATGAAATCCGGTTTAAGCACGGAGCTGGCTTGGAATACCGCCGATACCTATTTCAGTTTTTTCAACTGCATCCGCAGGATGATGAAAGTCACCACGATGGACAGGAAGTCGGCAACCGGTGTGGCCATCCAGACCCCGTCGAGGTCGAACAAGGCCGAAAAGATGAAAAGGGAGGGAATCAGGAACAGCACCTGCCGCGTCAAACTCAGGAAGATGGAAAGCTGCACCTTGCCGATGGACTGGAAAAAGTTGGTGGTCACGATTTGGAATCCCACAAAGGGGAACAGCAGGAAGACGTAATGCAGCCCCACACGGGTTATTTCAATCAATTGTTCGTCGGTAGTGAACACGTTGGCCGCGGTTCGCGGGAAAATCTCCATGAGCAGGAATCCCAAAGTGGTGATAGCCGTGCCCACCTTGATGGCCAAGGAGAAGACCTTGCGCACCCGCTCCGGTTTCCGGGCACCGTAATTGTATCCGGCGATAGGTTGCATTCCTTGGCAGAGCCCGATAACGAACATGACGAACAGGATGCCGTAACTATTGACGATGCCGTAGGCACCCACCGCCAAATCGCCGCCCTTGGCAGCCAACCGGCCGTTGAGGATGATGGCCACCGCGCTTCCGGCCAGATTGATCAGGAACGGGGACATCCCGATGGACAGGATATTGTTGACGATTTTCTTGGCCGGTTTGAGATTGGGTCGGGTGAAGCGGATGAAAGCGTCCTTCTTGAGGAAGAAGTGCATGGTCTGAACAGCGGTCACGAACATGGCAATGACGGTGGCGATGGCCGCTCCTTGGATTCCCCAGTCGAACCAGAAGATGAAAATCGGGGCCAGGATGGCATTGAGGACCATTCCGCTTATCATGATGGTCATGGAACGGATGGGGCTGCCTGAAGCCCGGATGATGTTGCAGAAGCTGTACGACAGGTTGGCGAAAATGTTTCCCGGGATGATGATGCGCAGGTAGTCGGCTGCGTAAGGGATGGTGTTTTCGCTGCCGCCGAAGATTTTCAGCAAGGGTTCGAGGAATGCCAGACAGAGGACAGTCAGCAATGCCCACATGATGACCGTCAGGAAGAGCGCATTGCCCAAGATGCGTTCCGCCCATTCGCGATCTTTCATGCCCAGCACGATTGAGATCCGGGTAGAGGCACCCACGCCTACCAATGTGCCGAACGCTTGCAGAAAGGTCATGATGGGCAAGCTCAATGCCAAGCCCGAAATGGCCATCGCGCCTGCACCGTGTCCGATGAAGATACGGTCAATCAGATTGTACACCGAAGTGCTCAATGTGGTGATTACCGCTGGAAGCGCGTATTGCCAGAGCAGTTTGGGGATGCTTTCCGTTTCCAACAGACGGGGGTCCATCGATGTCTTCGCCATGCTGTTTTGTTGTTTAAGAGCTTGGTGAATAGATGGTTGAAATATGCCATCTATGTCAAATCGAGCCTACGAAGATACGGAATATTTGGAGTATTGCATATCAGGTTACGCCTTGACGTAGCCCGATTGCCCCGGTCAGGCGAAAAGCATGCTGCATGACACAAGCGGACAATCTTCCCAAGGTCTAATGACCGATTGAGATTCAAGCAGGGAATAGGCTTGCCATGGCTCTCGACTTATGCGGAGCTTTGTCTCTGTATTCGGCTTGCACTATCTTTGCGGTTGTGATACCGGATTTTTTTGATGATATAACCCAGTATGCTAGTCTTTCCGTAGTAGGGATGGCCAAGAACGTAGGCAAGACCGTATGCCTGCGGGCTTTGCTGCAGCATTACCGCCGGCAAGACAGGGCTTCGCAGCTGGCGGTCACTTCCATCGGCGTGGACGGGGAAAGCACCGATGCCCTTTTCAAGAATGCCAAGCCTGAGCTGGATTTCTATCCAGGAATGATTGTGCAGACATCCGAGCAGCATTATCTCCGTCGCCGTCTTTCAGCAGAGATTCTTGATATAAGCCGGGAAACCACCGCTTGCGGCCGTTTGGTTACTGCAAAAGTCCTGACCCCCGGCAAACTGATGCTTTCCGGCTATGCTTACACGCAGGGGCTCAAGCGGTATATAAGCCTGGCGCATCAGGAGGGTGCCGCGACAGCTATCATCGACGGGGCTTTGTCCCGGATGAGCTTGGCCTCGCCTTTTGTTTCCGAAGCCATGGTGCTTTGCACGGGTGCTGCATTGTCCAAGAATATGAACGAATTGGTATCGAAGACACGTCTGCAGTACACTTTGATGAATCTGCCTCTTTTGTCCCAGAGTTCCAAGGCTGGCTTGGCCGAGAAACTGGCCATGCTCAATGCCGGGGTTTACGGTATCACGCCCGAAGGCGGAATACGGGACTTGGGGATTCCCTCCTTGCTTCGATTGGACGCGCATCTGGACAAGTTCAAGCCCTTCTATGCCCCTGGTTCGTTCTTGTATGTTTCTGGCATGTTGAACGATTCTTTCTTGAAGTTCCTTTCTGCCCAGGCTGTCCGGCCGGATTTGATTGTCAGTGATTTCACAAAGCTTTTTATTTCTGCCCAGCCTTATTCGGCGTTTCTCCGTGGCGGATCCCGTTTATGGGTCTTGCAGCAGCCGGTGGTCTTGGGCATCTGCGTCAATCCGGTATCGCCTGACGGCTATGTCCTAGATTCTTCCGAGCTTCGGGGACGGATGTCTGATGCTCTGGGCCGTGAAGTCTATGATATCTTGGCTTGAGTTTGAGGCAGGCAGGATTCATTCTGATGTCAGTGCAGCCGGAAAGCGGGTGAATAAGCTTCGGATGGATTGTTCTTGCAGGCAATGAATTGGCTGTAGGGGAGAAAATGCTAACGGGATTCCTTATTCGTAGTTTCTGGAATATTTCTTGTAGAAGAGCAGAAAACAGCTGAAGCCGGCAAGGCAGAACGGAAGTGCCATCAAGGCGGGGTACCGCAAATCAGCATTCACCACCAAGCCGCCTGCGTAAGCCCCGATAGCGTTGCCAAGGTTGAAAGCCATCTGCACCGAAGCCGCGCCTAACATCTCGCCTCCTTTGGCTACTTTGATGATGAGCAATTGTTCCGGAGCCGAGACCGCGAACAGCCCGGCTGTGCCAAAGCACATCAGCAGTACCGCCGGCAGCGCGTAAGGTGAAAAGAAAAACAGGCAGAGCGACACTACGCCGATCAAGGCTTGGAACATCGTTCCCATTTTGGCAGCTCCGAAGCGGTCCGAAAGCCGTCCGCTGGCAAGATTGCCTGCCACCATGCCGAAACCTGCCAGAATCATCAGGAAAGAAAGCGATACCGGGCGGAAACCGCTCACTTGGGTCAGCAGCGGGCTGATGTAGCTGTACCAGCAGAACGCGCCCCCGTTGCCTAAGGCGGTTGCTCCGAGAATCAGCCATGGTTCGGGCCTTTTCAGGAATCGGAACTGCCCTTTGAAACCGGTATCCTCCACGCCCTCAATCGCAGGAACCCATTTCCAGATGCCATAGAACACGATAAGACTCCAGCCCGAAACCAAAAGGAACGGCAGCCGCCACGAAAGATTATGGCTGAGCGAGGTGCCTAAGGGGACGCCGAAGAGATTGGCAATGGTCATGCCGGCAATCATGATGGAAACCGCTTCCGCGCTTTTCCCTTGCGATGCCAATTTGGAAGCCACGATGGAAGCGACCCCGAAATACGCACCATGCGGCAATCCGGACAGAAGACGGCTGAAAAGCAGGCTGTAATATCCTGGGGAAAGGAAGGCGCAGAGATTGCCCGCGAACATTAGGCAGACCAGCCCTTCCAGAATGCGTTTGGGCGGCATCTTGCGGGCGAAAAGCAGGATAGGAGCCCCGAGGCAGACCCCCAAGGCATAGGCCGAGATGAAATGCCCCGCCGTAGCGATATCGATTTGCAAGGCTTTGGCCACATCGGGCAGGATGCCCATCATCACGAATTCGGCAATGCCCAGTCCCAGCGTTCCTAAGGACAAGGCAATCAGACTCTTTTTCATTGTGCAGAATTTCCCCAAAGTCTAATGACCGATTTGGGATAAAAAAGAGGGGGCCTCCGAACGAGGCACCCCTCCCAACCAAAAAAACCAACCTTTAGAGATGAAACCATCGGGACGGAACGCCCCGAAGATTTCATCTTTTCAAAGAAGATTATCGTTTGACGATCTTGATGATGTATGTCTGGTTGCCTGCCAGGCGGAATTGCAGGAAGTAGACCCCTGGCTCCAAGTCTCCCGTTGGAACCGTTGACATGTTTTTCAGGTCGGACATTACCATGCGGCCAGACAAATCAATGATGTTCAGCGATTCGTATTCGCCCCGGATATTCAATTGGTCAAAGACCGGGTTCGGGTACGTGCGGATGCCGGCATCCATTGAGGATGCTTCATTGGCCACATCGTGCAAGTCGATGTAATACGGGTCGGACATCACTTCCTGCCCTTGTGCGTAAACCGCGCTCACGACATAGTCGTATTCGCCCAAGGCTACGTTGCTGTCCATGTATTCGAACGAAGTCAGCAGCGTGTCGTTCAGTTTGGTATCGTTACGGTAAACATTGAAGCCTTGCAGCGTGAACGATTCGCTGGTGGTCTTGGGGGCGTTTTCCATCGAGGCCGGCTTGCTCAGCAGGATGTTGCTGGCGCTGGCGGCCACTTTCCGGATGTAACCGAGCGGGTCAGAGGTCTTGGCGGCATTTTCCAAGTCGCGTTTGCGGACAACCAAGGCGTTGATGCAAAGGTTCGCATCCAGTGTCATGCCGCCTTGGGAGGCGACTTCGGCCAAGGAGTACCAGCTGGTACCGTCAGGCGAAACAATGTCGGAATACCACGCTTTGCCCGGTCCCATGTCGTATACGAGGGCACCGTACTGGACAGCGGCCTGGTCGAAGGAAACCGCGTAGCCCACGCAGATTTCCTGTGCCTGCTGCATCGGGAAAGTCTGGTTGAAATACATTTGCTGCCATTCGCCTACGCGCAGGCGGCCGGTGAAAGGCTCGCTGTGGACAATGGCATTGTCGATGACTACCACGCCGTTGAGACTGTTCACTTCATCGCCGATGATGAATTCGAAGCCTACCAGATAAAGATCCTGGAACAAGTCCATGCTGCTGGTATCCCAGCCGATCATACCGTAGAGGGTGCTGGTGCCTTGGAGGCTGATGCTTCCCAGAGGCTGGTTGCAATAGCCCAAAGCCATCGGTTCTTCAAAATACGGCAGATCCCATGTGGTGGTCGTGTTGTAAGTGCCATCTGCATTGGCTTCCCCTTCCACGTTGACCAAGGAAGGAGCCTCGGCGGTACCTTCGAAAGTGACTTCAATCTGGATCGAATCGGAAGCTACGCAGGAATTGTCATAGAAGGCTTCCACGCGGTAGTTGTACTGCTGGCCGGCTTCCACGTCCGGATCGATGTACTTGAGATCGACCAAGTGTTCCGACAGCAGTTCGTTGTCGCGGTAGATGTTGAAGCCCACGAAACCATCGCCGGGAGTCAAGTCCCAGCTCAAGCAAACCTGTTCGTTCGATTCATAGGCTTCCACGGAAGTCGGCCCATCGCATTCCCCGATGGGGTAGATGGTCGCTTCGGCGGAGATGCCGTAGTTGGAAGAGTTCGCCGAACATCCTTCTTTTACTACTTCGACGGTGTAGGTGTAAGTTCCTGCTTCATAGACGATATCCGAGAAGCGGCGTTTCTGGAGCGGCGAGGATGTAATCAGTTCTCCATCGCGGTAAACGTTGTAACCTACCAGATCGGAAGCACTGGCTGCTTCGATGCTGACTACCTGGT
The DNA here is from genome assembly GCA_017694335.1 of Candidatus Pullibacteroides excrementavium. GTDB lineage: Bacteria > Bacteroidota > Bacteroidia > Bacteroidales > P3 > Pullibacteroides > Pullibacteroides excrementavium. Next base: position 6,292 of record JADIMZ010000150.1, read on the forward strand.
TGAACGTTACCAAAGGCTGCATGATAAACCGTAGCAAGGCGGTACCGTCTTCCAAGGTGTCTACCGTGATGCCGGAGGCCAGGATGGTATAGCCCTCGCTGATGGCGGCAATCTCGTCAACGGCAGGATAGTCGGCTACGTCGTTGGTCGAAATCCGTTCCCCGGTATTCCAGTCGAGCACGACCACGCTGCAAGAATGCGTGCCGTTCTGGTCGGCCAGGTAGACACGCCCGTCATGGTAAGCACTGCCGCAGATGATAAGTCCGTCGATATCGAAAGTCTTGTCAAGCTGGACAGGGTCGGTGGTCACAGGATCGTAGAAGGCGATGCTGGAAGTGCTTCCTATCATCAGCAAGTCTTGGTCCCCGTTCCCGTTTTCAACGTAGGCGACATGGGAAATGTTGGAAATCGGTGTCGTGAAGCTGTTGGCCATTTCCAGGTCGAAATCCCCGTTGCGGGAAATGACATAGACGGTATTGTTGTTATTGATGCAATAGAAGTAGCCGTCATGGTATTCCATGTCCCACATGCCGGGCAGCCCGTCCACGGCGACCTCCTGGAGCAGCACGCCGCTGGTGGCATCGAAGACTTGGATCACGTCCGACAAGAATTGGCCCACGTACATGTAATTCCCGATCTGGACGGCGGCACTGGCGTAGATGCCGTTGGTGTTGAACATGCCTGCATAGTCCAGCGTGTCGGATTGGTAGGCTTTCGTTGCAGGAGCCTTGGGAGTCTGGGATGCATGGGAGAAGAGGGATTCGGTCCCGCGCTCAGTCCTGGCGGACTTGGCTCCCGGCTGGCTGCTCATGATGGCCGATGGCAGGCCCCATGTCAGGTTCACGGTGCGGTTGTAAACGATGTCGGCATTGATTTCCTGGACAGGAACGCATCCGCCGACCGCTACGACCAGGATATTGACAGCATCGCTTTCTGCCGAGGTTTCACCGTCTGTGTATACCGCTTCGATAGTGTAGCTATGGATGCCTTCTTCCACATTGTTGTCGATGTACGACGTGGCACTGGCATCGATGAGTTCGGGGTTCACCTGCACGCTGTCCCTGTAGATATTGAAACCTTGCAAGGTGTATTGGCCTTGGACAGGGGTGGTCCAGCTGAGGTTCACGTTGGTGGATTCGCGATCCTGCACCGCCTGGAGGTAACGGGCCTTTGCATGGATTTGGTTTTCATCCAGCAAGATGACATAGGGAATCCAGGAGGCATTCTGGTAGGAGTAACCGGCAATGATACGCCCGTCGTCCGAGATGGAGCCTGCGCTGAACAAGGGAGCCGTGGATTCGACATCCAAGCCGTACAGTTCCGTCAGGTAATCGTTCAGGGAGAGGCGTTGGCCGCTGTTTATGTTGTAGAGGAAAGGTTTGCGGGAATAAATGTCCGCAGAGCTGGATTGGTCGGCTCCCAGCACCCATCCGTTTTCAGAAATGGAAAAGGCAAAGCAAACGGTATTTCCCAAGGAAGGCTGGATCCGCCTTACTTCCATGCTTTGTGCTGCCTTGTCGTAAAGGATTACGACGGCCTCGTCTCCATTGTCCCCGCAGATGATGGTTCCATCGTTGTTGGTGTTGTAGAGGCTGCCGTCCGCATTGTCCGTGGTCCCTACGAAGAACGAAGTGTCATTGTCCAGGTCCCAGAATACCGGGGAGAAGTTCGTGTGGGCGAAAGGTGCCGACGAACGGCCTGCGACAATGCTCCCGTCGTTGGACAAGCCAAGTGCCATCGCACCGTAGCCTGAACCCGTTACTTCCGGGTCGTCCCAGTGCATGGGCAGCGCCCCGATGAACTCACCTTGGCCATCGTAGATATAGCTACGATACCATCCGGTCCCATCTTCTCGTTCCACGAAGCCGAATATGGTGTCCAATCCGGCCGAAGCATATTCAAAACCGCTTTGGGCCGGGTTGATTCTTTGGCCGTCGCGGACGATGTACGAGCTGGTCACATAGTTGTCCGAGTCCACATACTCGGCCATGGCAACGCCTTCGAACGTGGTCCAGGTATCGTTGGCAATGTCATAGACCATGGCCACGGACGAAGATGCATCGACGAAGGAGTGGACAACGTACCTCTCATTCCGGGAAAGGCGTACATCGGTGATGCCTTGGGCTGCATTCAGCAGTCTGGCTTCGCCTCTTTCCCCTTGGATGACTGTGTTGGCGGGAGCCTCTTGGGCAAAACATCCCGGCATGAGGGATGCCCCCAGGATGATTGCGGTGATGATTTTTTTCATGTTTTTCATTTTTTATTCGTTATTCAGGAAGAGGCGGCTCCGTTTCCCCTTTGTCGGGCCAAAGCCTCTTGCCGGGTCTTTTCTGGCAAAGAGCTCCTTTCCAGGCCGCCTCCTCGGGCTTGTTGTGTTTTATTCTACCAAACCAGGACTTTGAATGTGGCCTGGTTCCCGTTTTCACCGAATACTTTGACGAGGAGTATTTGGGATTTGGCAGCAGTCCGGACAAAGACATTCTCGGTGGAATTCACATCGTAGTATCCCATGGCTTTCCCTTCCGGCGTATAGAGCTGGAGTGCCTTGATGAACAAGTGCGAGGGATTTTCCACAATGATTTGTCCTTGGTATGCGCGTACTTTCAAAGCTCTGCCGAAGCCCAGCACGGATTCGTTGGCTGAAGGCGTCGTCGAGAACGTGCTTTCCACATCCTCGCTGTAAAGCATGTTGTCGCAGTATCCCATCAATCTCCATACGTAGGAGGTATTCGCACGCAGGTTGCGGAGCGTGAAGTGGTCCGGTTCCTGGGCCATCGTCGTGTCGAACTGGCTGGTCGAAGCTTCCCGGTAGAACACGTAGGCATACTGGTTGTTCTCACCCGGAGTCCAGGTCAGGTCGGCTGTCAGGTTGTCATAATCCACTTCGGCGGCCAGGTTGCTCGGTGTTCCGCAGACCGGGACAGGAGGCGTGGTGAATTCTACCGTGTTCGACCATTCGCTGGTGTCGCCGGGGGCGCAGATGGCACGGGTCCTGGCATAGTAGGGGATGTTGAGCACTTCGTACAGGCTGGTGAACGTGGTGGTATCCTTCGTGTAGGCTATGCTGTAGTTGACGGTAGGATAACGGTTGGTGTCCTGTGCCCAGATGTTCATTTCCTTGTTCGTGGTCTGGGAGTTCACTGCAAGGCGCACGCTCTGCCAGGTCACGTCAAGCACTTCCAGATCGGTGGGCGCATAGCAAGGGGTCTGGGTGTTGATGTAAATCGTGTTCGACGATTCCGTCGGGAATGTCCGGTCGGCACCGCAGAACCCGAATACGTGGATGGCATAAGAAGAAGCCGGTTCCAGACCAGTCAGGCTGCATGTGTTGTCTTCCGTGTAGAGCGTGTCGGAAAGGGATTCTTCTGTGTTGCGTTGCATGTAGACCACGGCGAATTCCGTCGCCTCTCCTTGCCAGCTCAGGTTGATGCTGGTCTCGGTGCGGCCTGTCGAACGCAGGTTGGTCGGAGCCGGGCATGCCAGGTCGAGCCAGATGACGGAGATGCTGTCCAGGAAGATGGCGTTGTCGGTCATGAGCGTTTCATCGCTCTT
>JADIMZ010000151.1 GCA_017694335.1 Candidatus Pullibacteroides excrementavium
TGGAAGGGGAGAAATTGGAGGAAATCATGCTGGGCTTCATGGAAGGGGCCTACGACATCTTGGTCTGCACCAAAATCGTCGAAAACGGCTTGGATGTGCCCAATGCCAACACGATTATCGTCAACGATGCCCACCGCTACGGCCTGAGCGAGCTGCACCAGCTCCGGGGACGGGTAGGGCGTTCCAACAAAAAGGCATTCTGCTACCTGCTGGCCCCGCCGCCGCACCTGCTCACCCCCGAAGCCAAACGCCGCTTGCGGGCCATCGAGGAATTTTCCGACATCGGCGGCGGCTTCCAAATCGCGATGCGTGACCTCGACATCCGGGGGGCGGGCAACATCTTAGGCGGGGGACAGAGCGGCTTCATCTCCGAAATCGGCTTCGAGATGTACCAGAAAATCCTGGACGAAGCCATCCACGAGCTGCGGCAGGAACGCCTGGCCTCCGGACAGGAGGTGGTCGATGCCAAGGTGGAAGACCAGGAAGAAGCCTTCTCGGCGGTGGACTGCCAGATAGAAACCGATTTGGAAATCCTGATTCCGGACAATTACGTGTCGAACATCACCGAAAGGCTATCCTTATATAAGGAACTGGACAGTCTGGACAAAGATGCCGAGCTGGAACGCTTCGCGCAGCAGATGGAAGACCGTTTCGGCCCGATACCCAAGCCGACGGCCGACCTGATCCAGACCATCGCGCTCCGGCGCAACGCCAAACGCCTTGGCTTCGACAAGGTAAGCCTCAAGCAAGGCAAGATGACCGGAATCTTCGCGGCCCAGAACGAATCGGCCTATTACCAGTCGAAAGTGTTCGAAAGCGTCTTGGCCTACGTGCAGGAGCATCCGGCCGACTGCCATTTGCAGGAGTTCAAATCCAAATTAGGCATCGTATTCGAACACGTGGACAGCGTGGAGGCGGCAACGCGGCTCTGCGGGAAGATGCTGCCGGATCAGAATGCCGAAACAGCCGCCGGCCAAAGACAAATGGGCGAGGGCGGCAAGCCCGACCCAGCGGCCACCGTGGCCAAGCCGGAAAGAACCCAAGCCTAAAGACTGAAGCATCAAAGCAACGATATGGAACAAAAAGGCAAGGCCGGCCGAAAAGCGCAAGTGTACGACCCGGTGCGAAAGAAATACGTGGCATTGACTCCGGAGGAACGGGTCCGCCAGTTCGTGATCCGGTTCCTGCATACGGAATGCGGCGTGCCCTGGGGACATATCTCGGTGGAAAACCCCATGCAGCTGTACGAGCGGAACTTCCGGACAGACCTGCAAGTCAGAAACCGGCAAGGGGAGGCCGTCATGGTCATTGAATGCAAGCGGCCGGAAATTCCCTTGGACGAAAAAGTCCTGGAGCAGGCTATGCGCTATAATTTGGGGGGGCATGAAAAATTTGTGGCGGTAACCAATGGCATGGAATTTAAATGCTATGCTGCCGGAATGCAAGACGGGAAGCGGATTTGGGTCGAACAAGACCGGTTCCCGAACTGGTCCGAGTTGACAGAAAACCGCAAATAAAGGCCGTAGAATGCATTTTATATGGAAATATTATCTACATTTGCCGCCTGTTTCGCGACAAGCCATCGCAAAAACAGTTTGCTTCCCACCTGAATCCAGGATAAGGGGATGCTGGGTGATAACCGATTACAAATTTTTAACCAATCTGTCATGAACATTTTTGTGGCTAATTTGAACTTCAAGGTTCGCAGTGAAAATCTGAAGGAAATCTTTTCTGAGTACGGGGAAGTGATTACTGCCCGCATCATCACTGAAAAAGGCTCCCGCCGTTCCAAAGGTTTCGGCTTTGTGGAAATGGCCAACGACGAGGATGCCAAGAAAGCTATCAACGCATTGGACGGCGCCGAATGGGAAGGCCGTACCATTATTGTAAAGGAAGCCCTGCCGCGGGAAAACAATGCACCGGCTGCACAGCCTGAAACTCCCGCTGAAGCATAAGACAAATCAGCTCAAACGGCTCTGCCGGAGAAAGCAAGCCGGTAAAATCGAATAGAAGCTCCCCCGAAAAATCGAGAGGGAGCTTTTTTCATATCAAGGGGTTACCTTTTGCCGTCCATTGTCATAAAAGGAAAAGCAAACATATCGTATAACCCGGGCGAAGTTGCTTTCCGGGGCTTTGCCTAAAACTTGAATAGATATGAAGAAACTGATTAAGTGGCTATTGATATCGATAGCCTTGATTATCGTGCTGGTCTTTGCCAATGGCTGTTACTATGTATTCCGGGGGCAGGAGCGGTCGATGGCCAAATTAGAGCAGGGCAGAGAACTGAACCTGTACGAATGCTGCAGCATCTATACCATGCATTTGGCTGTATGGATACTTGGAAAGCCAGGATATCCAGAAGCATCCCATCTAGCATATCTAATGTTAAAGGAGTCGTCCGAAGGTAGATATATTACTATATTTGACAATGCACCTGCACGCATTCCGAAAAATTCACGAAGATACAAGCTTACATTTCCCGACGATTTAAAGATAGATTCCCAGGAGGTCGAGATGGTAGCTGGATTTTATGATTTGTTAGGGAATTATGTAGGTGAATCTCCAAATATAGTAACAAAATACGATTGTGAATTTGTAGTAACTTATGCTGATATAACCTATTATGTCGGTAAAATCAAGTTACATGGTGCCTTGTTCAAATACATTCAGGATAAAGGCTGGATACATTCGTTTACAGTTTGTTATTCTTGGTAATATCCTGCTTCTTCAAGGTATTTCCGTTGCTGTTCTGGTGTAATAGACCCTGTTATTGGATATTGTGAGCCGCGAAAGAGTATTTTGTGCCACGATTATCGTGTGCCATTATGACAGGAAAAGCCGAACGGTATCCTTTTTGAAGTAGGATAGGGCAAAATCTTGAAAAATGAGCAAAAAGAGCGAAAAAGATCTTGACCAAAAGCAGGATCGAAAAGAAGAACAGGAGTTAGACATCAAGGTGGAGGGTCCCTCTTCGGAAAAGGAGGATTCGTCTGATGCCGAAAAAGATAAACATGACAACCAGGAGAAAGCGAGCGAAGGCAAGGACAGCGAAGCCACGCTGAAAGCCCAGATTGCTGAGATGAACGACAAATACCTCCGGCTGTATTCCGACTTTGACAACTACCGGAAACGGGTCAACAAGGAAAAACTGGAAATGGTCAAGACGGCATCGTCGGATGTCGTTTTGGCATTACTTCCTGTCATTGATGACATGGAACGTGCCATCAAGGCATTTCAGGATACCGAAGCGGCTTTGGGAGAAAAAGCTGCCGAGGATGAAATGGAAAAAGACCTGAAGGTGAAAGGCGATCAGAAGAATGCCTTGTTCGAAGGCGTGAATTTGATTTACAACAAGATGATTAATGTCTTGAAGCAAAAGGGCGTTACCGAATGCGAAGTGATGGGGAAGACATTCGACCCGGAACTGGCCGAAGCCATTGCACAAATCCCGGCTCCCGATGAAAGCCAGAAAGGAATGGTTCTGGATGTGGTTCAGAAGGGGTATGCGATTGAGGATAAGGTTATTAGGTTTGCCAAGGTGGTCGTCGGCTGCTAATTTGGTGTGTGATGATGGGCAATCTATTTCGTTGCGCAAGGGTTCGAAAATGCTCACGTACATAAGTACGCTCCGCTTTTCTCTCCCTTGCGACGCCTCATATCTTGCCCATCCTGACACACCAGAGCTTTGGTGTAAATAAAATAAGGCGCAGATGTTGGCCACTATGGCAAGCATCTGGCATATGCATATAAGAAGATGCAGATTACCAAGTGCAACAAATGGGAGATGGATTATGGCAGATAAAAGAGATTATTACGAAGTGCTGGGGGTGGCGAAGACGGCCACGCCCGATGAGATAAAGAAAGCCTACCGCAAACTGGCCTTGCAATACCATCCGGACCGGAATCCGGGAAACAAGGAGGCCGAAGAGAAGTTCAAGGAAGCGGCGGAAGCCTACGGAGTGCTGAGCGACCCGGACAAGAGGAAACGTTACGACCAGTTCGGCCATGCCGGCGTGGGCGGTGCCGGTGGTTTCGGAGGCGGAGCCGGCATGAGCATGGATGACATCTTCAGCCAGTTCGGGGATATATTCGGGAGTTTCGGCGGATTCGGGAACTTTGGAGGGTTTACCGGTTTCGGAAATCGTCAAGGCGGTCGGACCAAACGGGCTGTACGTGGTTCCGACTTGAGAGTCAAGCTGAAACTGACCTTGGAAGAAATCGCCAGCGGGGTTGAAAAGAAAATCAAGGTACATAAGGAAGTGCCGTGCAAGACTTGCGGCGGCACAGGCGCCAAGAACGGCACGGCATTCAAGACTTGCGACACCTGCCACGGGGAAGGCCGGGTAGTCCATACGCAACAGACTATCTTAGGGATGATGCAGCAGGTAGGCGTTTGCCCGACCTGCCACGGAGAAGGCAAGATTATTACCGACCGCTGCCCGGACTGCAATGGCCAAGGGGTAGTTTATGCCGATGAAGTGATCAGCATCCATATCCCGGCAGGCGTGGAAGACGGAATGCAGCTTTCGGTGGCCGGAAAAGGGAACGCGGCTCCGAGAGGCGGCATCAACGGGGATTTGTTGGTGCTGATTGAGGAATTGCCCCATGCCGAATTCCAACGCGATCACCAGAACCTGCATTATACGTTGCCTATCAGTTATATGGATGCTGCGTTGGGAACCACGGTGGAAGTTCCGACCTTGGGAGGCAAGGCTCGTATCAAGATTGAACCCGGTACGCCTTCGGGCAAGCTGTTGCGGCTCCGTGGCCAAGGGTTCCCGTCGGTACAGCGCGGTATGCCCAAAGGGGATTTGATTGTCTGCGTGAATGTTGTCGTTCCGACGAACCTGAACAAGGAAGAAAAGGATCTTCTGGAGAAGATGAAGACGATGCCCGGATTCCAGACCAGCAATGCCAAGAAAGAACCCGGTTTCTTTGAACGGATGAAGGAATACTTCAAATAAGCAAGGAGTACAAATAACCAACTCCGAGACCGGACTTAACCGGGCATGAATCGGGATGCTTCTGTAGAACATGCAGCAGCATTCCGATTTTTTTTAACTCCGGCATCATTAGGTAAGAAAGAATTGGTAATAATCGTTTGATAAAGATAGGTTCGGATTTATGGTTCAATACACAAGACAGGTTAGTCTTCCTTACTTATTGGTTAACATAATGCCAATTACATTCCACTAAATCAAATACTTATGAAGCACAAAACAACAAAATTATGTACAAAGACATTAGCGTACTTCTAGAAGAATTCAGAAGCTTAAACACGCAAGTAGGGGAATGCCTCGTAAGAATCAAAACACTGCAAGGCAAACTGCAAAGCGAATCAAAACTGCTCGAAATCTTCAAGCAGAATTTATTAAGC
>JADIMZ010000152.1 GCA_017694335.1 Candidatus Pullibacteroides excrementavium
CCGCTATCCCAACCTCACACCTAACGAAAGCCGCATCTGCGCCCTGCTGTTCCTGAACATGAGCAACAAAGAAATCGCCTCGATCACGCACCGTTCTGCCCGTACGGTCGAAGCGGTCATCTACCAAATCCGGAAAAAACTGAGCATCCCTTTGTCGGAACGCACGCAAAGTTTCCTTCTGAACGCCTTGACGGAAGAGTAGCCGCCGAAAACCAATCTCATTCCATTGTCCAGCAAGGATGCCTTGACGCAAAAGCAATGCCAGGACATTTGAACCGCTGCCACAAGCCCGAATAAAAAGACGGGATTCTGCCAGGGAAGGGGTGTCCCGGGAAAACGCTCGAAGCCACCCGGAACACCCGTCAAACTTCACTTTATCAACAATTTGTGCGTAGACACTCCTCCATCAAAGACTATACGGATCAAGAACATTCCCGATGCCCGCCCCCGCAAATCGATCTCGTATTTCCCGGCAACAGCACATTCTTCCTCATGAATCCGGCAGCCCGCCATGTCGCAGACTTCTATCCGGGCCGGCTCCGCCAACTCGACCGTGAAAAAACCATCGGACGGGTTCGGATACAGCAACACGCTGGAAGGCACACCGATAGCATTATTGGCAACCCTTGATTCCACCACTCGGGTCACAGTATCATTTTCAGGAGCCATATCCCCGGGCATCTGCACAAAAGCAGTCAATCTGTATTCAAGATTCGGTTCCGACATATCTATCACGAACGATACATCTTCTGTCTCCCCAGAATCCATACCCAAATTCCGGGATCCGGCATGCCGGCCATTCACATCCAAAGTCACAACCACATAAGCGGAATCAGACCCGTTGTTCCGCACTCTGGCCACAACTTCTTCTTCTGAGGAAAACACGCCATCCAACCGAGGTCTGACAATATCCACAACTTCCACGTCCCTATACGGCAAAGCTGCATTCTTTCCAAAGAAAAGACGGATTGCCGGATAACCGACACCATATTGCAACAAAGGCGGATCCATAGAAGACACATACAGGAAACCATCCTCCGATGCATCCGCCAGCAAAATATAGCCGGCAGTTTGCTCCGACACCATGTAAAAGCCAGAATCCAAGAGCCATGGCCCCACCTCATAACGGACAAAACCTGACTCCGTCCCTGCGTCCACTTTTTTTTCGCACACCAGATTTCCCAAACGCCCCGATTCAGGATCCCATTCATGGATAGTCAGCACCACAGGCTCTCCCGATGGATACCCCCAGCCCACGACAATATGCGTCAACGTATCCTTGACTGGCACCCAGAACGGAAGCCCACATGCCAGATTTTCCTCAGATCCGATGCGATGGGTAGAATCAGCAAACATTTCCTCTGTCACCGCATCATACGCCATCTCTTCTTCTGTGATATACGAACGAATCCGCATCTCGTTGTCCAAGGTGGCATCAGACTCTTCCTGTCCGATCACCGTGGCACGGACTTTCAAATCCAACGTATCTCCCGCCCGCGTGCGTGCCAAAGCGAATCTCACATCTGCAAGCCCGTAATCGTCCAGCCCATCCAAGGAAACGGTATCCATACCCAAGACCACGTCCTTTTGCAATATTTCCACCAGGACATCAACGGCCTGCATGCCGCGATTCCTCACCCCTGCTGTTGCCATCTGAAGAGCCGTGCCATGCTCTTCCGGCATCAACCTTGGGACAGAAGTCGAGAAAGACTCCACGCGGACATCATATTCATCAACTTTCTTGACAGCGGCCTCCCGTATCCACAAATAACCGCTTGTCACAATGGCAAAACCATAATTTCCAGAATTCCTGCAAACAAAAGAAACGTCTTCTGTGACAAAACCGTCTTCATACCTTTGCCCTGCCCACAAGGTATCCCAGCCTCCGATATCTGTTCCTGTCGGGCCGCAGAGCACCATGAAATCTTCCTGGACCTGAAGCCCGAACAAATAAAGGCCTGCCCGATACCTCATGGAAAAACGGTAGCCCACCCCTTCTTCCAGGGACACGCAGCGGGAAACAAGCGAGGTACCGCTTCTTCCGCCGTAGGCCGCCCAAGCATCATTCCAGATCCAATAGCCGCCATCCAGCCAGTCCGCACGCTGCAGTGTGTCCGAAAAATCCGTCACAAAAGGAGCTTCTACCGGTTCAAAATTTATCACGGCAGCCTCCGCGGCATTATCAATCAGATTCTCCTCCCGCTTTCCCGACAAAGACTCAAGGACACGTCCTTCCACTCGCACCTGATAGGTTCCCCATTCCGATAAATCCAGACTTTCCTTAGCGAAAGACACCACCGTGTCAGCACCCTCGGGCAAGCCATGAAAAACCTTGCTCCGTGTCTCATCCCCCACCGTATAAGAAAGCTCATAAGAAACGATATCCGTCCTTCCCCTGTTGGCTACACGAGCCTGGACAAGGGATTCTGCCGATAAACCGCAACCGGAAAACGGCAGGACAACCTCCTTTACAGCCAAGTCCGGCGTACCTTCATAAGCTCCTTGGCCTATTTCCACATTGTCAATCCAAAGACCAAACATGTCCGGATCGGAAGAAGCATGGAACGCAAAATAATAATCGCCGGCTTCTTCTATATCCAACACCGCCAAACCATACCGGACGGCATCAGTCCCTCTTGCAAAATGGTTCAGTTCCAACACGGATTCCATCCGGCCCGGATCCTTGCTCGTTCCATAAAGCACGGACAATGATTCAGGACAGTTTTCATCCATGGCATCATACTCAAACGCGGCATAAGCTTTCCCGGCATCCAGATGAACAGGACATAATGTCACCAGATAATCATCAAGAGGATTGTCCAAGGCAAAACGGACCATTGCCCGCCCAAGCATCGACCATTGCCAGCACACACCGTCCCTATCGGCATCAACGACATCCCACCAGAACATATCGGCCTCCTCTTCAAAATCGCAGACAAACGGAGCAGCAAGAGGACCTATATGGAAAATCTCCGCAGATAACGTGTCATTGGATGGAACCACATCGTTCTCGCATTCCACAAAGACCGTGATCGGATAAAAAACGCCGGGCTGACTCAAATCAGCCTTGGCATGAAAAGTATAAGACATCGTATCGCCGGCGGCCAAGATGCGATCCACGGTTTCCGTTACCGGAGCATTGTCCCCCACATAATACGACAAACGGTAATCGCTTACATCGTTCTTTCCCAGATTCTCAACGACCACTGTCACCTCTTCTTGTCCGGTCAGTCCTTCCGACATCACCGGGCTTGCAATGGCAGTAAGTGCCAGATCCTGATTTTCCCGGACTTTCAATACACAGTTGTCCGCACCTCCTGCCTCTTCTATCGTAAAAACATATTCGACGCCAGCAGCAAATTCCACATCGTTTCCACGAGAGTCATTGCCGCCTGCAAAATAGATAGTCCAAGCATCAGCAGGATTCACCACACCATAATCGTAAGCCCCGGCCGGAACCTCTATCGTCATCGTCTCGCCTTCACGCAGGAAGGCATGATCGCCAAAGACGGGAGTGGCATTCTCCGGAATCTTGTATTCAAAGACATCGTACAATCCATCCGGCACTTCCCCATTCACCAATTCCCCTGTTTCCGGAATGGCTTCCCCGTAAGCCGTAGCATCGGAATCCAGAAGCAACTGGTATCCTGAACCATCGCCCCAATCGAACTGCACGTCCAAAGAGATTCTTGCCTTATCCTTGCTGTCGAACGGACGGACATCTGCCAACTTTATCGACATGGTTCTTTGCGAACCTTGCATCAAAGATTGCGCATGGCAATCCGCCAGCCCCGGCAACAGGACCAGAGGCATCCACATCTCCAAAAACAGAAAAGCAAACTGTCTCATACTTTTGATTTTTTGATTATACAACTATCAGGCGCATCATTATACCCAAATCGGTCATTAGACTTTGGGGAGATTGCCCGCTTGTGTCAGGCAGCATGCTTCTCGCCTAGCCGAAGGCGTAGCGGGCTACGTCGAGGCGTAGCGAGGAGCAAGATGCGGACAGAAGCGAACAAGATGCACAAAAGCATCCCTCTTCGAAAACAGGAAACACACTCGGCGAGTCTAATGACCGATTTGGGTTAAAAGCTGTTGCGTTTCAATACAGCCCGTCCTGAGTTCAGACCTGTCTATACGCCAAAAGGCCGCCTGCGAATACCACAAGCGGCCTTTCAAAGTATTTACCCTATTAGAAGAAAACAACCGGATCGGAAAATCTTCTACAGGAAACCGATTCCTAGTAAAGACGGAGCAATCCGTTGGCTTCCGCTTCCTGCAGGCACTTCATAATGCCTTTCTTGTTGATATTACGGATGCCTTGGGTGGAAACGCGCAAAGTAATCCAAGCGTCTTCTTCGGGAATGTAGAATTTCTTAATCTGCAAATTGGGATAGAATTTGCGACGGGTTTTGATGTTGGAGTGGGAAACATAGTTCCCGGTCATCACTTTCTTTCCGGTTATTTCACAAACTTTCGACATGGCTGTAAGTATTTTTAATTGCGCGGCGTACATCGGCCGCGCTGCGGCACTCCCGCCAAAAATGGAGTGCAAAGGTCGGTATTTTTTTTGAAATAAACAAATCCGATACCGACAGCAGGTTCAAAGTCTGCCATAGCTGTCCTAATTTTCATTGCCAAGAAGCATCGTCAGTTCTTCTTCCACCTGTTCTATGCTCGGCAACGCCGATTTCAATTTCTCAGGCACAGCCTTGCTGAGCTGGTAGTCGCTGATGCCGATAGGCTGGTCATAGCCTGTCAGCGCATATTGTGCTACAATCTCATCCTTGCCTTTGCATAACAGCAGCCCGATGGTCTTGTTGTCGTTCTCTCCCCTCAGTTTGTCGTCCACCACATTGATGTAGAAGTTCAACTGTCCGGCGTATTCCGGTTTGAACGGGGTGGCTTTCAGTTCCACGACCACATAGGCATGGAGTTTTATGTTATACAGGATTAAGTCGGCATAGAAATCGCTGTCGCCAATCTGGAAATGCTTCTGTCTTGCAACAAAGGCGAATCCGTTGCCCATTTCCAAAAGATAACGGGTAACGTGCTTTACCAACTGTTCTTCTATGTCCCTTTCGTCAGCACGTTCTTTGGCTCCTGCCAAGTCAAAGATGTACGGGTCTTTCAACAGGTAGTTGGCAAGGTCGCTTTGGGGTACGGGAAGCGTGGCGGTAAAATTGTTGATTTTGCGGCTGTTGATTTGCCTTTCGTACAGTTTGCTTTCAATCTGCATTTTCAGGACATTGCTGCTCCAGCCCATTTCCACGGATTGCTTCATATACCAGTAATCGACGCCTAATGGGAGTGAACTGTTCAGCAGAATCACATGGCTTGCCCAATTGATTCTTGCAACAGGTGATGC
>JADIMZ010000153.1 GCA_017694335.1 Candidatus Pullibacteroides excrementavium
GTGTACGGGGAGGAACTATACCGGAACCCGGAGCGGTTGAAGAACCTGATAGGGGACTTGTACGGCGGGGAAGAACGGGTGAAGAGGTTGTTCCGGAGGGCATTGCTGGAAGACAAGCTGTCGGTGAAGGTGTACGAGATAGCGCAGAAGCCGAAGAACGAGAGGCAGCCGTTTTACAACCGCCTGGCGAGCCAGTTCGCGGAGGGGAATTACTGGCCGGTAGAATTCGGGCTGAAGGTAGTGGGAAGTCTGGTGACCGGGCTGACGGGAGAGGTATTGGAGGGAGCGCAGCCCGAATCCAGGAACCGGCTCATACAAGTAGGGAATGTGCAGTTCGAGATGGTGCATGTGGAGGGCGGCACATTCCGGATGGGTGTGACGGAGGAGCAAGGGAGAGATGCGTGGGATAACGAAAAGCCGGTGCATCGAGTAACCTTGTCGAGTTACCTGATAGGGAAGCACGAGGTGACGCAGGCCTTGTGGGAGGAAGTGATGGGGAGCAACCCGAGCCATAACAAGCAGGGCGGGGACTACCCGGTGGAGTGTGTTAGCTGGAACGATTGCCAGGAGTTCATCGAGAAATTGAACGCGAGGACGGGAATGATGTTCCGCTTGCCGAGGGAGGCGGAGTGGGAGTACGCGGCGCGTGGAGGGAACAGGAGCAAGGGGTATAAGTACGCGGGGAGCAACAATCTGGACGATGTGGGCTGGTACGGAGACAATAGCGGCAGACATACGTATCCGGTAGGTGAGAAGAAGCCGAACGAGCTAGGGCTTTACGACATGAGCGGGAACGTGTTGGAGTGGTGCCAGGACTGGTACGGAGCATACAGCAGCGAGGCGCAGACGAACCCGACCGGACCGCAATCCAGGGACTTTCGCGTGCTTCGCGGGGGCGGCAGCTGGTACGATGCCAGGTGCTGCCGGGTGTCGGACCGGAACAGCTTCGACCCTGGCGACAGGGACGACAGCTTCGGCCTCCGCCTCGTTTTGTCCCTTTAGTTTTTCTGCCGGGCATCCCATCTTGCCCACTAAGCTAAATCGGCAGGCCGAAGCGGGCCGCCCAGCACGGCCTGCCGCGCTATATTTTCCCTTGAAATATTTCGCTGAGATAATTGGTTTCGGCTTTGTATCCCTCACAATGCAAGTACGTTAAAACGGAAGCTAGTATTTGCATTTCTTTGTGATTCTGCAGTGCCTTGAATAGGTTCTTGAATTTTGTTTCCCTTTTTGAATCAACATCTTTAGTTAGATGACGGAACTCATCGAAATTCGATGGCAGCCCGTAATCTTGCAAGTCAAGCTCGGCCTCTTTTACGCAATCCAAAAGAAAACGTTCTAGTGCAGGATTGATAAGGATTACATATTGAGAGCGGGATTCGTGTTTTTTCAAAGAAAGATGCTGAGACTCTTCGATGAGAACAAATTCACCCCAATAAGAAGGTTGTTTTTTATCCGTGTCAACAACGCCGACAGCAAAGCCATCGTTCTTTCTCATTGTACAAGCAACATTATTGCAGCCTTTTTGATGGTTGACCGCATGTTCTTTGCCTGTTCCTATCTGGAGCAACGTTTCTACTAGATTGGTGTCGATATAGCATTCGGGGATTATATCCAGCGCTTTTATCTTCTGCATCATTCAAAAGATTCTATGTTGAAGAAAACATCTACACCGTATGCATAGATTTCCTGTATTTCCTCAGCCGAAGCCTGTTTTACAATAGAATTGCCGCCTTCTTGGTTTTGGACAAAAAACAATGCCAAATCAACATTCTTTTTTTCTAGAAAGGATGTGACCACATAAGGGCTATGGGTCGCTACAAAAAGATGGCAGGCCTGTTCGCCTTGAGCCATATCCAGCAGCCAGTCAGTCAGTCGAGATTGGGTTGGAGGAAAGAGGTTCTCTTCGGGTTCTTCCAAGAAAATATCGCAGAATTGGTTGACCGTGTAGTTCTGATAAAGCCGATGCATCTCGGCATAAAGTTCCGGATTATTAAGTTCCAGAGAGAGGTGGGTCGAAGCAGAGAAGAACCGATTCATGCTGGTCTTGTCTGGCATGGTGTCGCCTCCTAAGTCTTCTGCAACAACGGACGGGGCAGGATACGGATGTTTAGATTCCAAATAGGCATCAATCAAAGCCTTGATATTCTCATTTTCCCGGCTTTGCTCAATGCTTTCGTTTGCAGCCCGAATCCCGATTTGGGAACTGATGTAATGGAGATGGACAAACAGGGGAATCAAGGACTGAAGCCCGCTGGACGTATTGGTGAAGTCCAGCTCTTGGTCTTCGGAGACCATGACTTTGTCCGAATGGGTGGCCGGGTCGTAGCGGTAAGATACGTTTAAATTCAATACAGGCAAGGCTTCCCGTGTGGCTCGCCGGGCAGTCTCCCAATCCGACATGAAACTTCGGATATTGTCATCGGCCATCCGTACTTCGAACCAATTGGGGATGGCGGCTACCAGATTCCTTTCTGCCGGAATGTAAGTGACTTTGGAACGCTTGTAATTCCATTGTTTTTTCCATTTGAAGCTAAACCGTTTACAGTGATGTTCATAGGAAAAGTGCATGTTGTCGGATTCGTATTCCAATTGGAAATCGTCTTTGGCATAGCCTTGCAGCTTATGGAAACGCAGTAGTTCATTGACAAATTTTTCATCTTGGTTGAAAAATTCCGGATTTTGAGTTATCTCGATGCGTTTTTCGACCCAGGTACAATAGCAAGCGAGTTTTAGCACGCAGCTTTTCCCCGAGCTCTGCGGGCCGATGACGACATTGATTCTGCTGAGTTTCAGCGAGGCGGTTTTAATTGGGCCGAAATTCTTTATGGTCAGTTCTTTCATGAAGGTGAAATCTATGCGGCTTTTGCAGATGGATGCCCTGATGCCTTTTGCAAAGGGACAACAAAGACAAAGATACGATAGTTTTGTCAATATGCATTGAAAATATTGCGAACTTTGCAGGCGGTCGGCAGGGGGTGTTTTGTGGAATATTGGGATGTGCCGACCGCAAAGAGAAGATACGATTATGGTACAGTGCGAGAAATGCGGGAGCAAGTGGGAAGCTTCCAGTGCTTATTCGAAATCGCTTTCCGTGTGCCCGTTCTGCGGTGCGATGTTGTTGGAGGAGGAGAAAGCGCGGGGATATGGGAAGATGGACGAGTTCCTTGGGTACATGGTGAAGGTGTACGGGGAGGAACTATACCGGAACCCGGAGCGGTTGAAGAACCTGATAGGGGACTTGTACGGCGGTGAGGAGAGGGTAAAGAAGCTGTTCCGGAGGGCGTTGGTGGAGGAGAAGCTGTCTGTAAAGGTCTATGAGATAGCGCAGAAGCCGAAGAACGAGAGGCAGCCGTTTTACAACCGCTTGGCGAGTCAGTTCGCGGAGGGGAACTACTGGCCGGTAGAATTCGGACTGAAGGTGGTGGGGAGTCTGGTGTCCGGGTTGACAGGAGAGGTGTTGGAGGGAGCTCAGCCCGAATCCAAGAACCGGATAGTCCAGGTAGGAAATGTGCGGTTCGAGATGGTCTATGTGGAGGGCGGCACGTTCCAGATGGGGGCGACGGAGGAGCAAGGGGAAGATGCTGACGGTGACGAGAATCCGGTGCATCGGGTGACCTTGTCGGAATACTTAATAGGGAAGCACGAAGTGACGCAGGCCTTGTGGGAGGAAGTGATGGGGAGCAACCCGAGCTATGACGAGCAGGGCGGGGACTACCCGGTGGAAAGAGCTAGCTGGAACGATTGCCAGGAGTTCATTGAGAAGCTGAACGCGAGGACGGGAATGCAGTTCCGGTTGCCGACGGAGGCGGAGTGGGAGTACTCGGCGCGTGGAGGGAACAGGAGCAAGGGGTATAAGTACGCGGGGAGCGACGACTTGGACGAGGTGGGCTGGTACGGAGACAATAGCGACGAACATACGCATCCGGTAGGTCGGAAGAAGCCGAACGAGCTAGGTCTTTACGACATGAGCGGGAACGTATGGGAGTGGTGCCAGGACTGGTACGGGGATTACATGGAGGAGTCACAGACGAACCCGACCGGACCGCAATCCGTGGGCACTCGCGTGCTTCGCGGGGGCAGCGGCTGGGACATTGCCAGTGGCTGCCGGGTGTCGTACCGGTACTACGACGACCCTGGCTACTGGTACGTCAAATACGGCCTCCGCCTCGTTTTGTCCCTTTAGTTTTTCTGCCGGGCATCCCATCTTGCCCACTAAGCTAAAGCGGCAGTCCGAAGCGGGCCGCCCAGCGGAACGTCAGTGGAGCAAGGCGGCCCAGCCACGGCCTGCCGCCGGCCAAAAATTAACTTTCCCAAAGTCGGATGATGGGGGCTATGCCATTTTCCATTCCGCAATCCGCCTCGTCTGGCTGGAGAAATCGACCCCGATTTTGAAGAGTTTGCGAGGGTCGGCGGCAAAGGGCTTGGCATAGCCTTTGTCCTCGATCTGCTGCAAGGCTTCGTCCGCGCTGGCATCCATCTTCAACTCCATGATATAGACGTATTTGTCGGTCTGAACTACAATATCCATGCGGCCGTTGCTGGTATGGCGTTCTACTTGGGTGTACTGTCCCATCAGCTTGCACATGACGTACATGGTGTTTTGGAAGTAGAGTTCGGCATCGCCCACGATTTCGTAATCGGCATCGGCAAAGAAAGCCTCGAAGCGTTTCATCAGGCTCTCGGTATCGCCCTTTTCAAAATCCTCCACGAATTTCCGTATATCGAACGGGGTGTTGTAACTCAATGAAGGCGTGTAGATTCGCGCCAATCCTTCCATGAAGCCGCGTTCTACCTCCTTGTTGGGGTATTTCAACGAATAACGTTCCCAGCGTTCGTCATAGGATTTGATGGTCAGGTATCCGCTCTGGTAGAGGACGGGGACCGGGTCGGAATCGTCGGCATTGACCCCTCCCAAGGCCGAGGCAGGAACGCCTTCCAAGGTCAAATCTTCGAGGTTGAATTTGCCGTTGCGCAGAGCTTTGACCACGAAAGTCGGGGTGCCGGTCTCGTACCAGTAATCACTGAACCGCTTTTTCCGCAAGGCGCTGAGCAGGCTGAAAGGGTTGTAGATGTCATCGGCGTTCTCGCAGAAATGGTAGCCGTCGTAGTAGTCCTTCAGCTTGGCGTAACATTCCTCTTTGGTCAATCGGTTGGCCTGCGCCATGGCAGCCACTTCATGGTCGAAATAGGCATGGAGTTCGGATTCCGAGATGCCGCAGAGGCTGGAGAACTCCCAATCCATGGAGATGTCGTTGAGGTTGTTGAGGCCGCTGAAGATGCTGAGCTTGCCGAGTTTGGTGACCCCGGTGAGGAAGCCGAAGCGGAGTTTGCCGTCCTGGCTCTTCATCACGCTGTAGAAGCCTTGCAAGCGGCTGCGGAAGGCTTCCCGGAGGGGTTCGTTGCCGACTGAGTCCAGTAGCGGCTTGTCGTATTCGTCTATCAGGATTGCCACCGGCTTGCCGGTCTTTTCGTAGGCGGCATCGATGATGTTATAGAATCGGACGCTATCGGATTTGAAATCATTGGCCACGTCATAGGCTTTTTCCCATAGGCGCAAGGTGCTTTCCATCTTCTCGTTCAGGACGCTTTCATCGGTATAGGTCACTCCGCTCAGATCCAAATGTAGTACTGGCCAGGCATTCCATTCCTTTTCCAATTGTTCGATGGCCAAGCCTTTGAACAGTTCTTTTTTCCCTTGGAAGTAGGCTTCCATGGTCGAGACCAAGAGGCTCTTGCCGAAGCGTCGGGGGCGGCTCAGGAAGTAGTATCCGCCTGTCTGGACTATCTGGTAAATCAAATTGGTCTTGTCCACATAAAGGAAGCCCCCTTGGCGGATTTTTTCAAAGTTTTGGATTCCAATCGGATAAAGCATAGTGGAAGTCTTTTGTTTTTTTTGAGTGTTTGCTTGCAAAAGCCAAAGATAGTGAAAGTCGAGAGCCATGCAAAAGGAGCTTGCTCAGTTTTGCATGGCCGAGACGCATCCTACCCTTCAACGCAGTCAAAGGTAGTGAAAGTCGAGCGCAGCGCCAAGCTATCTTCGATTGTAGCCAAAGGTACGAATAATTTGCGTGTCGGCAGCATCTCTCCAATGTTGCTCGTTTTGTTGAATTATAGATGGAGTGGATAGGGTTGGCGGTACTTGTGTGCGAGGAATTCGCAGGGGCCAAGGGTGTCGTAAGTCGTTTGGATGGAGTGTTGGCGATACCTGTATGCGAGGAATTCGCGGAGGATAAGTTTGATGTTGCATTGAAAATATTGCGAACTTTGCAGGCGGTCGGAAAGGGGGCTGTTCGGGGGGGTATTTTGAGGTGCTGACCGCAAAAAGAAGATACAATTATGGTACAGTGTGAAAAATGCGGAGGAAAATGGGAGCCGCCGAAACGGCACTCAAAGAGCTTGTCGGAATGTCCGTTCTGCGGGGCGATGCTGCTGGAAGAGGAGAAGGCGCGGGGGTACGGGAAGATGGACGAGTTCCTTGGGTACATGGTGAAGGTGTACGGGGAGGAGATATACCGGAACCCGGAGCGGTTGAAGAACCTGATAGGGGACTTGTACGGAGGGGAGGAACGGGTGAAGAAGCTGTTCAGAAGGGCGTTGGTGGAAGAGAAGCTATCGGTGAAGGTGTATGAGATAGCGCAGAAGCCCAAG
>JADIMZ010000154.1 GCA_017694335.1 Candidatus Pullibacteroides excrementavium
GGACTGTTATTGGGCGACATATTAATAATATATATAAGGAACATGAATTGGAGCGTGAGACCACATGTGCAAATTTTGCACATATGGGTAAAGATGCAGACCAAACCTATCAAACAGTCCTTTATAATTTGGATGTCATTATCTCGGTAGGCTATCGTGTAAAAAGCCAGCGCGGCACTCAGTTCCGTATCTGGGCCAACAAGGTGCTGAAAGAATATTTGGTGAAAGGCTATGCCATCAATAAGGCTTTGACGGAACAACGCTATACGGAATTGAAACAGTTGGTTTCCGTCTTGGGAAGGACGGTTAAGGCGCAGGAATCTTTAGCTTCGGATGAGGCTTTCGGGCTTGTGGAAGTCGTTGCTGATTATGCCTATGCCCTCGATACCTTGGATAAGTATGATTACCAGCAGTTAGCCGTGGAACAGACCACCAACGAAGAGAAGTTCCATGCTACTTACGAAGGTGCTATGCAGGCCGTCGAGAGCCTGAAAGCCAAATTCGGCGGCAGCGAATGGTTCGGCAACGAGAAAGACGATTCGTTCAAAAGCTCCATCGGGCAGATTTATCAGACTTTCGGTGGGCAAGACCTCTATCCTTCTGTGGAGGAGAAAGCAGCCATGTTGCTTTATTTGGTCACGAAGAATCACTCGTTCAGCGATGGCAACAAGCGCATTGCCGCCACGCTCTTCCTGTGGTTCATGGCAGGGAATGGCATCCTGTACAATCCTGATGGCACAAAGCGTATCGCCGATAACACCCTTGTCGCCCTTACGCTGATGATTGCCGAAAGCCGTACGGAGGAGAAAGATGTGATGGTGAAAGTGGTGGTGAACCTGATTAATAGAAATAACTGAGATTGTCAGTGTTTGTGAGAATTACATGAATCGTATTCCATCTCCATGCAAATTGAGGCATGGGAACGCGGTATCGGACGTATTATCACGGCTTTGAAGAGTCAACAAAAAAGGAAGCCCGATTATTGAAACCGAGCTTCCTTTCTTGTTTTTACGATGCCAACGCAGCCGTCTTGTAACCGCTCCGGCGTGACCCCGGGTCCGTAGCATAGACCCGAATCCGCTGTCCCGGCCGCAGTTTCTCCAACCTCAGTTGTTCCCTGGCGGCATCGGCATCGTTGTCTCAGACGAGCTGATGGCCAGTCCCTTATTCCGCTTCCGGCCAAGTACACTGCAGGTTGCGGTCGCCGTAGGCATCGTCCACCTTGGCGCAAGCCGGCCAGTACTTGTCTTCGTGCGGCAACGGGAACGCAGCCTGCTGACGAGTGTAAGGGAACTTCCATTCATCGGCGCAGACCATGTATTGCGTGTGCGGCGCATTCTTGACCACATTGTTTTCGCGGTCAGCCTTGCCTTCCTCGATTTCAGCGATTTCCTTGCGGATGGCGATGAAAGCATCCACCAGACGATCCAATTCGGCCAAAGGTTCGCTTTCGGTCGGTTCCACCATCAAAGTGCCGTGAACCGGGAAAGCCACAGTAGGAGCGTGGAAGCCGTAGTCCATCAGACGCTTGGCAATGTCGCCCACCTGGATGTTGGCGCTCATCAGGAACTGGTTGCAGTCCAGAATCATTTCATGGGCGTTCATGCCCTGCTTGCCGGTGTAGAAAATCTTGTAATAGTCCTTCAGACGGGCGCGCAGGTAGTTGGCGTTCAAGATGGCGTATTCGGTAGCCGACTTGAGGCCCTCAGCCCCTAACATGCGGATGTAACCGTAGGTGATGGGCAGGATGAACGCGCTGCCGTAAGGCGAGGACGAAACCGCCGGACGGCCGGTATGGCTTACCGGAATCATGCAATGGTCGGGCAGGTAAGCAGCCAGATGCTTGGCCACGCAGATAGGACCAACGCCGGGACCGCCGCCACCGTGAGGCATCGCGAAAGTCTTGTGCAGGTTCAAGTGGCATACATCGGCTCCCATGTAACCCGGTGAGGTCAGACCCACCTGGGCATTCATGTTGGCACCATCCATATAAACCTGGGCACCGCAGCTGTGAACCGTCTTGATGATTTCCAGTACCGCTTCTTCGAACACCCCGTGGGTGGAAGGATAGGTAATCATCAAGCAGGAAATTTCCTTGCCGTATTGTTCTACTTTGGCCTTGAGGTCGTTGACATCGATTTCGCCTTCCGGAGTGGAAGCCACGACCACCACTTTGAGTCCAGCCATCGCGGCCGAAGCCGGGTTGGTGCCGTGGGCCGAAGCCGGAATCAAGCAGATGTTGCGGTGGCTTTCGCCTTGGGCTTCCTGGTAAGCGCGGATGACCGACAAACCGGTGTATTCGCCGGCAGCACCCGAGTTGGGTTGGAAGCTGGCCTTGTAGAAACCGGTGATTTCGCAGAGGTCTTTTTCCAGGCGGTCAATCAATTCGTGGTATCCTTGCGCCTGTTCGGCCGGAACGAAAGGATGGATGCCCGCCATT
Source organism: Candidatus Pullibacteroides excrementavium (assembly GCA_017694335.1). Classification (GTDB taxonomy): domain Bacteria; phylum Bacteroidota; class Bacteroidia; order Bacteroidales; family P3; genus Pullibacteroides; species Pullibacteroides excrementavium. The sequence goes on from JADIMZ010000154.1 coordinate 2,441, forward strand.
TCCGGCAAGCTCAGGCACATCATTTCTGCCGCCGCGTTCAGCTTCATCGTGCAGGAACCCAGAGGAATCATGGCACGGTTCAAAGCCAAGTCCTTTACTTCCAGCTTCTTGATATAACGCATCATCTCGGTTTCGCTGTGGTAGGTATTGAAAACCGGATGAGTCAGGTACGGAGTGATTCGGCGCAGGTTTTCGGGAATGTCTTCCAAGATTTCATGCTTGCAGTGGCCGTGGCAGCATTTGCCGCCTTCGCATACATGCTTTTGACCCACTGCTTCGGCCAGGATGCCAATGATTTCGCGCACATCGTCCAGCGAAGTGGTTTCGTCCAAGCTGATGGTGAAAGTGCGGTCGTCGAGATAATTGAAGTTCATGCGGTGCGCCAAGGCGATTTCGCGAACCTTTTCGATCGAAACCGGGCTATGGAAGTATACGGTGTCGAAGAATACCGTGTTGAGCTGTCTGAAGCCGTATTCCACTCCCCGTTTAGCTAAGCGCTTGGCCAAGGCGTGGATGTCGAGCGCGATTTCGCGGATGCCATCCTGTCCGTGGTAAACAGCGTACATGCCCGACATGACGGCCATCAAAGCCTGAGCGGTACAGATATTGGAAGTGGCTTTGTCGCGTTTGATGTGCTGTTCGCGAGTCTGCAAGGCCAAACGCAAGGCTTTGTTGCCCTGGGCGTCGATCGTGATGCCGATGATACGGCCCGGGATCATACGTTTGAAATCGTTGGTGCAGGCGAAGAAACCGGCCGAAGGACCGCCGAAGCCCAAAGGCAAGCCGAAACGCTGGCTGTTGCCGAAAGCGCAGTCCGCACCGTCCTTGCCCGGAGCACGGAGAATGGCCAGAGCCATCAGGTCACAGGCCACGGCCACCAATACGCCGGCTTCGTGGGCGGCATCGATAACGCTCTTGATTTCATGAACCTGGCCGTTGCGGTCCACCTGTTGGATGATGGCACCGAACACTTCGGGACGGAACTTGTATTCTTCCATCTTGCCGAATTCCAGTTGGAAGCCGAGCAGGTGGGCGCGGGTCTTGAGCACGCTGATGGTCTGCGGGAACAGGCGCTCGTCCACAAAGCATACATTGGCGTTGGCTTTCACCTTGTCGCGGCTGCGGCTGTGGTAGAACATGATCATGGCTTCGGCAGCGGCCGTGCCTTCGTCCAAAAGGGAGGCGTTGGCCAAGGGCAGCCCGGTCATGTCGGCCACCATGGTCTGGTAGTTCAGCAGGGCTTCCAGACGGCCTTGGGAAATCTCGGCCTGGTACGGGGTGTAAGAGGTGTACCAACCCGGGTTTTCAAGGATGTTGCGGGTAATCACGGCCGGGGTGATGCAGTTGTAGTAGCCCATCCCGATATAGGAACGGAAAACTTGGTTCTTGGAAGCCAGTTCGTGAAGATGGTTCAGGTATTGGTATTCGTTCATCGCTTCGGGCAGATCCATCGGCTTGGGAAGGCGGATGGCTGCCGGGACGGTCTTTTCGATCAGTTCGTCCATGCTTTTGACCCCGATGGTTTCGAGCATCTTCTGCGTCTGCTCGGGGTTCGGCCCGTTGTGACGACGGGCGAAGTTGTTTGTTATCATATCGTTTTTTGTTTGATTAGCTGTTTTATATATCGGGCGACCCGATATCGGGAAGCCGCCGCGAATTTAGTAAATTTTTTAGTTTGACGAGCTTTAAAAATGGGTTGCACACCGCTTTCTCTTTGCCTTGCGGGATAGCCGCCCTTCGCAAAGTCGCAAGGCAGCCGCTCTTCGCAAAAAAGGCGGAAAGTCCGGAACTTCACAAAGGGTGGTCATTGGCCAGTATATGCTTTGGTGGTGCAGCCTCCGCTCTACAAAAAAGGGCGTTAAACGGACGAGGGCTTTTGAGCGGAAAACAGTTTCGCTGTCTTGCGGGATAGCCGCCCTTCGCAAAAAAGGCGGAAAGTCCGGAACGGTTTGGAGGCGTTAAAAAGGGCAAGCTGTTTGAGCGCAGGCGAAGCCGGAGCGAGTTCTTGCCCTTTAGCCGGAAAAACCGTTTCCGGCAGCCTTTTTTGCGGGGCGTAAAGTTTTCTTTTGGATACTTTTCTTTTTCAAAAGAAAAGTATCACCTAATCCTTGACCCGTGCTTCCTCCAATACAATATCAACAGCAACCCGAAAATCATTCCCCCCAGATGTGCGAAATGCGCTACGCCATCGGCCGTTCCCCCGATGCCGGCGAAAAGCTCGATGACCCCGTAGATGATAACGAACCATTTGGCCTTGATGGGGAAAAAGAAATATAGGAAGATAGGCACGTTAGGGAAGCACATCCCGAAAGCCAGCAGGATGCCGTAAACAGCCCCCGAAGCTCCCACGGTGACAATCTGGTTGATATAATGCTGGGCGGCAAATGGAGGTAAGCCTTGAGTCATTCCTCTGATTTCCAGTGCCAAGACCCCCGTTTGAATCAAGGCGGCCCCAACACCTGTAATCAGATAATAGACAAGGAAACGCTTGCTCCCCCAGTAGTTTTCCAAGGCGTACCCGAACATCCATAGCGCGAACATGTTGAAAAACAGATGCGAGAAATTGCCGTGCATGAACATATAGGTGATGAACTGCCAAGGATAGAAGTCCTGTGCCGTGATGTAGTGCAACCCCAACCATTGGGTCAGGTCGATGCCCCGCGTCTGCAGGCTGATATCGGCTAAGAAAAACAGCACGTTGAGAATCAGAAGATTTTTTACCACTGGAGGTAAAAAACTGAATCCTCGGAGGGTGTAGTTGTCGCTTTGGGCCATTTTTTAATTTTTTTTCTGTTAGCGTTTACAGTCGATGGCAGGCTTCAATGCGTTTCAAAGAATCCTGTCAGCTCCTTTTCGGATAATATTCGGAACACTCTTTTCCCGGAAGGGGATATTTCCGGCATCGGACCGGAAAAAAGCCGGGAAGCAATGTAGCAGATTTCCTCTTCAGGCAGCGGAGTGCCGCGTTTCACGGCCAATTGCCGGGCCAAAGCCGTAGCGATGTTTTCCCATCGGTTTCCTTTGGCATGAATCAGTTGTTGGGTGTAAGACACAATCAGGTTTTCCAGCAATTCCTGCACTCGGCTTTCTTGCATCCCGGAGGGCATCGCGTTGACCATGAACGAATTTCCGCCAAGCCATTCGATGCTCCAGCCCAAGGCATTCAGGTCGTTCCTCATCTCCTGCAACAGCTCGCTGTCGGCAGTCGAGAGTTCCACCGTCTGCGGGAAAAGCGTGCTTTGCGAATGTACGTTATCCTTGTGCATCGAATAATCGTTGTATATGATTCGTTCCGAGGCGGCTTCCTGGTCGATAATGGCAATGCCCGACCGCAAGGGGGTTGCAATATAGCTGTTGAATATTTGGAAAATGCGAATTCGTTCATTCCTTCCATTCGAGGTATCGTTCGGGCAGTCCGGACCGTTTGTCTTGTCCGTATGGCTTGTGTTGCCGGTATCGCCCGTTATGTTTTCTTCTTCCAATAGGGCTTTTCCTAATTCGGCCTCGTTCTCTTTGAAGCAGTCAAGGCAAAGCTGGTCCGGTTCGGTCCGGTTTTGCATGTCTTCCTGCATTAAGGCGAAGTTTGCCGCGTAAGCCTGGCGATACGCTTCGTTTTGTTTCGAAGCAGGGATGCCGGTTTCCGATTTTGAATTTCCGCTACCTTCCGTTCCGGAATGATTCGCGCTCAAGCCCGGCCTGTTTCCGTTTCCTGCTCCAGCCGTGTTGTTTTCAAAAGGATTATAACCCTCGTGCAAACTAACCTTAGGCACAGGTGGCACGTATCCCTTGGGTCTGTAAGAATAGGGGAGTGCCTGGGAAGACTCGAAATCCAAGGTGTCGCGCATCTGGTTGATGCCCAAAGCATGCTTGGCGGCCGAAAGCATTAGTCCGTACAGCATCTTCTCGTCCTTGAAGCGGATTTCTGTCTTGGTAGGATGGATATTGACATCGATGCTTTCAGGCGGCATCTCCAAAAACAGGAAGAAAGCCGGGTTCTTGCCCTCTGGCAGCAATCCCTGATAGGCTTTTTCCACCGCATTGGCCAAACCGGCATGGCGCACATGGCGGCGGTTGACAAACAGATACTGGCGGCTGCGTCCTTTCACCGAGTAATCGGGCGAGCAGAGGTATCCTCCCAGTTGGATGTCCGGCATCGATTCGGATACTTTGACAATTCGCCCCTCAAAGGCTTTGCCCATCAGCTGGACAATTCGTTTTTTGAGATTGCCCGATTCCAAAAAGTAGATTTTCTGATTATTGCGATAGAGCGAAAAGCAGATTTCCGGATGCGCCAATGCGATTCGGTTGAACTCCTCTTCGATGTAGCGGTATTCCACCTCCTCGCTTTTGAGGAACTGCCTCCGCGCCGGCGTGTTGAAATAGAGGTTCTTGACCATGAAGCAGGAGCCGGGCGGGCAGGCAAAGGCCTCTTTTGCGATGATTTTCCCGCCTTCAATCAGGATTTTAGTGCCTAATTCGCTGTCTTTTTGACGAGTGTGCAACTCCACCTGCGCCACGGCGGCAATCGATGCCAAAGCCTCTCCCCGGAATCCCATCGTGCGGATATGGTGCAAGTCCTCGGTCGAGCCGAGTTTGGAGGTGGCGTGCGGCAGGAAACACCGTTGCGCATCTTCGGCATTCATCCCGCAACCGTTGTCAACCACCTGTATCAAGGTTCTCCCGGCATCCACCGTGTATAATTCAATCTCGGTGGCTCCGGCATCCACCGCATTTTCCAATAGCTCCTTGACCGCCGATGCCGGGCGGTTCACTACTTCCCCGGCCGCAATCTGGTTGGCAACGAATTCTGGTAAGATGTTGATAATACTGTTGCTGTCCATTCTTTCCCCGCGTATCTTTGCAAGATTAGCTCAAAATCCAAAGGAGCAGCAATGCCAGAACAGCCAGATAAATAAGAAGCCTTTTGGTGCTCAGTGTGCCTTTGGCTTTCTTGGGATCACGCTGGAAACTTTCGCGGATGCGAGCCTTGGCCGCTTCCAGCTTCTCGTCCTCGGAAACCGAAGGGTCATATCTTTTCTTCAGCTCTTCGATACGTTCCTTTTCCGGGTCGTAATACCTTGGTTTTACGTTGAATTGTCGATGCTTGGGTTGTTGAAAAAAGCTGGGCAGAGCCATTGTCTTCTTTATTAAAATGCTTGCGCGAACCAAAAGCGGGTAAGCGCGGCGGTGTTATGATTTAAATTTTGCGCAGACGGCGGCTTTTGTTCGCTTTGGTCTGGCTGCAAAGGATTGGGTGCTGGCAGTGATTTACCGGTCCAAAGCTTCAGTGATGACATTCTGGTAAAATTCCTCCAGCGTCCATCCCATGTGGCGCACCTGTTTGGGCACGATGCTTTCGGCCGATTGCCCGGGGGTGGTGTTCACTTCCAGGAAATAGACATCTTCCGTGCCGTCTTCCACGATGAAGTCGCAGCGGACAACGCCTTTGCAGTTCAGGACTTGGTAAATACGAGTTGAAATATCCCCGATTTCTCGGGATAATTTTTCCGAAACGGGGGCTGGGACAATTTCCTCCGAAGCCCCTTTGTACTTGGCTTCGTAATCGAAGAATTCGTTCTTGGGCACGATGGCCGCCAAGGGGAATACCACGATTTCGCCTTTGAAGCGCATCAGGCCGCAGGAGTATTCCTTGCCTTTGACAAAATGCTCAATCAAGACTTCGTTGTCCTCGATAAAGGCGTTTTCGATAGCACCTCGCAAATCTTCCTTGCGTTTCACCTTGCTGATACCGATGCTGGAGCCTTCGGAATTAGGCTTTACAAAACAGGGGAATCCTATATTTTCCGCAATCCGGTCTATGTCGTAGTTTTCGTGGCGGAAAATACGGACGGAGCGCGGCACACGGATGCCGTATTGAGCTAAGACGCTCTTGCAGAAATCCTTGTGGAATGTGACTGCCGAGGTGCAGGCATCGCAGGTTGTATAGGGAATATGGAGCATGTCGAAATAGCCTTGCAGCATCCCGTTTTCGCCCGGCTTGCCGTGGATATTGATGAAAGCCAAGTCGAAGTGGACGCTTCCGGCCAGGCTGAAGTTGTTCTTGTCGATGTCTTCGGTGCTGCCGTCGGGAGCCTTGTAGTACCAGCGGTTGGGCTCGATGATGATTTTGAATACCCGGTACTGGTCGGTCGGGATATGCTTCTCAATCGATTCCGCGCCCATGATCGAGATGACGCTTTCTTTGGAGTATCCTCCGCAGACCAAGGCGATGTTTTTCTTTTCCATTTTGGTTTTGTTTGAGAAGGAACGCTTTTACGATGCCGGGATTTGGGGCTGATGGTGCAAGGTCTTCTGCCCATCCGACTCTCTTTCCTGGCAATTCCATTGTCCCAAACTGCAAATGTAACGAATTTTTGTCGTCTTTCGGTGTTCGGCATCAATCGTCCTCTGGGTGTTGTCCCCAATCCCGGGTATAGAAGCTGAACAGGAAGAAACAACTCGCTCGTTCCTATGATGGCTTGTCGAGCGCAATAGGTGGAAAAGGAAACGACAATCCGGAAGCCATATTATGGATGAATGCTTTCTCCGGCATGGGCAACACGCTCGAAGCCGCAAAAGCGGATATGCAAGAACAAAGAAGCTATCCATACACGTGCAGGCTGTTTTGGGTTGCGGGGAGGTAGTTGATGCCGTACCAGCAGATTTGCAACGTGATGAAACCTAAGATTTGAAACCAGAGGCTGGCTTTCTGCTGCAAGACCGGGTGTTCCGGGCAGCGGCGTAAGCCAAGGCTGATGCCATAGCAGAGCAAGGTGGCCAAAGCCCAGGTCTCTTTCGGGTCCCAGGTCCAGAAACTGCCCCAGGCCTGTTTCGCCCAGACGCAGCCGAGACAGATGCCAGTTAGCAGGCATAGCGTGCCAAGGCGGCTCAGCCGGTCGATGTGTTCCAAGAGCAGCCGGCCTCGGCCTTTTTTCGCACTTAATCCGTAGATGGAAAGCAGGAAACTGATAGCCAATAGGCTGTACGCAAAAATGTACAGAATCACGTGGGGAATGAACCAGAAACTTTGCAAGACCGGCATCAGCCCTTGCGTATGCAGTTCGGGCTTGAGCAGGTTCGGGAGGCTGAAAACCAGGGCCAGCACCCAGCTTAAGGCCGGAATCCATCGGTATCGGAACGCATAGAAGACGAACCAGCCCAGCAAAAGCAGGAAAAACACGTACCAGAGCCGGGTCTCGCCCAAGGAAGCCAAGGGCGGGCGTTGGGCATGGATCCAGAATCCGATCAGGAAAAAGGCTTGGATGCCGATGCCGAGACCTCCCAGAAAAAAGGTCGTATTTCGATGTTTTTGCCCAAAGGCGGTCGCTGCGGCTATTGCCCAGCAAAGCAAGGTGGCGATGCAGAACCAAGGGTATTCTTCCCAGCCCATTGTCGCAGATTTAATCGTTGCTCTGTTTCTTCTTGCAGAAAAGGCCTTTGATCAGCATCTCAAGCAAGGATAGCAGAATGAGGCCTAAGCCTCCGTACACTACGGGTTTCCAAGGATCTTTGACCAATTCCAACTGGACATCGGGATTCCACAGTCCGGCTTCCGTTTTCACGGATTTGAGGTAGATATCGTAGCCATCGATGCCAATCGGATGGTTCGGCCAGACGGAATCCAGGCGGATGATGCCGGTATCTCCTTGTATTTCATAAAGATTAAGATGGGCTATAAAATGGGATGGCACAGGGTCTTCCATGCCGATGAGCCGGCTTGAATCTAAGCGGAGGAAACTGGGCAATTGCAATGCGCTGCCGCAACTGAGCCATGTGGTTTTCGTCTCTCCGGTCAGGTTCGATTTCATTTCTACTTTGGCTGCCGGTGCATTGCCTTCATCTTGTGTCGATTCTGCGCTGTATTGGCCATCGGTGAAATGAACCCAGGCATGGGGCAGGTATTCCACAAGCTTGATGTCCCATTCCTGGATTTGTTTTTGTTGCGCGGAGCCTTTCCCGGCGGCATATTCCTTGTACTGTGCTATGTCGATAGGCATGGATGTGGGTTTCTCCAACGGCAGGACCCGGCCGGTTTTGCTGTCCACGATATAGATGACAGGCGGGTAATAGTCGGTTCGGTATTGGCTCACTTCGATGGCAAAGGGGAGCTTTTTTGATTGAGGGTCGGGCGATTGCAAGGTCGCTTCCCATTTTGGAACGTCTTTCCATCCGATCCAGAGGTAGCGTTGGATGCTGAGATTGCTCATCAGGATACCGAAAACCACGACCCAGATGCCAGTGAACAGATGCGGGCTTGTGTTTTTAGGATGGAGCCGGTATTGCTCTATGATGAACATTCCTAAGACGAGGAGGAAAAGCATCGTGCTGCTGATGAACCAGGGGGAGTCTTTGAAGCTGCGAAGACCGATTCGGCTCAAAAAGTCCTGGCTTTCGGGGTTTTGGCTGATTAAGCCGAGGATAAGGCAGGTAATCAGCATCAATCCGGCGGTGATGCATACCGCTAACGGAGTGCAGAACAGTTTCAAGACTTTGTTTTTTCGGGATAGTAAATACAGTAAGACGATAAGGACCAAAAGGATGGCCGAAAGAACCAGCGTGGTGAGCATTCTGTTGTTTTATTTTAAACTTCGTTTCCGATAAATGCGGCGCCTCGGCATAGCTCGAACTGCGTTCGGCTCTGCGCTCGGCTTGCAGTTTATTTTATAAGGGCGGGATTCAAAGTCTTTGCCTCGGGCATGGCTTTGAACCCCGTTGTTTTATGATGGTTTTGTTGTTTTTAGGCAGTGAAGTCTTTGGTGTCCGCTTGCATTTCGGCCGTTTTCTTCCACTGCCGGGTCTGTATCGCGGGCCGGTATGCTGCCTATTTGCCTTGCTGCTTGATGTATTCGGCAAAGAGACGGGCCACGTATTTCCCGAACACGTCGAATTCCAAGTTGACCACCGTGCCTTCCTTGATGTTGTGGAAGTTGGTTTCTGTGTAAGTGTAGGGAATGATGGCCACCGAGAACATGCCGGGTTCGGAATCCACCACGGTCAGGCTGACCCCGTTGACGCAGATGGAGCCTTTTTCCACGGTGAAATGTTCCTGGTTGCCGGGCTTGAAACGGAAGTAGAAACGCCAGCTGCCGTCCAAGGTTTCCACTTTTTCGCAGACAGCGGTCTGGTCCACGTGGCCTTGGACTACATGCCCGTCAAAGCGGCCGTCCATCCGCATGGAGCGTTCCACGTTCACTTCCGTGCCCACTTTCCAGCTGCCTAAGTTGGTCCGTTGCATGGTTTCTTCCATCGCGGTAACGGTGTATTGGTCGTGTTCGGGATCCAAGCGGACCACGGTGAGGCATACGCCGTCGTGGGCCATGCTTTGGTCTATTTTGAGTTCCTTGGCGATGGGGCATTGCAAAGTGAAATGGAAGTTTGTGCCTTCCTGTTCGATTTTGGTTACGGTGGCGGTTCGTTCGATGATTCCAGTAAACATGGTTAAAAATTTTTTTAAAAGTTTTTTTATTCTTTCTTTTCTTTTGCTCGTCCAAAAGAAAAGAAACAAAAGAAAAAGACGCTGGGAAGGGCGCCTCCGGCGAGAACCAAGCGTTTGCCGATTACGGGCGGAAGCCCGTGGTGGCAAGGACATGGTGAAATCCCCGGCTACACGCGCGGTGGCAACTGCCCAGCCACACGGCAAACGCCCCGTCCCGCGAGGCCGTTCGAATTCTTCTTCTTCTTCTTCTTTACTTCACGTCGGCTCGATTCCTTGAGTTTGTCTTAGGTCGCGTCAAGCTTAGGATACGGCTTCGCGGACGGATTTCTTGAAGAGTTCCATGCCGTAGTCGATTTCCTCGTCGGAGATGGTGAGCGGCGGTGTCAAGGCCAAAGCCTTGTGGTTGAACAACAGCCAGAACGAGATGAAACCGTTTTCCATGCAGCGTTCCTGCACCTTGGCCGTGATTTCGTCATTCTCGAAATGCGCCGCTAAGAACAATCCCTTGCCGTGGACTTCCTTCACTTGCGGTATTTCTTGCAGGTGGCGGCGGATCCGTTGGCCTTTGGCTTCCACTTTCGGCAAGACTTCCGGGCTTTTAATCAGTCGTAAAGCGGCCAGCGAAGCCACGCAGCTCATCGGGTGGCCTCCGAAGGTGGAAGCGTGCCCCATCAGCGGATGCTCGTTGTCGAGCAAGGCCATCAGCTCCTGGCTGGCGACGAAAGCCCCGATAGGCATCCCGCCCCCCATGCCTTTGGCTATGCAAAGGATATCCGGCACCACGTTGTAATGTTCAAAGGCAAAAAGTTTTCCGGTTCGACCGAAGCCGCTTTGTATCTCATCGAAAATCAGCAAGGCTCCGTGTTCGGTGCATTTCTGGCGGAGCTTCTGCATGAATTCTTGGCTGGCTTCCATCATGCCGCCTCCGGACTGAATCACTTCGGCCACCACGCAGCAAGTTTTGTCGCTGATGGCATCGAGCTGGTCCGTGTTGTTGTATTCCAGCATCTTGTGCTCCGGCAAAAGCGGGTCGAAACGCTGGCGGATCGGTTCGTTTCCCAAAGCGGACATCGCGCCCATCGTGCTCCCATGGTAGGAATTGGCAAAGGAAATGATTTCGCCCCGGTGGTTGTAGAGCCGGGCCAGCTTGATGGCGCCTTCGATGGATTCTGAACCCGAGTTGAGCAGGAAAATCTTCTGGAGCTGCGGAGGCAGGCTGCCGCAAAGCTCTTCGGCCAAATCCAATTGAGGCTGCTGGATGAATTCCCCATAGACCATGATGTGCAGGTACTTCTGCATCTGTTCTTCCAAGGCTTTCAGTACAACCGGGTTCCGATGCCCCACATTGTTGACGCAGATGCTGGAAATGAAGTCGATATATCTTTTCCCCTCTTGGTTCCAGATATAGACGCCTTCGCCTTTGGCCACGTCCACGATAAAGGGCGGGAAGTTCGATGCCTGGGCGATGTACCTTTTGAAAAGGTGTTGATGACGAGGATCCATATTGTCGTGTTCTTCTATGTTCTGCAAAGGTGGATGCCGATCCGGGTCGGCAATGGAGGCGTTTTTTGATGCCCGCGATTGGCTGACCTGTCGGCCTTGCTGTTTCTTCTCGGCTTTTGGGAAAAACATGCAAACGGCAAACATACTAAAAAAATAGGAAAGCCTTTTTGTTTTGCATGGGGAAAGATTTCGGGAAAAATTCTATCTGTGGGCGGCCATGGCTGGGGCAATGGCGCTCGGCAATTCAAGAGGTCGTTTCCGGTCGAAGAATAGACCCGGTTGGAGTGGTCGGACGTGTCTGGGGCAATGGCGCTCGGCAATAGGGACGGCATAGAACCCCCGGGCGGGTTTGTTGTGCGCTTCCCGGCAAGACGGCAAATTAAAGCGAAGGGTCATTCAACTTAAAAGAACGGGCATTTAACCTTGGCCGGCTTATCGTGCGCCTTCCAGTTCTAATAGGAATTTCTTGGCCTCCAGCCCCCCGCCGTACCCGGTCAGGGAATGGTCGCTGCCGATGACCCGGTGGCAGGGCGCGAAAATCGAAATCGCGTTCGCTCCATTGGCATTGGCTACAGCGCGCACGGCTTTCGGCATTCCTATCCTGCGAGCCATCTCTCCGTAAGAAATCGTTTGGCCGTAAGGGATTTCCAAAAGCATCTGCCAGACGCTTTTCTGGAAGTCGCTGCCCACGAACAGCAAAGGCAAGTCGAAAGATTTCCGTTGTCCTGAGAAGTATTCGTCCAGCTGGCGGACGGCTTCCTGGGTGATGTCGGAGGCTTGGGGGGCGTATCGGGCGTGCAATCCGGCTTGCAGGCGTTTGTCAACTCGGCCGGGATGCTTTTCGTTGAGCCAGTTGCAGAGGCAGAGTTCGTCTTGGAACGAGCCTAAAAGCAAGGGGCCGCAGGGGGAGAGATAGGTTTGTGTCAGGATTTTATTGTCCAT
>JADIMZ010000014.1 GCA_017694335.1 Candidatus Pullibacteroides excrementavium
GCGGACGACCTAAGAAATAGTATCGCCCCGTAGCGGCAAGCTGGTAAATCAATTCCGTCTTGTCCACATACGTGAATCCTCCCTTGCGGAGGCTTTCAAAATTCTGGATTCCTATCGGGTACAACATGACTCTCTCTTTTTGTTTTCCGGCCTGCGATGCCACCGCGCTGAATTTCAACGATAATGAAAGTCGAACGCCATGCCAAAAGTAACAATTTTTTCCCATTGCACGAACGGAGTCGCCATACCTGAAAAAAACGCCGAATAAAAAAAATCGAACGAGCAAAACGGCAGAAAAACGACACATTCTGACATCCACCCACCCTACTTTTGCATCACAAAACGGCAATAGACCATACCCGCAGAAACAAACCCTCCTCCCGTGGTCGAACAACAGACACACAAACACAACTGAGTTCCAACAACCCTGAAATACAAATGCAATGACTGACAAAGAATTTAGATTTGAATTGAAACTGTTCACAGCATTCGGCGGCATAATCGCCTTGGCACTCTTGACAATGATACATTGCTGCTCATAACCAAGACCTGCCAAGTAGAAAAAAAACATAAAGAGAACAACTTAAAAACAATAAAACTATGGCAAGGAAAAGGCGCAGTCTCCCCTACGACCCACGCATAGTGAATGGGGCGTACAAAATATTCTTCTCCGGAAAAACCATGCATACCTGGCGGAGAAACTACCATGTCCCTCTCAATTATCCTATCCCATCACCCGATTCTCCGGTTGAAACCACTGAAAAAACAGAAAAAACTGACGGTGCCACCGTCTTCTGGTTCATAGCCATGGTGGCAGTAGCCTTGTTGGACTTCGTGCTTTTTTGCTGGTTCCTTGCCGTATGGCTTTATTAAAAACACTAAAAGCACGGCCATGGCTTTCCCGCAAAGAAGCCCGGAAAAATTCACATGATACCGAAGCCATCCTAAATACCTTTATCCATAAGACATGAAACAACAGCCCTATAAGAATACGTATGGAAGAATGTTGTATATTTGCATTATTCCCACAAAAACAGGTTCGCCCTGCGCCTATCGCAGGCAGCAAGTCCGAAAGACAATCCGGCTTTCCTTAAGCTATAAAAAAACGCACCATGTACGATATAGTCCCGAAACGTAGCGATTCCATTTTCATCCTGCTAATCGGCATGCTATTCCATAGTTGCGACTTCTGCTATCCACCAGAAGAATCTGCACATCCTAAACCCGGCACAAAGCATCAGTGGTACGACAAATTCGAGCAAGATTGGACCAATGAAGACCGTCAAGCCTACTTGGAAAGCCTCGGCAATACCCAGGATTGGACTTCGCCCGAATATCCTTGGAATCAAGAGGAATACATAAAAAAGGGAGAAGCCTCTTACACCCGCATGTGGCAAGAACACAAAAAAGAGATAGAAAACCTGAATCGCCGCCATCGTATCGTCCGTACGGAATACAGCATAAAAACGCAACAGGGCAAGACCGGCCAAGACGAAATCGACATCATGAGCCGCCTATCCGACGATTACGATGCCTATATGGACTTTGACGACTACGATGCCAATATCGCTCCCACCGGAGACCCGGAAGTAGATGATATCAATTCATACGAATCCTTTGTAGAAGGCGATGCCGGGGAATGGGAGGAAAATGAAATCTGGGAATGACATCCTTCGACCGGCTCCAGAATAGGCTCTGAATTTTCACTTATCCTCTACCATCTGACTATACAGGTATCTCTCCCAAATACCGCAATATGGAATGGGCTTGTCTTTGCGCTCGGCTTACACTATCTTTGTCCCTTTCACAAAAGGTAGCGGAGCATAAGACAAAATGACAAAGTACAGAGAATATCAACAACTTAAGCTTTCCGAAATTGGAGAAAGCGTCAGAAAATCCTGGGAAGAGAACCACTGCTTCGAGCAGAGCCTCAAGCTGCGCGAAGGCCATCCGGACTTCGTGTTCTACGAAGGGCCTCCTTCGGCCAACGGCACGCCGGGCATCCACCATGTGATGGCCCGCACCATCAAGGATATTTTCTGCCGTTACAAGACCCTCAAAGGCTTCTATGTGGAACGAAAAGCCGGCTGGGATACCCACGGCCTTCCCGTAGAACTGGGCGTGGAAAAGAACTTAGGCATCACCAAAGAAGATATCGGCAAGAAAATCAGCGTAGAAGAATACAACAACGCTTGCCGCAAGGAAGTGATGAAATACAAGGACCTTTGGGACGACCTGACCCGCAAGATGGGCTACTGGGTCGACCTCGAACATCCTTATATCACCTTTACCAACAAATACATAGAAAGCGTCTGGTATCTGCTCAAGCAGCTTTACGACAAAGACCTGCTTTACAAAGGCTATTCCATCCAGCCTTTCTCCCCGGCGGCCGGGACGGGGCTCAGCACCCATGAGCTGAACCAGCCCGGATGCTACCGCATGGTCAAAGACAACGTGCTGACAGCCCAGTTCAAAGTAGTGCGCAATGCCGAGTCGGAGAAATTCTTCGCTAAAGCCAAGAACCCGCTCTATATCATTGCCTGGACCACCACGCCCTGGACCCTGCCGTCCAACACCGCCCTCTGCGTCGGGCCTAATATCGACTATTTGGAAGTCAACACCTTCAATCCCTATACCGGGCTTCCGATTACGGTCATCCTCGGCAAGGAAAGGCTGCACGCCTACTTCTCCGAAAAGGATGCCGAACTCAAATTGGAAGACTACAAGCCCGGCGACAAAGCCATTCCTTACGAAGTGGTGGCCGAATTCAAAGGCAGCGAAATGGTCGGCATGCGCTACGAACAGCTGATGCCCTACCACCAGCCCACCGACGGGGATGCGTTCCGCGTCATCAGCGGCGACTTCGTGACCACCGAAGACGGTACCGGCATCGTGCATATCGCCCCCAGCTTCGGGGCGGACGACTTCAAGGTGGGCAAGCTCAACGGCATCGGTTCCCTCTGCTTAGTGGACCGACAAGGCCGCTTCGTAGACGGCATGGGCGAGTTTTCGGGCCGTTTTGTCAAACCGCAATACGAGCCGGACTACGACCCCAAGACCACCGAACCGGTGGACGTGGATATCATCGTCAAGCTCAAGAAAGAGAACCTGGCCTTCAAATCCGGCAAGCACGAACACTCCTACCCGCACTGCTGGCGTACCGACAAGCCCATCATCTACTACCCGTTGGACTCCTGGTTCATCCGGACCACGGCCTGCAAGGAAAAGATGATCGGCCTCAACAAGACTATCGGCTGGAAGCCTGAAGCTACCGGTACCGGGCGTTTCGGCAACTGGCTCGAAAACCTGGTCGATTGGAACCTCTCCCGTTCGCGCTACTGGGGAACCCCGCTGCCCATCTGGGTATCGGAAGACCGCAAGGAACAGCTCTGCATCGGCTCGGTAGCCGAACTCAAAACCGAAATCGAAAAGTCCGTCAAAGCCGGCTTCATGAGCAAGAACCCGCTCGAAGCCTATAAGGACGGAGACATGAGCGAAGCCAACTACGAACACTTCGACCTGCACCGGCCCTACGTGGACGATATCATCCTGGTATCGCCTACCGGGCAGAAGATGTTCCGCGAACCGGATCTGATCGATGTATGGTTCGACAGCGGCTCGATGCCTTATGCCCAGTTGCACTACCCCTTCGAAAACAAGGACCGCTTCCCGCACCGCTTCCCGGCCGACTTCATCGCCGAAGGCGTGGACCAGACCCGGGGCTGGTTCTTCACCCTGCACGCGATTGCCAGCATGGTGTTCGACTCGGTAGCCTACAAGCATGTGGTTTCCAATGGCTTGGTATTGGACAAGAACGGCAACAAGATGTCCAAACGTTTGGGCAACGCCGTGGATCCGTTCAAGACCATCGAAAAATACGGCCCGGATGCCACCCGCTGGTACATGATCAGCAACTCACAGCCTTGGGACAACCTCAAATTCGATGAAGAAGGCATTGTGGAAGTGCAGCGCAAGTTCTTCGGGACACTGTACAACACCTACAGTTTCTTTGCCTTGTATGCCAATATCGATGGCTTCGACTACAAGGAAACCGACATAGACTACAGCCGCCGGCCCGAAATCGACCGCTGGATCCTTTCCGAACTCAACACCCTGATCAAGGAAGTGGACAAAGCCTTTGACGAGTACGAGCCGACCCGGGCGGCACGCCTGATGCAAGCCTTTGTGGATGAACGGCTCAGCAACTGGTACGTGCGCCTCAGCCGCCGGCGTTTCTGGAAAGGCGGGCAGGGCGAGGACAAGACCTCGGCCTACCAGACCCTATATACCTGTCTGGTCACTTTGGCCAAGCTGATGTCGCCCATCGCGCCTTTCTTTGCCGACCGCCTGTACAACGACCTCAACACCGTGACCGGCAAGGAAAACGCCCTCTCGGTCCACCTCTGCGACTTCCCTGCCTACCATGCCGAAATGGTGGACAAGGACCTGGAAGAACGGATGCAACTGGCACAGAAAATCTGCTCCTTGGTGCTCTCGCTGCGCAAGAAGCAGAACCTCAAAGTCCGCCAGCCCTTGCAGAAAATCATGTTGCCCGCCTTGGACGAGCACTTCAAGAAACAGGTGGAAAGCGTGCAGAACCTCATCATGTCGGAAGTGAACGTGAAGGAAGTGGCCTTCATCACCGATTCCAAGTTCCTCAGCAAGAAAATAAAACCGAATTTCAAGGCCTTGGGACCCAAGTACGGGAAACTGATGAAGCCAATCGCGGCTTACATCACCGGCCAAATGGATTCCGAAGCCATCGCAAAGCTGGAAAAAGACGGCCGTTATGCCTTTGAGGTAGCAGGCGAACCGGTGGAAATCACCTTGGAAGACGTGGATATCTACACCGAGGACATCCCCGGCTGGGCGGTAACCAACGAAGGCCTGCTGACCGTAGCCCTGGATATCGCGCTCAACGACACCTTGATCGAAGAAGGCCTGGCGCGCGAGTTAGTGAACCGAATCCAGAACCTGCGCAAGGACAAGGGCCTGGAAGTAACCGACCGCATCCGTCTGAAGATAGAAGAGAATCCTGCGCTGAAATTGGCAATTGAACATAATTATGCGTATATTTGTTCCGAGACATTGGCCCAGCAGATCGACTTCTGCGATGCCTCTGCCTTGCAGGATGCCGCGAAGATGGAACTGACCGAAGAACTCAGCGTGGCCGTGGAACTGCAAAAAGCATAAAAACGATGTCCAACCCCAAAAGGCAAACGGAGATGCGCGGATTCGACAAAGAAGCGCATCTCTGTTGCGGCGAAGTTCCGCCGCCCCGGCCTTTTGACAAAAGAATAGAGTTATGGCAACAGACAGCAATGAAGGGAAAACCCGCTACTCCGATCAAGAGTTGGAAGAATTCAAGCAAATCATCCTCGAAAAGTTAGCCAAAGCGAAGGCGGACTTGGAAGCCTTGCGTGAAGCCTATACCAACAACGGAGAAAACGACATCAACGACACCTCGCCCACTTTCAAAGTACTGGAAGAAGGCTACCAGGTGATGTCCAAGGA
>JADIMZ010000155.1 GCA_017694335.1 Candidatus Pullibacteroides excrementavium
TCCGGCTCGAAAGCCTGCACATCGCCCATGCCGAACTCGGAATAACCCAGGTTCACCTCCACCCCATATTCAGGAGGCGGCGGAAAAGGCCGGTAAAGCCCGCAGAACAGCAACAGGCAGACCGCCACTCCCGATACCCCGAGTGTGGCAGCCAGCGCGATCCAGTCCGCTTTCCTGTCCGTATGTCTTTCTTGTTTCTTATCCATTGGTTTATCCATCGAAACACCCGTCTTAATCCTCGACAAAAAGAGCTGAAATCCTCCTGAGAAGCATCAGAACGGGCAAGATGCCGCTCTATTCATTGGGAGCGGTCGCCAATATGGTCTTGAGTTTGTAACCGGTCTGCTCATTGACCGTGTTGACCGCATCCATGACCCTCACCAAATACTGCACCGGCACGGTACGGTCAATCCTCAACACGATGGTCGCCTCCGGATTGGATGCCGCCAGACGGTTGATAGCCGATTCCAAGCCCGGCGCGTCCACCAAGGTCTGCTCCACGAAATACTGGTATTGGGCATTAATGTAAATCGTGAAGTTCTGCTTGGCCATCGTCTTGCTGTTGCTGTTGGGCAAAAGCAATTTAATCGCGTTCGGGCTCACCATCGTCGAGAGCAGGATGAAAAATATCAGCAAGAGGAACACCAAGTCGGACATCGAGGCCGAGCTGAAGTTCAAATCCGGCTTGTATCTTGTCTTTAAGGCCATTTCCAGTTGAATTTATTCGGGCTCGTTCAACAAATCCATAAACTCCGCCGACCGGCTTTCGAACACATGGGTCGCCTGATTGATACGCGCCACAATGAAATTGTAGCAGATATAGGCGATAATCCCCACAATCAGACCCGCCACCGTAGTCACCATAGCCTGGTACATCCCATCGGCCAGCGTGCCCACCTCGATATTGTTGCCTTTGGATGCCATATCGAAGAAAACCCG
Source organism: Candidatus Pullibacteroides excrementavium (assembly GCA_017694335.1). Classification (GTDB taxonomy): domain Bacteria; phylum Bacteroidota; class Bacteroidia; order Bacteroidales; family P3; genus Pullibacteroides; species Pullibacteroides excrementavium. The sequence continues at coordinate 940 of JADIMZ010000155.1, forward strand.
GACCATCCCGGTCACCGTCCCGAGGAATCCCAACATCGGTGCCGCCCCTGCGGTGGTCGATAGCCAGCTGATCCGTCTTTCCAGCTTGGCCACTTCCAGGTTCCCGGCATCTTCCATCGCAGACTTGATATTCTCTATCGGTTTCCCCACCCGGTCGATTCCTTTCTCGATGATATGGGCGGTAGGCGTATCCGTATTGCAGCACAGGGTCTTGGCCGAATCCAAACGCCCGTCGAGGATATAATCCCGGATGGAATACATCAGACCGGCTTCGTTCTTGGATGCCTTGGATATCACAATCCAACGTTCCACGAACACGTAAATGGAAACCAGCAGCAGGAGGACGATGGGAATCATGATCCATCCGCCCTTGATGGCCAAATCCATGATGGGTATCTTTTCCTTGGTCTGGACCACGGCGGCAGCCATATCCATGACAGCAGCCGTATCCACGGCCGGAGCAATCTGTAAAAGCATAGACTATTCTGATTTTCGGTTAAACATCGCGAAGATACAAGATTTGACAGGCGGAGAGACGGTACTCCCTCCTGAATAATTCACAATACAATGTTGACAATAAGCAGGAACGCAAACGCGACACTGCCCAATGCCTATCAGCGAAAATTCAACAGACCCGATGGCAACCACATTCCCCGCAAACGGAACACACCGCCTAATACCCCAAATAAATATTGTCTATCCGGAGCTCGTTCCCCTCTTCGCCCCGATAGGCCCCCAGGCAGCCCGAACTGATGAACACCACCAAATGGGTCGGTTCGGCATCGGGCGAAGCCCAAGCCACTTCCTCGATAGGAACCTGCTCTCCCTTGGAATTAAGCGTGTAATAAATATTGCTCAAACGGCAGCTGGATGAAAGACGAAGGGTATCGGAAGGCTGACCGTATTCCAAACCTAGCTTGCAACCCTTTTTCCAATCCGTGCTCTCCCCTATCAAAAGCTCCCCGGTAGCGACCCGCTCGGCATAGACATGGCCGTCTTCCTCCCAACGCCTTTGCAACAGGATAAAGACTTGCGCCTTGTCGTAACCCTCGTAAAACTCTTCCTTGCGCCCGGGACAATACTGCAACCGGCCGGAATTGCCTATCTTGGCCGCATAGTCGAACACCAAGCAGGACGGCCTTTTCTTGAAAGGGACTCCCATATCGACCATCGCGTAAGTAGATTTCAAACTCTCCACGGGTTCTTTCATCCGCCCCAGATACAACGCGCCGGCAGTCAGGACATTCATCTTCAGCATCCCCATGACGCGGAAACTCATCTTCTCCGTCCGCAGCAAGGCGCAACGCCCTTCCCCATGCGTCTCCGGATAGACATTGTTGTTGACCTTGGTCACACCGGCCACCCGGGCATAGACATTCGACGACCCCCAAGGGGAATCCGCATTTTCATAGGGGACATTTCCTATAATCGTGTCGTTTCCGGCCACCGCATAGACCTTTTTCATATCCCCTCCCACCACTGCCGATTCCTTGATTTCCCGAACCAGCCAATTCTCGAAATCCCCGTACGGAAGCGGCTCCAAACGCAGTTCCTGGGCATTCAAACCGAATGACAAAAAAGCAAGGGCCGACAGGCAGCCCGCACAACGATGAAAGAATGATTCCGTCCGCATTTCCCTATTATATTTCGGTCCGGCAGCCTCCGTTTTCCTGCGCCAATCGGTCCATTTTCGGCAAAAGGCTGTCATAATAGCATTGTTTTCAACAAATTGAAAACACTTCTCCTCATCCTTACCCGACATCCAAATTACACAATATTCCGACATAATGGACAAGGGGTATGGCAAAATTTCATGAAAAGATACGCACGCCTGACACAAGCGTTCAGAGACCGATTCCATTTGCGATTTTAGCTCAAGGAGGCTACCTTTGCTTGCCAATATCCTCCCATGCAATGACCACGAGAGACACACGCACGCCAAGACGGCTGCCTTTGTTTCCCAATACCGAGCCGTCCTATGGCAGAAACGACCGCATCGCAAAACAACCGACTAAAACAAGCGCCATGGATTTGGGCCAAACCATAAAGATACAAAGCGTGCAGGACACGGATACGGAAGAGTTCCGCCAAATCTACGACTTGTACCGTCGGATTTTCACCTTGGAAGAGGAAACCGAAAGCTTCGACGGCCTTTGCGCCAGCATGGCATTGAACGGAAACCCCGACTTGACGCGGAAATACGGCCCGTTCCAGGAAATCTGGCTTTCGGCCCGGACTCCCGAAGGCCGCTTGGCCGGAGGCGCCGACTTCAATGTCTTCATCCTGCCCGAGCAAGCCTGCGCCACCGTCCATATCACCTATATCTTCTCCGATGCCCTCTGCCGGAACGCCGGCATAGGTTCCGCCTTGCTGCAACATATAGAATCGGAAGCCCGCCGTTGGGTCGCCAGCCAAGGATTCCCTATGAATTACCCGCTTCATGTTTTCTGCGAACAGAACGCGCCCGAGCGCATGAGTCCAGAAGAATACCGCCGGGACGCAGAAGCCGCCGGCCTCGACCCTTGCCAACGGCTCATCTGGTGGCTCAAGAAAGGTTTCAGGAGGCTCGACACCGAGTATGTCCAACCACCACTTTCGCCCCAAGGAAAGGCCTGCACTAACCTGAGTCTGAACGTAAAGACTTCCAAACGGCTTTTCCCGTCGGCCATCGTGAGCGGGCACTTGCGGCGTTTTTTCTACATCGCGGTATTCAAAGCCCGAACCAGCCACGATGCCCAGACCGAGGAAATCCTCCGGAAAATCGAAGCAATGGATTCCATCCCCGTCACCGGCTCGCTGAAAGAATACCGGGAACTGGGCAAAAGGTTCTCTTTGCAGGGACAGTGTAGAGCCTCCTGAAGCGATACCAGATGCCGTCCTACGGCAAAAGGTGCTCCTCGTAGGGACGGACTCTAGGCTTGAAAAAAACGCTAAAGCCCGAAATGCCGCGCCACATCCTCTTCCCGTATTTCCGAGGACGGCTTGCAGATGAACATATCGAAATCATTTTCCCCGCCGGTTTTTCCGGCATGAATGCCGGCAGCTTCCAACTCGCCATGGTCGTTCCGAGCCCCGACTACCCGGACATCCTCTTTTGCCAGCAGATGGAACAGTTCGGTAAACCGTTTTTCGTCTTGAAGCTCGGCGCAAAGCCGCACCACATCGGCATACGAAGTCTTGTCTATTTCTTCCCAACGCCGGATGCTGAAATGGGAATCGATGTTCTCCAACAGACGAGCCGCATCCAAGCCGGGCACGCCGCCCCATTCTATATTGGACAGGCCTTTTTCTTCCAGATGCTGCCGGATATAATCTTCCGTATCCTGGTTCATCGCGCAGCAGAAATGGTATTTGCCGGGACGGGCATGGGAAAGGTAGCGGGCCATCTTCTCCGTCAGGCAGGCATGGATGTACTCCATCTCCGACTTTTCCTTGTAGGCCAGATTGGCATGTTCGAAAAAGACCACCGTATCGGCCAATGAAAATTCAGGATGCCCGTTGTCCGAATGCAGGAACATAGCCCAGACATAACCGGTGAAATAATGGGCGTCCGAAGCTCCGTTCTCGACCGGTTTTTCCGGCTGCAATTCTTCCAATTCAAGCAAATAGTCAAAGGAGGTCTGGTAGCGGTAAGCTCCGGCGACCCTCTCGGCGAATGGCAAGGCCCGGGCATCGAAATCGCCCTTGCAATGATCCATGTACCAAACCGGATTGCAGATACGTCCCTTCACGGTGCAGGGCAGGCAGAAGTCACCTTGTTTCCGCAATACCTGACGTATAGGCTCTTTGAACAAGACATACAAGCTGTTGGCTTCGTCCCCGCAGCCGTAAATACCCAAGGAATACGTGCCGGCCTCGCTTTTCTCCGAAGGAATCCAGGTCTGCAAGCTCGGCCCCCACATCAGCCAAGTATAAGTAAAGCCCAAGGCCTGCGCCCAGCGGTATTCTTTTCCGGGATCCCGCTCCGGACGTTCCGGCAGCTTGGAGAGCGTGCGTCGGTAGTTCTCCATGATGGCCTGCCAGTTCTGCTCGTAACGGTCGTTCAATCCCACGATCCGGGAAATAGGCGCCATATAACCGTTCTTGACTTCCAAGACGGAGCGGAAACGATCGGGCGTGGCATCGCTGATTCTCCGCAAGAAACGGCGATGGAAGAAACTCTTGCGGTTTTCGGCCGAATCCGGGTCGAACAAATCGAAATAAGCCTTGACTAAATCCTTGAAATTCTCGCTCAGGATATGGGAACAGTTGTCCTTGCTGACTAGGAATTCGGCATCCTTGCCTTGGCTTTCCAGCTCCCGGTATTTCCTCAGCTTCTTGGAAAACGCTTTCCGGAGATTTTTCCAATCGGAGGATGCCCAGGCTTCTCCCCGGTTCTGGATAATGGCCATTTCCAGATAAAAGCGCATATAGAGCGAGGTGTTGGAACGGCATTTCCATGCAATCAGCGAAGCCTCGCGGAAGCTCAATCCTTGCCGGGCCAGAATCTTGCGCAAAGGACGGACCACCGGGATGTAGGCATAGATAATGAACACGTAAAGCGCGACAATGACGGCCAAGGTGTCCACCAGCACGCCGCACCAGTCTCCTATCCAATGGAAAAAGGAAAAAACAGCGTCAAGCAAGGACGCGAGCCAATCCAGAATGCCCTGCACAATGTACAATTCCACCATAAGCCATGTTTTAAGGGAGCAGAGACCCGCCCCGGAATCATTTTCCAGGCGAGACCGCCCCATCGATACAGGTTTCAAAAGTAGGCAAGAAGAAGCAGAAATTCAAATAGCCGCAAGAAAGCGTGCTGATACGGAACAGCTTTTCGACACACCGCCTTACGGCGCAAGGCAAAGGGTCGCCATAAATGATAAGAGTCGCTCCATTAAGGGTCTCCCTATAACAAGAGTTGGGGATTTAGCATCGGATTCCTATTTTTGCAATGCCGATGCCGGTTTTGCTTCTTGGCAAGACCGTTGCCGTGTCATTTTTTTTCAGAAGAACCTAATAATTATCCGCGCCCATGCAAGACTTACAGATAGAAGCCATCCAGACAAGCCATCCGCAATACGGTTTTGTGGAAAACCTGCTCAACCAAGCCTTTCCCCGTCAGGAAAGACGGGACGACCAGCGGCAACGGGAACTGGCCGACAGCAATCCGCATTTCTTTCCTCATCTGATTTCGGAAAACGGCAAAGCCATCGGGCTTCTCACGCTGTGGCGGCTTCCGGGCTTCACTTTTGCCGAACATTTGGCCGTGGATCCGGGCTTGCGCAACGGGGGCTACGGTGCCCGAATCATGCAGTGGCTCAAAGAAAACGAGAAGAAATTGATTTTGGAAACAGAGCTGCCCGAGACCGACCTCAGCCGCCGGAGAGTGGCTTTCTACGAACGCTGCGGTTTCAGAATATGCCCGAAACCTTACGAGCAGCCCGCCTACCATGCCGACGAACAGCCGTTGCCCTTGCATCTGATGTACTACGGCTGGGATTCCCTCGACAAGGATTTTGAAAGCATCCGGGACACGATTTACCGATACGTTTACGGAAAATAAAAAGGCGGCTTGGCAACGGCCCGTCAAAGGCGGAAACATCCCTCCATCATACTGAGCTGCCAGACTCTGCCGGACGGTTCCGTTCCACGGCATCGAGATAGACTTTGTACACCCTTTCCCGCAACGAAAGGGGCTTGAGCACTTCCAACGAACGGCTGCGCGAAAGCAAGGCCATCACAAAATCGTTCGTGATACGAATCCGGAAACGCACCACCACATAGTCTGCCGTCTCTTCCACTATCTCCTGGCTCGGATGCAAAGGCAGGCTCTTGACAAAGGCCCCGTCCAAGGCATCGTACTTGACCACCACTTCTTCCACCGGGTCGTCGGGATTATTCCAGATACCATAGCACTCCCGGAACAAGGCAGGAATGTCTATTTCCTCGTTCCGGCGGAACTTTTCCTGCTCCAGCATTTGCAAGCCGCTCATCCGATCTAAGCCGAAGGTTTTGAGCCTCAAACCGGAAGAAGCCGACTCACGGCCGGAAGGATAGCGGGTTTCCCGCCCCGCATCCAGATTGTCCAAGGGCACATCGTACCCTATCAGATACCAGCGTCCCTGCGATTCTTTCAGAAAATGGGGATTTATCCGCTTGTGAACCACCGTATTGCCATGACGAACCATCACATAGTCGAATTCCACAGGATGGCGCAGCCGGATGGCCTCCAGCAATTCGGAAATGCCGACACGGAATTCCGAGCGGCGATGTTCGGCCAAAACGTATTTCTGCACCGTGCTGTCGGCATCAATCGCGCTCAGCAATTCGAAGTTCAACAGCAAAGCCGTGTAATCGACAATGCTGTTTTCTTCCTGTCCGGCAATATAATAGCCGCCATGCCTCCGGCTGAAGCGTATCACCAAGCCGAAAAGTGCCTCGATGGTCTTGAAATCCCGCTGCAAAGTCCGCAGCTCCACCCCGGCCGTGTCTGAGAAACGCTCGCGCATGGCATGTTCCACATAATCCACCAAGTCTTGCGTGGCCACATACCGTCCCGGTACATTGAGCTTGTTTATCACCAAGGCCATCCGCCTTATCTGATTGTCTTTTGCCATAACTTACACGATTTTCCACTCCTCGATACGCCGCACGAAAGTCATTCATATCCCGCCTTCAAAGCCACAGCTTCCAGCTTCGGCTGCCAACACGGACAATATACACCCCATGCGGCAGGCCGGTGTAGTCGCGGATGCCGACTTGTTCTTCCGTACGGAGCATCGCGCCGGACAGACTGAATATCGACACTCGCTCCCTATCCGGAGTATAAACGCGGATGGCATCGCTCACGGTATAGACCTTTACCCCGGCATCGCCTCCTTGCTCGATACTGCTCGGATTCAAAGGTTCTGCCACTGTCAGCGCGAATGCCACCGTACCCGTATAGTGGCTGTCGGTATAAGCAATCGTAA
>JADIMZ010000156.1 GCA_017694335.1 Candidatus Pullibacteroides excrementavium
CCACATAGCCATAAGCCATCAATTCTCGAATCAAACTCAATGCCTGCGACTTGGAATTACGGATAAAAGAAGCCAGATCCTGAAGGCTGAACTCGTTCGCTCCCGCCTGCTTGGCCATGTCACGAATCGTGTAAACAGGACTGACGGAAACTCCCAGCATCAAATGCCCTATCTCCTCCCTGGAATACATATCCAAAGACTTGAACGAAACCACCCCCTCCCTACCCGGGACATCCAGCAGGCCTATGTCCACCCTGTCTTCCTCCAAGTACCAACGCAAAGCCTCCATTTCCATCCGCAGGCAATGGTAGGTGTCAATATAAGGGAACTCCAATCCGATATTTTCCACATTCCCCACATGCATGACCCTCTCCCGGTTTTCAAAACGGACAAACACCATCGGATTATATAATGAATCCTCTTCCAGATACAAGACAAAACGGGCTTCCGGCACGGTCATCCTATCCTTCTCCAATACAATCCGATCGGAATGTATCCGAGACTGAACCCTGCCCCCTTTCCGAACCGTCACGCAAGCCTCCCTGCCTTCCAGACCGAACTCCACCCGCGCCCCATGCTGAACAAAAGGCCCCGTCACATCCACGCCCGAATAAAGATCCCTTATATCCAACTTATCGGCCTCCGAGGCGAACTGAGGATACCGGCTATCTTCCGTCTTCTGGTTCGAGGCCAGCCGTTCCGAAACCGTTCCCCGCAAAGCATCCGGGAACAACGATAAGTTATGGAACAAGGCAGCGGATTCATACCGTCCATGCTGCAGATTCAACGAATAATCCAGCAAATCCGCCCAGCAAGTATCCGGCGAAAAACCCACACGGGTCCAATCCAAACGTCCTCCCTGTCCGTCAAACCGGTCTTTCAACGGATAAAAGCAACCCGAAGCGTCATAAATAACGGAACTGTCGTTCAAGACTTGACACAAAAGATCCACTTTCTCAAAACAGAAAACCGGCTCCGGATCTGCATGGAAACGAAAATCCGCTCCGGAAACGCGCCAACAGACAGAACGACTCCTGTACAACAGCCCCTCCATCAAAAAATCCCGCGTCCTGGAGACCAATTCGGAAAAATACCGTCCCCGGTTCGCCTTGAGCATGCCCCGCAGAGCCTCGAACCAGGCCGTTTGTTCCGATTCGTGCACTTCCTGCATCCTCTTCTGCGTCTGCAAGAAATCCCAAAGCCCCGGATAAGGCTTAACCCGAGCCTTGACCGCAAGAGAAGCCAGCCCGGCCACCTCTTCCTGCACAGCCGACTCCAATGAATCGAAAAAAGCCAAATAGCGAGGCAGCGCGTTTTCCAGATATTCCTTATCTTCCTTTCCCAGATTGGGATCCGAGACCATATATTGCGGAAGGCTCGCAACAAAGCTCGCAGGATCGTCGCTCAAGACATGACGAACCTGCGAAAAAAGAGGAGTGCAAAAGACTGTTGCCATCCAACAGGCCCATGCAAGCCCGGCCGCCGCTCCTCGCTTTGCCAGCCTTCTTCCTATCCGACCTATACGAAACACAGCCTATTTCTTGTAAAATTCCATAGCTGCCCACGAATCCAATGCCAGATGCTTGCGGTAAAACAAGCGGTGCGCATTGCATTCCTGCTCCAGCATCTCCATATCCTGCAAATAAAAGCCGCTTAGGTACAATAACCCGCCAGCCCGCAAGCATCCTGCATAACGCGACATGTCCCTCAGCAGGATATTACGATTGATATTGGCGATAATCCTGTCGTAACGCGCCCCGTCCAACAATCCTGCATCGCCTTGGAATACCCTGAACCGGGGTGCATGATTTCCAAGGCCTCCTATATTCCCAACCGTTCCTTCAGGGAATGATTCTGCTGCAAAGCCGTTCCTGACGGCATTTTCCACCGCATTCCGGTAGGCCCATTCATCAATATCTATGCAATCGACCGACCTTGCACCCTGCATGGCAGCCAGGATGCCAAGCACCGCTGTCCCGCACCCCATATCCAGCACATCTTCCCCTTGGGGAGGATTTTCCTCCAGAAAACGAATCATCAGCGAAGTGGTAGGATGGTGCGCCGTCCCGAACGACATCTTCGGCTCAATCTCTATATTGTAACGGACTTCCTCGATCGGTGCATGGAAAGGCGCATGCACGAAGCAGAAATCGCCGAAACGCACCGGCTCGTACTGACTTTCCCACACCGCATTCCAATCCTGGTCAGGAATCAACTCGTCCGCCCGGCTCTCAATCTCCGTTATCGATTCCAGCAAAGCATCTATTTCCGCCTTCCTTGCCTCGTACTCCTTGGCCGGGATATACGCCTTCAACAAAGCCTCTTCGGTTTCAAAACTTTCAAAGCCCAAGGAAGCCAGGTCGTCTTGGAGCAAATCCACAGCAAAATCTTCTAAATGATGCTGCAACCGCAGTTCATAATAATTCATTTGTCGTTTATTCTTCAGGCAGTCTTTTACCAAACCGACGAGGAAGAACGGGCATGATACGAGGCGCAACGAAGTTGATGGCCCATTCTTCCTCGCCAGGAATCATTTCTCGAAAGAATTAATAATAGCGATGAAATCATCCGCATTCAAGGAAGCCCCTCCTATCAATCCCCCGTCAATATCGGGCTGGGCAAACAAATCCTTCGCTGTCTTGGCATTGCAGCTTCCCCCATACAAGATAGGCACGACCCGGGCTATTTCCTTGCCATACTGTTCCTGAATCAAGCCACGGATCCATGCATGAATCTCCTGTGCCTGTTCCGGCGTGGCGGTCTTGCCGGTCCCGATAGCCCAAACCGGTTCATAGGCAATAATCAAACGGGAGAAGTCCAGCGGCTTCAGATTGAAAAGGCCCTCTTTCAGCTGGCGGCCAATCACTTCAAACTGCTTTCCCGCTTCGCGGTCTTCCGACTGCTCGCCGCAGCACACGATAGGAGTTATCTCGTTCTGCAACAATTGTTCCACTTTCCGAGCCACTTGCGCATCGGTTTCTCCAAAATACTTGCGACGTTCCGAATGCCCCACAATACAGTATTCCACATCCATCGAAGAAAGCATCGCAGCCGAAATCTCGCCGGTATAGGCCCCCTTGTCGTGCTCGCTCACATCCTGCACGCCCACGCCGTAATACACTTGCGTCTCGTCCTCTTCGTCCGAGCACAAGTCATGCGCCATTTCCGCATACAGATAGGGAGGACATACAATAACTTCCACATCCTGGTCTTCCTGCTCTTCCTTCAAGCGGCCAGCCAATTCATCCAACAAATCTTCGGCTTCCTGGAACGTCTTGTTCATTTTCCAGTTACCTGCCACAATTTTCCTTCTCATCGTAATTATATGGTTATATTTTAGTTACTACATACGTGCTCCTGAACCGTCAAATCCGGCCTCTTGGCTCAAAGCCGCCAGATCTATGTCTTCCGGAGCCGGAAACCTCCGCCAATCCCACAATTTCAGCACCCAGGCATCCCGTAGCAATACGATGCCCGGATTGGAACGGATCACCGCCTTGATCGCCGTATTGTCGGAATAATAAAACATGAAGTCTTCCAAGCCGTAAGCCTTCTTGCATTCCTCTGCTTCCTTCACCGTGGACGAGGTAAGGAAACAACTCTCGTATCCGGCCTCCCTCAATCGCTTGACGGCTTCGGCCACTTTGGCCAACCCTTCCCGGTCCGACTCTTCCAAATCGTAAACGGCCACCAGAAACAAATACGTGTCCGTCTCCAGCAAATCCTTGGTCACGTCCCAACCCGGATCCTCATCGTCCACCTTGTCCACGATATTGATATTGACGGTCTGTGGATTGGGATCCACATCCCGGCGATCCACAAACTCCCAATTCTCCACCCAAATCGGATCCGCATACGGGCACTCTTCCAGCAGATATTCCTTGGTTTCCCCATTCAGCTTGTTCCGGTAAGTCACGAAATGCTGCACCGGCTGGGGATTTTCCGGGAAAAGCCGTGTGCCTTCCTTCCATTCCAGAAAGTTGACCACCGGCAAGTAACGATAATTGTAATATTCGAAACCCAGGAAAAGCAAAGCCGCAGCACCAGCAATCACGGCATTGAAAACCGCCGGCCTGCGGTCAGGAATACGGTTCATCGAAAAGAGCAGCACCAGCACGCAGGCATCC
>JADIMZ010000157.1 GCA_017694335.1 Candidatus Pullibacteroides excrementavium
CCCTATCTTCAAACCGATTTTCCGAATCGTCGAACGACCGGCGAGAGAAACGTTCACGTTCCCCTTCCTCGCCAAAGGGCTTGCGACCGAAACGCTCGCGGCCAAAACCCTCTTCTCTCGAAGAAAAGTCCCGACCACGGAATTCCGAATCCCGATCTCTGAAACCGCGTTCACGGGAAGATTCCCGATCGCGGCGTTCAAACGAGCGTTCTTCCCGCCCGAATGCCTGGGAGTCGTCGGACTCGTCTTCCCAATCACCTGTAACAAATGGATTTCTACGCGGACCTTGCCTGAAATCATCCCGACCACCCCGGCCTTGCGAACGCCGGCCGAAGTCTCGTCTGTCATCGCCTCGGTCTCTTCCGCCCCGAGGCCCATAAGAATTGTATGCCATTATTTTGAATTATTACCCCACACCAAGGCGAAACCTCTCGTTTGGCCTAAGCGGGAAAACTTAAAAGCCGGCAAAAGTACAACATTCCTGCAAAATATGAAAATCGGAATTCCGCAAGCATTGCGCAAGAATTGCCGGACAGGTTCACGCAAGGATTAGACCGGGAAAAATTCACAGCAAGTATCCCGTAAACAAGATAGGTTTCCAAGTAATCCGGGTATCGGACAGGAAACCGGAAGACGGTAATTTTGCCATAGGTTTCAAAGGGATGCATTATCTTTGCCGCTAACAGGCCCGAAGCCCTCACTATTCGGCACAAAGCCCCGGCACGCCCCTTGTTCAAAGCCCCGGCTCGATGCCAACGGCCAAACCAAGGCGTTTTTGAGTACCTCGGCAAGCACGAAATGCGAAGCCCGCAAAGAAAGCAATAACACGCACGATATGAACGAACTGAACACAAACCATCCCGCCAAAGTATTCTGGACCGATTTCCGCTGCAAGCCCGACGAAGGGCCTTCCGCCAAGCTCAAACGCCTGATCAAGGCCGCCGGCATCGGGCAAATCGACATGGACGGGAAATTCGTCGCCATTAAAATGCATTTCGGGGAATTGGGGAACATGAGCTTCCTGAGACCCAATTACGCCAAAGCCGTGGCCGACATTGTCAAGGAGCTCGGAGGGAAGCCGTTCCTGACCGACTGCAACACCATGTACCCCGGCAGCCGCAAGAACGCGCTCGAACATCTCTACTGCGCCTGGGAAAACGGCTTCACTCCGCTGACAGTGGGCTGCCCGGTGATTATCGGGGACGGTTTGAAAGGAACGGACGACATCGCCGTGCCGGTGGCCGGGGGCGAATACGTGAAGGAAGCCAAAATCGGGCGGGCGGTGATGGATGCGGATATCTTCATCTCGCTGACCCACTTCAAAGGCCATGAAATGACCGGTTTCGGCGGCACCATCAAGAACATAGGCATGGGATGCGGTTCCCGGGCCGGGAAAACCGAGCAGCACAGCAACGGCAAGCCTGTAATCAATCCCGAGCGCTGCCGGGGATGCAAACGCTGCCTGCGGGAATGCGCCAACCACGGCTTGGTCTTCGATGAAAAACGGAAAAAGATGACGGTGGACCTGGAACACTGCGTGGGCTGCGGCCGCTGCATCGGAGCCTGCAATTTCGATGCCATCAGCTTTGCCCAGGACGCGGCCATCAAGGAACTCAACTGCAAGATGGCCGAGTACACCAAGGCGGTAGTGGACGGACGTCCTCACTTCCATATCTCGCTGATCTGCGATGTATCCCCTACCTGCGACTGCCATTCGGGCAACGACACCCCCATCATCCCCGATGTGGGCATGTTCGCTTCCTTCGATCCTTTAGCCTTGGACCAAGCCTGCGTGGATGCCTGCCTGAAACAGACGCCGCTGCCGGGAAGCCAGCTCACCGACGCGATGGCCGACCCGCATTTCCACGACCATCACGACCATTTCGACAACACCAATCCCAATACCGAATACAAGACCTGCCTGGCCCATGCGGAGAAGATAGGCTTGGGCATCCGCCAATACGAATTGGTGAAGGTCAAATAAGCTCCGCAGGGATCGCATAAAGCCCGCAGGGGCGCACTATACGAAAATCCCGGCTGAAACGCAGCTTGAAAACGCGCGTCGGCCGGGGTTTTCCATTTCTTGGCGGCACACACCGGGCAAACAGCTCAAAGCAAACAAAAACATCTATCGGTTTCAAGAACACCCTTCACCCAAACGACACCGCCAACAAAACCAAGGCAGCTGCAAAAGGAAAAACTCTCAAGTCTACTTGAAAAACCGTCGCAATCACTATAAACTTTCAAATACATTTGAAAAACCTACTGTAAACCAACAAATCTTTCAAGTACGATTGAAAATTTTGTATATTTGCACAAAACTTTCAAATATGATTGAAAACATAGCAAGGTATAATTTCTGGAATGGGAATGCGCCCGAACTCGGGTTTCCCCGCACCTCCTATACCGGCAACTTGGAAAGATACATAGGGAACCGTCTTATCAAAGTCCTTGTAGGACAAAGGCGATCGGGGAAAAGCTACATCATGCGGCAACTAGCCTGGCACTTGATCAGCAAGGGCACGCCCCCTAACAACATATTGTATATCAACAAAGAATATATAGAATACCAATTTCTCCAGAGCCACGATGATTTGGAGCAGCTTTTTATCGAATACAAGACCAGACTGGCTCCACAAGGCAAAATCTATCTTTTTATCGACGAAGTTCAATACATAGACCAATGGGAAAGGTTTGTCAATTCCCATTCGCAGGATTTCACCGAACAATGCGAAATATTCCTCAGCGGTTCCAACTCCAAACTGCTCTCCGGAGAACTTGCCACCCTTCTTTCCGGCAGGTATGTCCAATTTGAAATCCTGCCCTATTCTTTTGCCGAATACTGCGGAATATCCAATATCCCGCAGAACAGAGATTCCTATCTGCGGTATATCCATACAGGCGGCATGCCCGAATTGTTCAACCTTCCGGATGAAGACATGAAGCGGAACTACATATCCTCGCTCAAAGACACCATCATGTTGAGGGACATCGTGCAGCGATACAAAATCAAGGAAGCCAAATTGTTGGAAGATATTTTCTGCTATCTCATCAATAATGCCGCCTCGCTTGTCTCCATAACCAATATCATCCATTGGTTCGATTCCAAAAAGAGGAAAACCAATTACGAAACCTTATCCGCCTACATCGGATACCTGAAGAATTCGTTCCTAATCCATCAGGTAGAGAGGTACAACATACGAGGGAAAGAAGCCATTGCCGGCAACCAGAAATATTATGCCAACGATTTATCCTACAAGAACTATCTGTACAGCGGTGCAGGCTACGGGGATGGATGGCTATTGGAAAACGCTGTTTTTCTGGAGCTCAAACGCAAAGGCTATGCCATCCGGGCTGGAAATATCGAACGCCACGAAGTGGATTTCGTAGCCAAACGAGGGGACGAAACCATTTACTGCCAAGTGGCCCTTAGCCTGAACGAAGCCAAGACATACGAACGGGAATACAATGCGCTCAAAAGCATTCCGGATCACTTCAGGAAATACGTCGTCACTTTGGACGACTACCCGATTCCCTCGGACGAAGGTATCGAGCACCTCTGCCCCTGGCAGATTCCGTAAAGACCGAACACGATTCATCTCGCACGAACCGTGAGTTCAGGAAACCAGCTTCAAGCCTACGATGGAGGCAATCAGGGTCGCGATGAAGAAAAGGCGGAGGAAGGAGGCGGATTCATGGAAGAACACGATGCCGAGGATGACCGTCCCCACCGCGCCGATGCCCGTCCAGACCGGATAGGCCGTACCTATAGGCAGGGTCTTGACCGCCTTGGCAAGCAGCAACATGCTCAAAGCCAAACACAACAGGAAACCCGCGCCCCAAAGCCAATAAGCGGCACCTGTGACTTCCTTCATTTTTCCCAAGCAAAAAGCAAAACCGGATTCAAAGCAACCGGCAATAATCAGAATAACCCAATCCATACGTGCTGTCACTAATTGAAAAACGAGGGCAAATATCGTTTTTTTTACTGTATATGGATTCGCTGCCGAACCGAAATGAACCGTCCCCGCTCCGTCCCGCCTCTCTGACAGTTCATCCCTGTAACCATGGGCCTGCTCCCTGTAATCCATTTCCCATCCGAATCCATCCATCAATGAATCTATCCGCGCAAGCGGAATTCGGGATGCCGCTCCTGTACCTACGCTGCAAGAAAGGCTGGCTGTGGCGGATGCTGACCTACAGGAAAGTGTATTCCACGCACCCAAGGAGTGGAAAATAAAGGGGAAATTTGTAATTTTGAATTCTGCGGACGTTCCGCAATCAAACCCATACGCATTACGCCATGCTGTACCCAATTGGAATCCAAAACTTTGAAAGCATCCGCCAAGGCGGTTATGTCTATGTGGACAAGACCGATTTGATTCATCAGCTCGCCTCCACCGGCAAGTATTATTTCCTAAGCCGCCCGCGCCGTTTCGGCAAGAGCCTCTTGGTTTCGACAATGGAGGCCTATTTCCAAGGGAAAAAGGAACTGTTCAAAGGCTTGGCGCTTGAGAAATTGGAAAAGGACTGGACAGCCTATCCGGTACTGCATCTGGATCTAAGCGGGAAAACCTACAACAAGGCCGAAGATTTGGAAATCACCTTGGATCAGCACCTGCGCCAATGGGAAAAGGATTGCGACATAGCGGCAAGGTATCCCGAACCCGACGCTCGGTTCAAAGATGTAATCGATACAGCCTATGAAAAGACCGGCAAACCCGTCGTGATTCTAATCGACGAGTACGACAAGCCTATTTTGGATTCGGCAGGCAATGAACCGCTTAGGGAATCCTACCGCAGCCGCCTGCAAGGTTTCTACAGCGTGATGAAGACCCGCGACGGCAAAATCCGCTTCGGCTTCCTGACCGGAATCACCAAACTCGGAAAGCTCAGCATCTTCAGCGGCCTCAACAACCTCAAGGACATCTCGATGGACCACCGCTACGTGGACATCTGCGGCATCTCCGAGGACGACCTCCATGCCTGTTTCGATGAAAGCGTCCGGGAAATGGCCGAAGCCAACGGGCTGAGCAAGGAAGAATGCTATGCCAAGCTCAAGGATCGTTACGATGGATACCATTTCTCTCGCAACAGCGCTGACATTTACAATCCATTCAGCCTGTTAAATGCGCTCGACCAACAAGAGTTCAAGGATTACTGGTACGAGACCGGCACGCCTACTTTCGTGGTCAAAGCTTTGAAAAGAGGACAATTCAATCTGGAGGATTTGACGCTGGAAGGTGTTCCGGCTTCGGCCTTGACCGGGGTCAACGCCGATGATTCCGACCCGATTCCCGTCCTCTACCAGAGCGGCTACCTGACCATCCAGAGCTACGATGAACGCTGGGAACGTTACTCGTTGAAATACCCAAACAAGGAAGTGGAACGTGGCTTCATGGAAGGCTTGGCTCGAATCTACACGCCTTCGCTGAGTTATAACAGTCCTTTTGATGTGCGGAAGTTCGTGGAAGACTTCGAGAAGGGCGATACCGAAGGCCTGATGAAACGCTTCGAGGCCTTCTTTGCCGATGCCGATTACGAGATTGTGGGCGATGCCGAGCTGTATTTCCAAAACACGATGTACGTGCTATGCAAGCTGATGGGGCAATACACCCAGGTGGAACGCCACACCAGCAATGGAAGGATGGACATTGTAGTCCAGACTGACAAATACATCTATATCATGGAACTGAAGATGGATGCCACGGCGGACGATGCCTTAAAACAAATCGAGGAAAAAGGCTACGCCAAGCCCTTTGCCGCCGACCCGCGCAAACTCTTCAAGATTGGTATCGGCTTCTCCAGCGAAACGAGGCGAATCAAGGAGTGGCAGATTTCTTGATTGTAGCAAATCTGCAAATCGAGCAAGCTCGTGTGCTCTGCGCTCGACTTTCACTATTTTTGCAGTCTTTTAAACAAAACCTCAGAGACTATGCCCACGCAGATTCCAAGCGGACACAAAGAAAATAGCTATCAAGCCATCGATTCCCATACCCAGCAAAATAATCCCGGCACAAAGAACCGCATCTGCCAGCTCTTCGGCATCCGCTACCCAGTCATTTCGGGCGGCATGGTATGGTGCAGCGGCTGGCGATTGGCATCGGCCGTCAGCGAAAACGGAGGATTGGGCCTCATCGGGGCCGGTTCCATGCACCCGGAGACCCTGCGCGAGCATATCCGCAAATGCAAGGAAGCCACCGAGAAGCCTTTCGGGGTCAATGTGCCGCTGATGTACCCGGAATTGGAGACAATCGCCAATATCATTGTCGAAGAAAAAGTGCCTATCGTGTTCACATCGGCGGGAAATCCGAAAGCCTGGACGCCCTTCTTCCATGAACACGGCATCAAGGTGGCGCATGTGGTCGCTTCCACCAAGTTCGCCCGCAAATGCGAGGAAGCCGGGGTGGATGCCATCGTAGCCGAAGGCTTCGAGGCCGGCGGCCACAACGGCAAGGAAGAAACGACCACGATGTGCCTGATTCCGGAGGTACGGCGCTGCACCACGCTGCCCCTGATCGCCGCCGGCGGCATCGGCAGCGGAGCTGCGATGCTGGCATCCATGGGACTGGGGGCGGAAGGCGTCCAAATCGGCACCCGTTTCGCGCTCACCGAAGAAAGCTCTGCCAGCCCGGCCTTCAAGGAATTCTGCACCCGGCTCAACGAGGGCGACACCCTTCTGCTGCTCAAGAAAGTAGGCCCGACCCGCTTGGCCAGGAACCGCTTCTTCGAACAGGTGCAGGAAGCCGAAGACCGGGGTGCCGGCAAGGAAGAAATCGCGGCCCTCTTAGGCCGGGGACGCGCCAAGAAAGGCATCTTTGAAGGCGATTTGGAAAACGGGGAACTAGAAATAGGCCAGAATGTCTCCCAGTTCAAGAGCATACTGCCGGTCAAGACCGTCATGGAAGAGCTTGTCAGCGAATACAACCGCCTGCTTGCCAGCCTCCGCCCGATGTAAACTATTATCATACGAAGTGTAACACAAGATGCTGCCGCCCAAGACTATCAATATTATACCACATAATGAACCCCGGCAGACCGACACCGCACGCACTCCCTGCACGAACCATGACGTTGCAAAACAAACCCACAAAAAATACAAACAAACAATTGGTTCACAACAAATAAAGCACCTACACTCAACGCGAGAAACGCAATAATTGAACTCAAGGCAAAGTACCCTCTTCCCAAAAAGGAAGCCAAACTGAACGAATAACAGGTTCATTTACACCTGCCGAAAAGACTTTGACCACCGAATCCTCTAAAAAATGAAAAAAGCATCGATCCTTCTCCTTCTATCCTTAGCCAGCCTTCTCCCCGCCTCCGCCCAATGGAGCATCGGGATAAAAGGCGGCTATACCTACAGCACCCTGAGTACCAAGACCCGGTATTTCTACGACTGGAACTATGTTGGCCGCAGCGGCTTCGCGATAGGCATCCCCGTGCAATACCAGTTCTTCGACTGGTTCGCCCTGCAAGCCGAACTGTCCTATAACCAAAAGAACTACCGATTGGAACGTTCCCCCTACTACGGCTTTTACGAAAACAGGACCAACCACTACCTCTCCGTACCGGTCTATGCCCGCTTCTCCTTCGGCGGCAAGAAAGTACGGGGATTCCTGGATGCCGGCGGCTATGTCGGCGGCTGGCTGGCTTCCCGGCGCCAAGGGATTGAGTTCACCCAGTTCGGCACTAACCAAGGGGCTGGGACGGGCAACATCTACTACCCCTACGATGAGGCTTACGGATTCGATACGAGACGGGACAACCGCTTTGAAGGCGGGCTGCTGCTCGGCATCGGCATCGAGTACAAAATCACATCGCTCATCGCCGTCCAGCTCGAAGGCCGGTACTGTTACAGCCTTTCCGATATGCAGAAAAACTACATGACCGACCAGGCGCCCCGCTACCTCAACAGCTTCCTGATCCAAGCCGGAGTCGCTTTCAGCCTGAACCCAAACCGCGCCCAACCCGAATAATTTCCAGCAGCCGCGGTCCCAAACGGCAAGCGCGGCCAGATTCGCAAAATCCCTCACAAACAATACAAAGTTCCAAGACAATGAAAAACAAAGCATTCCTTCTTCTCGCCATCCTTTTCATCGCCTCCGGATGCCGCAAAGAAACCCCTTATATCATCGATCCGAGAACCGAAAACATAACCAATTGGGCGCAAGCTTTCGAATCCTATTGGTCCGGCATGAACCACAACTATGTCTTCTGGTCCATCGACCCCACCGACTGGGATGCCGTGTACAAACAGTACAAGCCGAAGTTCGATGCCTTGGCCGATAGCGGGTTCTCCAACAAAGCCATCAACAACCATGCATTCGAAATGATCAAAGAGATGTCGGCCAATCTGATTGATGGACACCTTGCCATCACTTTCACACTCCCCGACACGGTCTATTGGACATACCCGGCCTCCGACAGGATACTCCAACGGGAAGACTTCCACTATTCGAACGACTTCCCAACCTTATGGCTCAATGCAATGACCCAACTGCACAACCAAGGCCGGATATCCGACTTCGCCTATCGGAGCACGGACGACATGGGCGCGGGAACCGGCATCATCGATGGAAACATCCTCTACTTCCAGCTGACCTCCTTCATGCTGACCGAACACTATCAAACCGGCGACCCGATAGACTATATCATCACCCAATACCACAACTTTATCGATACCTATCCCGACCTGAAAGGCGTTATCATAGACGTGAGGAACAACGGCGGCGGATATTTGGCCGATCTGCCACTGGTACTGGGCAAATTCGCCGAAGAAAACCACACCATCTGCTACAACCGCAAGAAGCAAGGCTTGGGCCGTTTGGACTACACGCCCTGGTTTCCGGAAACCCTGCCTGTCATGGAGCAGAAACGGAAATTGGACATTCCCATTGTCGCCTTGGCCGATATGTATTCGGTCAGCATGGCCGAAATGACCACGATGGCTATCCTTAGCTTGCCCAAAGGATGCTTCGTCGGCGAACGAACCTGGGGCGGACACGGCAGCCTCTCGGCTTCGAACGAAGCTTTCCCTCTCTATTACGATGGTTACTTCAGGAACAATGTGATTGAAGCCTACACGACCATGACCATGCTCAAAGACATCGAGGGCAATATCTACGAGGGTGTCGGCATTCCCCCGACCATAGAA
>JADIMZ010000158.1 GCA_017694335.1 Candidatus Pullibacteroides excrementavium
TGATGCCTGCCAGATACCCAATCGGCCGCATGGCAGTTATTGCCATGCGGCCGATTTTTATAAGCTATTCCGAAAAAAGATCTTTACGGCAGCATCACTTTGAAGCGGTAGGCTTTGTTGTCAGGCGTGAGGACCTCGACGACTGCCACCTGGGTAGAGAACGCCGTGGTGAGGATCACGTTCTCGTTGCTGCGGATCACGTAG
Organism: Candidatus Pullibacteroides excrementavium; assembly: GCA_017694335.1. Lineage (GTDB taxonomy): Bacteria > Bacteroidota > Bacteroidia > Bacteroidales > P3 > Pullibacteroides > Pullibacteroides excrementavium. The sequence continues at coordinate 205 of JADIMZ010000158.1, forward strand.
TCTTCCGCCATCGCGCCGGAGAGATTGTAAACCCGTACCCGCTCGATTGGCAAGGCCGAAGGGTTCATCACATGGATCTGGTGGCGGCAGGCGGTCAGGAACAGGCCGCTTTCATCCAGGCTTTCGGTGGCCGACCCGGCTTCGGTCTCGAAGCGGGTCTGGGTGCCCCAGCCGCTGTAACGTCCGTCGGCGCAGGCCGACAGTACCGACCATACATAAGCCGTCTTCGGTTCAAGCCCAGTCAATTCGTAGGACATGTCCGCGATATCCTGGACGCTGTCCCAAGCCTGCACGTTCGAAGCCCGGTGGCGGAGGATGAAGCCGGCCACTTCCACTTCGCCCTCGACGGACCACAGCAAGGTGGCCGAGTTCTCAGTGACGGATTCCACCCTCAGGTCGGTCGGCACCGGACAGCCGGGAGCCTCCGCGGTGGTGAACACGCGGACCTCGCTCCAGTCGCTGGTGTCGCCGGCCGAGCAGATACCTCTCACCTTGGCCTCGTAGCTTGTTGCCGCCGACAAGCCGGCAATCGTGCCGGATGTGCCTTCAAACACCATTCGTCCCTTTTCATCGCCATAACGCACGTTCCATTCAATCTGGTACTTGTCGGAAGTTCCAGTCCAGTGGAAGGAAGCGCTGTTGTGGCTAGCCGAATCGAAGAAGAAATCGGTCGGGGCGAAGCAGGTGATGCCCAAAGTGGTGAAGTTCTCGAACGACACCCATTCGCTGGTGTCGCTGGCCGCCTGGCTGCAACGGGACTGCACGCCGCCCTCGTACTCGGTCTCCAGTTCGAGGTTGCTGAAGATGTAGGTCAAGGCCTCGGTCGTATAGTAGGCCCATTCGGTCCTCTCCACGGGCTTGATGCGGATGCGGTAGCTGCTGGCTTCCCCGTTCCAGGCCAATGTGGCCGCGTTGCGCGTCACGTTCGATACGGCCAGGTTGCTAATCGGTTCGCATTCGGCCCCGGGGGTCGTGAACTCCACCGAGGCCCAGGCCGAGGTGTCCGTGCCGCAGAGGTGGCCTACCGAAGCCATGTAAGCGGTCTCTTCCGTCAAGCCGCTGAAGGTGTATTCATCGTCAGCGGTCGTGTAGAGGGTCGTGGCGGTCGGAGATTCCAACTTGACAATCCATTCGTCCACGGTCTTGTCGGCCACCCAGCGGATGGCGGCGCTTTCCGCAGACAAGGTATTCAAATCCACCTCCAGGGCGCGGGCCACCGGGCAACTGTTGGCCACGCCGAAGTTATCGATCCAGAGGATGGGGTTGGGTTCCCCGCCCGAATTACCGAAGAAGGCCAAGGCGAAGGCCACGCCTCCCTCATAGCCGTCCAGGTCGATGCTGACAGGTTCATTCCCTTGCAGGGAAAGCAGCTGGAGGGAATCCCATACCTTCAGGGGCTGGGTGGTGATGAAGGTGCGGCCGCTGTCCACAGACACCCACAGTTCCATGCGGTGTCCCGGCTGGGCCTCGGTCAAAGCCTGGTAAGCACCTTGTTCGTCGATGTTCCCGTAAGCGACATCGAAGCTCAGGACGGAACCGTCTTCCGGGATGAGTTCAATCGTCGGGCTCACCAGCATCTCCACGCCGTACTCCAAGTTGTTGAAATGGTAGGCGATGGCCGCGTTCGAGTTTCCCGGCTCGGGCGTTTCCGCGGTCTTCCAGTCGAAGGCTTCCACGTCGGAGGAATAAGGGCTGTAGGACAAGGTGTCCTCGATGTCGGACGCTCCGTTCCAGAAATTGGCCTTGCAGCTCCAGTAGGACGGCAGTTCGTACGGGTCGTAATAGCTCGAACCGTAAAGGGCCAAGTTGTTAAAGTCTTCGGCGAAGGTCGGCACACGGCCGGAAAGGATCTCAGCTTCCACCCATTGGCTGTTGTTGCCCGGGCCGCAGACGGCGCGCACCCGCACCTTGTACGTCTGGTTGTCCGCCAGGCCAGATACCCAATATTCCGAATTGCCCTGCACCACTTCCGGCTGGCTCCATTCCCCGTAGCCGCCTTCCCCGTCGGGACGGGCCAGGCAGAGGTTCCATTCGCTTTCCTCGTTCAGGGACGGGCTCCAAGTGACGCGGACATTGCCGCCTACCACGTTGTAGCTGTCGCCCCGCAGGCTGGAGGGCACATCGCAGAAGGCGATGCCGCTCACTTCCACGCTGTTGACCGTCAGGGTCCAGGCTTCCGGGTTATAGGAAACGGCGCGTACCCGCAGGATGGCCTGCTCGGCGCCCGGATGGCCGGAAACGATGATGTCGCTAGGATAGGGCTTGGCCGTCTGGTAATGCACTGCACGGATCTTTTCGAAGGTCTTGCCCCCGTCCACACTCACTTCGAAGACGACCGAGTCGCCCTCGGCCAACTCCATGTCCCAAGGGTCTAGAGAGTAGCTGACATGGAACAGCACGTTCGAGTCCGTCGGGAAGTCCATCGGCGGCAACGTCAGAAACGCCTCCTGGTGTGCGCCCTCCTCGTTGGCTTCGAACGAGGCCGAAGCAGAACCGTCATCGATGTTCGGCCATCTGCCGGACAAGGACAATTCAAATCCTTGCGTTCCATCCCAGCCCACGAACGGGTTATCTTCTGCCCCTGACATGTTTTCAAAATGATCCACGAACGGAATCTGCGCGGGCGTAATCCCGTAAGCCGGAGCAAAAGCGGAAGAATACCGACCATCTTCCCCTTTGGTGAATGCACCGAAATAATAAATGGTGTTATCTTCCAAATTTACAGGAATTTTGATACTTGCCCCAGCAGCTCCTTCATATAGGACAATGGCCGGATGGTGCAACGTTTCCCCTGCGTAATTTTCTGCATGCCAAACGGTATCGCCCACTTCAACATCATCGGGGAAAAGACCAAAGTTGCCGATATACATCCGGTTGTAGTTATACTCGGCCTGAACCGTGGTTGCAGCAATAAGGATGTCACTACCGTCTGCATGAGCCGTTGTATAAAATTCAGCTTCATTAACACCCAAGGAAAGGATGGCCAAAGAATCCGGCGCATTGGGTCGGGTTTTGATTTGTGCAGTCACCGCTTCGGTGTACTTAGCATTGGAACATTGGAAATTGTACAAATATGCCGCATAATAATATGTCGTATTCGGAGTAAGCCCCTCATGTTGTACAATGAAATGCTCTCTCGTACTTGGATTATAAGCATTTGGCCTGTCAAAGTCTGTTAACGGCCCCACTGCAACAACAGTAGCACCTAGCACTTCTTCGCCTTCCGCGTATTCCATTCCGTCCAAGGAGCCTTCTATCGGTTCGGTCGATCCGAGTATCAGATAACCTTCTGCGTACCCGGTAGTATCGGCATAGACATCAATGTTTACGGCATCCGATTGGGATTCCAGTGCAAGCCTTTCTATGCTTTCCGTCGGAGTTTCGCACTCACCGGGAAGACGAAAAATGAACCTCGTTCCTTTTTCGAAAGAACTTCCCCCGCACCATGTTGCTCCATTGCTGGATAGCGAAGTGTTTGTCCAACTGCCATCGTCGGGTGTTCGATAATGTGTTGAGCCAGAAGGATCCTTCAAGCCGAGAAACATTTGAAACATATCTTCAGGAACCGTAAACTCATCAAAGAGGAATTCGACATGAGCATCGTTTTCAAACAACCGAATCTGATAATTGAATGTCGAACTTGGATTTTCCTGCAAATAGGCGATGCCGGCAAACTCAACGACAAGAATCCTGTTGGGACTGCTTCCTTCTACTTTAAAAGACACATGTTCTGCTCCAAAGACATCCGATCCAATGGCGATGCCTGCATTGGGACCAACCCCTCTAGTCAGTTGATAATTGTTTCCGGCAACGGTAATGTTTTCCATTCCGCGCTCTCCGAATAACAGATATCCCTGACCAGACACGATGAATTTATCGTAAATACGCCCCCCGAATTTAAAATCGAAACCCAAGGGAATTCCTTCTACATGAGCAGGATTGTCTGAACCAGCCTCTTCCGGGAGACTTAAGGTGTCGGTTTCATTGAACAGCAATTGCCCGAAACGTTCACCTTTTACCTGGCTGGAGAGTCCGATTACCGTACCTCCTTCCAAGGAGGTATAGCTTCCTGTGATTTCTGAAGTGAAATCATAAAATTCCACTTGTTGTGCCGAAATCCATCCGATGAATGCCGCGCACAAAAACAAGCCGGTTAAAATCTTTTTCATACTCTTGATTGTTTATTGATTCTATAAAACATGCCTCCTTGCGAAAGGTTACATTATGTCAAATGCCGTTATCTCTCGAAGGAGGCAAGGAACGTGGTTTACCGTAATATTATTTTTCCCAAAACCATCTCTTGTCCTATCTGAACCCGGATAATGTACATGCCGGATGCCAAACCAGAAGGACGGGACCACTCGATAATGTTCCGACCTGGTACGACATTGCCACGGTAGATTGTAGCAACAGTCGCACCATTCAAATTAACTAGGCTGATTTGAGCACCTTGGGTCGTATTCCCATTGTAATCGTATTGAATCCGGGCATACTCTTCTACAGGGTTAGGGGTTATGGTCAAGTTCTGTGAAATTTGCGATACCCTCTCATTCGCAGTTTCTGTGCCCATGCTACCATCCAAACGGATATTTTGACCAAAAATATGTCCTCCGTCCACGCCTCCATCTACACGGCAATCTTCCCAGAGGAATATCCATTGATCGTTGGCATAGGGCAGACAAGTCAAGTCATATTTCACGCTAGGCACGTTGCATACTATCTTGCTGGTATCATCCCATACAAACTCACCATTGCCATTCATCAAGAATGCATGCACATTAATCGGGTCATTGGCTCCTAGACCATTGTTGTCGATATCATATTGTTCCATTACTCCAAACAGGATAGCTCCCTTGGGGCCGATGGAAACCGTTTGATAGGAAACCGGCCTGGATTCCATCGGCATCAATTCAAACCCTTCCGAATCCCAAAGCAGTTCACCATCCATGCTGATTTTTTGGCAAACCATACGTTGAATGGATTGAGCACCTGGATATTCCTGCCATACTGCATAAATGGCTTGGTTTTCTTCATCCACTGCCACGGCGGGAGAAAATCCGAAATTGTCGCTATAGCCTAATCTTAAGCCTTCATCGGCTTCGGGAAAGGCATGCGTCCCATCAAATTTGATATAGGAAATCATCGAATAATGTGCACTAGTCCCTTCGAATCCATAGTATCCAGCAATGACTCCATCGCTTGTCGGGGTAAATTTCAAATAAGTCCATGCGGGAATCTGGGAATTCAATTCCCCGCTGAAGACAGAAACCGGTTCCGGCCATACATCGTTCCCTTCAAAATCCAAACGGCGGGCTTCCAAACCTCCTGTCTGATAGATGACCATAATGTCGCCATCTCCAGCATCGAACACGTAAGGATAAGCACCGCTGCCTATGTTCTTTCCTTTACCCCAAAGCAACTGGCCATCACTGCTGACCTTCTGGAGCATGATGCCGTCTCCCATCCAGGCAAAGATGTAGCTACCATCGGGCATCTGAGTCATTTTCAAAGCAGCATTTACATCTGCATCGGGCATACCGGTTTCGCCATGCAGGTTCACCCCATCTTCCGACCACATGTGTTCGCCTTGGGGATTTACTTTCCATGCCGTGTATTTTTCAATCTGATATCCACAAAGGTCTTGCGCCACTACAATGGCGTTTCCTTCGTTGTCCACCATCAACTGGGTATTGGTCTTAATCCAAGTCAACGTGCTATCAATGTCAAATATTATGGGTTCGTCCCAGACTTTGTTCCCGTCCTTATCGAAATAGAACAGAATAGGAGTCACATGATTTATGTCTTCCAGTGGGTTGACACTTAAAATGAAGAAACTGCCATCCGAACGCATGGCGAATTCGGTTGACCAATAGCTTTCTTCTAATAATTGTTTGTTTTCCGCCGGGTCGCTTGACCACTGGGCGTTGGCGAGGCCGAGGCCGGAGAGGGCCAGGGCGAAAAATAAAATCACTCGTTTCATAAGCTTGTGTTTTAATGGTTTTACTGTTCCGTTAATTCTGATTTTATGATGGGTTTAACCTGTTTTGTTTCGCGCCGTTCGGGAGCGGCCATCGGCAGGGGCTTCCCGGTCGAATGCCCGTCCTGCTGTCAGCGTCCGGCGGGCGGTGCTTTCGCCTCTTCCTTCGGAGTATCGCCAAGAGGGAAGGCGTGGTTGCGGAAGACCACCGTGCCGCTCGGTCCGAAGGCCTCCATGTCCAGGCCGGCATTGGAACCGCCCCAGGCATTGTGGGGAGGCAGCATGGAGGGCGGATTCACCGGGAAGGGTTCGCTGCCGGCCGGAGAGGCAGGGAGAGGCTCCGCCGCCCCCTCTTCCCCCGAGGGAGAAACCACCCTGCTCGCCCGGCAGGGGGATTCTTGCTTGGTCGTTTTCTCGGCGCATCCTTGCAGACAACACATATAAGCCACAAACAATCCTGCAAATCCACTTAGCCACACCCTCTTTTCAAAAAACCACATACTCTTCATTCTATCCTATATAATGTATCAACTTCAACCAGCTTCTATTCCCTGCAAGCAAGATGAAATCCGGCGACACCAACCGGCACTAAACCGGATTCCATTCTTTCTTGCAACAACCAAAACCAACTTGCCATCCTCCAAAGGAACCCTATGTTCCTAAATCCGGGAAAACGGCAACCATGAAACAATTTCGATGTCTCATCGAACCAAAACCAACGTAATGATAGAAAGTTTTCAGAAAAAGCAAGGGCTGAAGAATGCAAACCGACTACGCCAATAAAAAAACGATGGCATATTTTACTACCGCACAGAAACGAAAAAGAAAGGAAATCAGAAAATTAACAAGTCAATCCAATACAAAGGAAACACCCTGAACTGAAGCAAAAAACGTAGCCCCGTCCAGCGAACAACCATGCAATCTTTCTTCTCCCGACTAAAATTTGGCAAAGAAATCTATCAAATTGACATCGGCCTCCAACTCCATCTTCTTCCGTAAGCGGTTCCTGGCCGATTCCACGCTACGCACCTCTTTGAACGTGATGGATGCAATCTCTTTGGACGACAACCCAAGTTTCAAAAAAGAACATAGACGAATATCTTTATAAGTCAATGAAGGATAAGCCTTTTGCAGATTTTCATAAAAAGACTGGTGAACCTGCTCAAAATAATACTTGAACTCTTCATAGGTTCCTTCGTTCCCTTGAGCACGCAACTTGACCAACATCTCCCGGATATGCTCCTTCTTGGCGGTATCCTTCGGATTGAGTTCCAACAGCAACTGCTGGAGTTCACGGTTGATATCCACTATGAATTCATTATTCCGGACCAAATGCAATACCTTAGATGTCAGCTCTTTGTTTTTCAGTTCCAAGGAATCTCTCAGCTCCTTCTCCCGCTGATCGGCCATCTCTTTCTCCTTCTCGAATAAAGCCTGCTTCTGCATAGAAAGCTCCTCCGTTTCCCGCTTCAGTTTCTTCTGCAAACGGTAACGGTAATACATCACCCCCAATGCAATCACCAAACAGAACGAAAGAGCAATCAACACCACTTCCTGCTTCTGGCTCTGCAGACGTTCTATCTGCATCTTCTGCAATGCCAGATCCTTGGCCTGACTTTCCTGCTCTATCTGGTATGTAGCTTCTATGCTGGCAATCTTCATCCGGTTATCCAAGGTCTCCAAGGAATCCTGAAGCCGAACAGCCCGGACCATATGCTTGTAAGCCGACTCGTAATCGCCCCGCAAATCCTCGTACCGACATAAAGCATTCAAAGCCTTCACCTCAAGCGCCCGATTCTGAAAGCAATGCGCCTGCTGAACAGCCGCTGATGCTATCATGCATGCCGAATCCAGTTTTTTTCGATGTATGATGTCCGTCAGCAAGAGAAGCGATTGTATTTTATCAAAATTACGTCCAACTTCCTTTTGATAATCAATCACATCTCGAATCAACTCTTCCGCGAGTTCATTCTTCCCCTCTTCATTATAGACCACCGCCATATTCTGCCAAACCAAATAATACAAGTCCGGCTCCATCTTACGATCTATCCTCATCAAAGCCGAATTCAAGGCATCCAGTGTCTTTTCATAATCACCTGCCGCATAATACAGACCTGCCAGATTGTTGTAATTGTTCACCAATTCACTCTTATATCCCGCTGCCGTATTGAAAGCGATAGCCGAATCGTAGTAGAATTTTGCTTTATCGTAAAATCCTTGCTTGAAATAGACATTACCTATATTATTCAGCGCCCCCCCGTAGCTATCCTCTCTGTGGGATATCTCACGCAGCCCCAAAACATCAAAATACAAATCCATGGCACGGTTCCACAATCCCATCTCTTCGTAAATAGCCCCCATGGCTGTCTTCAACCTCATCAGATACGAATACTTCTCATCGCCCTCTATCTCGGAGAAATAGGTTTCCGCCGTACCAAAAAGGCTGGCCACTGCCACATGCTGCCCTCGGAGTACCAAACGCTCTCCCAAAGAATGCACCACGCTGAATAAAATCGAATCAGACTCGTTTCCGTTCTTGTAACCCATCCATGCAGAATCCAAATCATCAGAAACAAAAACAGAATCTATCCGCATATAAATATCCACATCCTGGACAAGACGATTCCGCATATCAGAAAGCCCCTTCTCCTGTGCGGAAGAAAAACCGGTCCACGAGAACAGGAGCACAATAAAAATCAAAAATATACGATATAACATCTTTGCCGACAATCTATGAATCATCTTAGGAAACTCCTCTTGCGCAAAACAAGCAAAGGTAAGCAAAGTTTCGTTACAAGTCGCGGATATCATAATGCCGGAAACAGCAACTGTCTGGAATGCAAAAAGGAAGACTCTCTGTTTCCCAGAAAATCTTCCTTTCCTTTCGTGCTCGCTCGAATTAGGGGCAGCAAGCCCATCCTCTTTCAAAATTCCCCCAAACTGCCACCCAATTTCAATACAGCATCGCTTTCGTCACCGAAATGCCCTTGTCTGTAAATACTTTGACCACTCCTATTTGAACGGTCTTCACCGTAAACGGCACAAACACATCATCCCGGACATCCATAACCTTATCGAACAAAAGAGCCCCCCGCATATCAAAAACCTGAACCCGCCTTATGATTGACAAATCCGGATTCAAAATCCGAAGTCCTCCTTCCACCGGCAAGATTTTCAGTTCGCTTTCCATCCTATCTGTTTCGCTATTTGTCGACTTGACCAAATCCACGAAAATAGTTTCTCCGGCACCTCGCACAGAATAGTTCTGCCCCAAAAGCTTGCCATCGGCCGTCTTGACTTTAAACGAGCCTTTATCGCCTTCCAACCAGCCATCCAACCAGCTATCGCTAAATTCCAACGAATAAATCCCATCGCTTTCCAAAACCACCGTATCTTTCAGCACCTGCTTCCCTGAACCGGCTTCGAAAGGCCCCTGCGCATACACGGCACGGCCATTCCGATCCTTCACAGTGAAAGCAACCTCATCCGGGCAATCGTCCGTCTCCCACTCAACATACAGAATATCGGAAGATATAGGCATAGGCCCCGTAAACTTGTATTGAAGCTCAGGCAACGAAAGGCTTTCCCCATTGGCAGAAACCACCGTAACGGAAACTTCGTTCGAAGCCAAGGGTTCATAATCGTCCACCGTAAATTCAACCATTAGTTCCTGATAAGGAGGAATTACGACATCCAGCTGGCCATTCTGAACCTGACCATTGATTTCGGCTGCATATTCCACTCTTTTCAACGTGTCATTGCACAAATTCCTGATACGGGCGGGAAAATTCTTGCCGGCATAGCGGGCCGCTCCCAAATCGACGGCCGATGCAGACAAGGCCATAGGCTCATCCAAATTGTCAATACGCGGTTTCGCTCCCGTTGTATTCAACACGTCGGCCGTGGTCCGTGTCACAAAAGCCACCAATTCGATATTGCGGATATCCACTTCGATTTCCCCTACTTTTTCAGGAACAGCATACGTATACTCTTTGACGTACACCTGGCCCGGTTGCAATGCCGACAATGTATCTCCCCATTGGCCGGTAATCAAATCCCGGAGCATGTGCTCATGAGAATAGCTATCCCCCGCCCCATTCTGACGACCGATAACATGGTTCTGCAGCAAAGCTATATTCAATAAATGGAATTCATCGGCAAAAGTTTCCGGGTAACAATACTCCACTTTTATATTCATTTCGCGGCTTTGGGCATCCACCGATGCTTCCATGTGGAGATTGACTTCCGCCTCCTCCTGCATCAAGGCTTTGGCCCGCTTGGTCCACGAACCCCGGTTGGCATTCATCGTGGAACCTTCATACTGAACCCTGTCAAGAGAGCCTTGGGGGAAACCTATATCCCCTGCCTGCTCCAGCAAAGCCGCGCCCCATTCAGTACGATAGTCCGGTTCCGTTTCCGCATAATGGCCCTCATGAATGGAAATAATATAAAACCTATCCCCTCCTGCCTGCTTAATCGTGGCTGCCATGGCTGCCCCATCAGGACAATTGCCACAACCGACACCGGTATACTCTTCAAGCAGTACCGCCTTCTTCTGGACCTCTGTGGAAACGGATTGCGCCTCAAGCGCTGTTACGATGCCTAAAGACAACGCCAGTCCTAGCAAGGACCGAAACAAAGCAACATTCATTCTTTTCATGACATTTCTATTAAGTTTCATAAACTTTTCAAGCACCGTAATATTATAAAGTTTCCAACAAGCGGAACCGAAAAAAACAATCCCCCGACTACGGCAAGCCCGATACCAATAGCTATTCCAATACGGCACATAGATATAAAAAACTGATAAAGAAAGTGTTAAACAGCCATACACTATAAACCCGAGAACCGTTCCCCCACGTCCAAAAATAAAAAAAAGCGGTCCCGACCCCCGTCGGAACCGCCGTGAGGATTGCATCTCTGCAATCTCGCCATGAAAAAAATTGCCTTATGCCTTCTTTGCAGCAGCTTCCTTCTTCAGTTTTTCAACCAAAGCCGGAACCACTTTCTTCAAATCGCATACGATACCCAAGTCGGCCACCTCGAAAATCGGGGCATACTTGTCTTTATTGACAGCCACGATGAAATCGGAGCCTTCCATACCGGCCAAGTGCTGGATAGCACCGGAAATACCGAATGCGAAGTAGATATCCGGACGCACGGTCTTACCTGTCTGGCCAACCTGACGGCTGTGTTCCATCACACCGGCATCGACCATGGCACGGGAAGAAGAAACTTCCCCGCCCAAGCATTCAGCCAGTTTCTGCAATTCGGCAAAACCTTCCTTGCATCCAACGCCACGTCCGCCGGAAACCAGTACACGGGCCTTAGTGATATCCACCAGGTTCTTCTGTTCCTTGACCACTTCTTTCACCTTTACGCGGAACTTGGAGCGGTCAAAATTAACCGTGATGTTTTCCACTTCGCCCTTGCGGCTTTCGTCCTTGGGCTTGGTCATCATCACGCCCGGACGAACGGTGCTCATCTGCGGACGATGCTCGGTACACATAATCGTGGCCATCAGGTTCCCGCCGAAAGCCGGACGAGTCATCAGAAGGTGCTGGCTTTCCGGATCGATGTCCAAGCTGGTGCAGTCGGCCGTCAAACCGGTATTCAGACGGGCCGATACACGAGGACCGAGGTCACGGCCAATCGTAGTGGCACCCAACAGGATGATACCCGGCTTCTTCTGCTCCACAATCGAAACGATAGCCTGAGCATAAGGTTCGGTGGTGTAAAGTTCCAAATCCTTGTCATCCACAATCAAAACCCGGTCAGCCCCGTAGGCAATCAATTCCTTGGCTTCGCCGGCAATATTGTGACCCAGCAGGATGGCACATACTTCCTGACCCAAAGCATCGGCCAAATCGCGCGCTTTCCCCAGCAATTCAAAGGCTACACTTTGAACTTTGCCTTCCCTTTGTTCGGCAAAGACAAATACATTTTTATAAGCTGAAATATCCATTTTTAACTTCTTTAATTGTTTGTACCTCTTGAGTTCCCAGCATCCGTCCTGGCTGTCCGGAAACTCTTTTCTGCCTGCCATCCGTCAGAACCGCAGACAGGGGGGCGCGATTAGATGATATATTTTTCTTTGAGTTTCGAGATAATCAGGTCGGCCGCTTCGTTGGCATCCACTTCGAACACCTTGCCAGCCGACTTGGCACCCTTGGTAAAGGATTTCTTGACACGGGTAGGTGAGCCGTTCAAACCCAGCGTGGCGGGATCCGCCTGCACGTCATCGGCAGACCAGATTTCCACTTCACGGTCGAAAGCGGTCACAATACCGCGTACCGACATGTAACGAGCCTTGTTGGCCGATGCCAGAACCGTCAGAAGGCAGGGCAGCTGCACTTCCCAGATCTGGTAGCCTTCTTCGGTCTGCTTGCGGACTTCCAAAGTCTTCTGGCCATCGTATTCAACGCCTTCCACATAGCTTACCTGCGGCAGGTCGAGCAATTCGGCGGTTTCAGGACCTACCTGGGCGGTATCCCCATCGATAGCCTGACGGCCGGTGATAATCAAATCATACGGAATCTTGCGCAAAGCAGCCGACAAGGCATGGCTGGTAGCCAAAGTATCAGCCCCGGCAAACTTGCGGTCGGTCAACAGGATGGCACGGTCAGCTCCCATCGCGAAAGCTTCGCGCAGAATGGCGTCGGCTTGCGGAGGACCCATCGTGATAACCGTCACATGGGCACCGTATTTATCCTTCAGCTGGAGGGCAAATTCCAAGCCCCCTTTGTCATCGGGATTCATGATACTGGGAACACTGTCCCTGATAAGGGTTCCCTTTACCGGATCGAGCTTGATTTCGGTTGTATCCGGCACTTGTTTAATACAAACTACTATATTCATCTTTACTTCTTTTTAATGGTTTGGAGATCCTGCCGAGCGGACCCGGGACAGCATCCTCTGCTCAACAGCTTGCCAGCGGAAAACACCGGCAATCCTGCAAGCTTCCTATTTAAACAACTTACCGGCAATAACCATGCGCTGTACTTCGGATGTGCCTTCGTAGATTTCGGTAATCTTGGCATCGCGCATCATGCGTTCTACGGGATATTCACGGGTGTAACCGTAACCACCGTGGAACTGAACGGCTTTCGTGGTCACTTCCATCGCGGTTTCGGCGGCAAACAGCTTGGCCATAGCGGCATCGGCCGAATACGGCAGCTTCATGTCCTTCTTGTAGGCCGCGCTGCGAACCAACAGACGGGCAGCCTGAACCTTGGTTTCCAAGTCGGCCATCTGGAACTGGGTGTTCTGGAACTTGGCGATAGGCTTGCCGAACTGCTTGCGTTCCTTGGTGTATTTAACCGTTTCGTCCATAGCTCCTTGGGCGATACCAAGAGCCTGGGAAGCGATACCGATACGACCGCCGTCGAGCGTCTTCATCGCGATGGCGAAACCGCCGCCCAGCTTGCCCAAGATGTTTTCCTTCGGAACCCGGACGTTTTCAAAAATCAATTCGCTGGTAGCCGAACCGCGGATACCCATCTTCAATTCCTTCTTGCCAATGCTGAAACCGGGCATTCCCTTTTCCACGATAAAGGTGGTAATGCCTTTCACGCCCTGGGACTTATCGGTCATCGCGGCCACGATGAAAACATCGGCGTAAGCCGCGTTGGTGATAAAGATTTTAGTACCATTCAAGATATAGCTGTCGCCGTCTTCTTCGGCCATCGTCTGCTGGGAGGCCGCATCGGTACCGGCATTGGGTTCGGTAAGGCCGAAAGCCCCGATCCATTCGCCCGAAGCCAGCTTGGGAAGATACTTCTGCTTCTGTTCTTCCGTGCCATGTTCCAGAATAGGAGCGCAGCACAAGGAAGTATGAGCCGAAACGATAACCCCGGTAGTGGCGCAAACGCGGGAAAGTTCTTCCACGGCCATCGTGTACATCTGGTTGGTGGAACCGGCTCCGCCATATTCTACAGGAATGGGGATACCCATGATTCCCAACTTGGCCATCTTGGCTACCGTTTCTTCAGGAAATCTTTCCTGCTCGTCTACTTCGGCTGCCAACGGCTTCACTTCCTTTTCCGCAAACTCTCTGATCATCTGCAAGAAAAGTGTTTCTTGTTTTGTGAGACTAAAATCCATTTCTTATGTTTTATATGTTTATATTTCCCTGTTATTTCACCCTTATCACACAAACCCGGCTGCCGCTCCAGAAAGACAGAGGATCCACAATCTCGATTTTCAGATTCCTCTTGTCCTTGTCATTAATCGCATAGCTGCCGTCCGGATGCTCGCTAAGAAGTTCCGCTTTCGAGGATTTGGTTTCAATCGATGTCAAATCCATATAATCCCGCACCTCCGTAAAGTCCCGCAAACGCAGATGGGAATTGATTCCATCCTCGACAAGGATCTCTTTGCGTTTGAGCTCCTTGCCTGTCCCTACAATATAATAGGCCTCATGATTCCCTTCCAGCCACGCCTTCAATGCAAAAATACAACTGTCTTTTGATTGGATCTGGTTCAAATAGAAAATTTCGTTCCGCAACAAAGAATCATTAACCCCTCTCAATGCGATATAAGCATCCTCCATCAACGACAGCTCTTCCTGCAAGCCTTCAATCCGGGCTTCGCTTTCGGCCAGCTGTTCCTTCAAACGGGCAATGGTCTTCTCCAGAGCCTGGTTCAAGGCCATCAAGCGGGCATTCTCTTCCGAAACTTCCATCAACTTCAGTTGCGCATCAGGATCCACTCCCTGCTTGAGGGTTTCATTCTTGGCTTTCAAAATCCTATTGGCGCTTCGGGCGGACATCAGTTGACGCCGCAAGCTCTCCATCTCTTGCAGCCTCTGGCGGTTCTTCGCCATTAATCCACCTATTTCATCGATAGCTTCAAGGATACGCTTCTGAACATCCGAATTGGCTTCCGTGTCAAAACTGCTCTCGTTGATTATTTTCTCCCGCAATCTGATTTCATCAAGATTCGACTCGATTTCAGCGTAAGCATTCATGAATTGAATCTGAACGGAATCGGACCTGACAATATCGTTCTGAAGCCGGGCATTTTCAGCCTCCAAATCTTTAACCCGGGACATTTTACAAGAACTTGCCATCAACAACAAGGCGCAAAAGGCCGTCAAGACATAAACCGGACTACGATTGGCAAGCATAATCTCTTTAGTTTTAAATTCCAAGGCTCGGCCCACCCCATAGGATGGTCTTTTCCATTCATTTTGCAAAGCTACGTTTTTTTTGATATATTTGCTATCTATTTTTCAACAGTACGGGAGTCGGATTTCATACCGGACACCCCACCGGGCCGTCCCCTTCCAACACCATTAAACCATTGAAGATTATGGATTTTGCCGTAGAAATCGCAAAACTGAAAAAAGAGAAGAACGCAGTCATCCTGGCCCATTATTACCAAATACCTGAAATTCAAGATTTGGCCGACTTTATCGGCGACAGCTTGGCCTTGGCAAGAAAAGCCATGGAAACCGAAGCCGACATTATCGTGTTTGCCGGCGTCCATTTCATGGCAGAAACCGCCAAAATCCTGAACCCGAACAGAAAGGTACTGCTTCCGGACATGTCTGCAGGATGCTCTTTGGCCGATGCCTGCAACGCTGAAGAATTGGCCAAGATGAAACAGGACTTTCCCGATCACAAAATCATATCGTATGTGAATTGCTCCGCCAAAGTAAAATGCCTTTCCGATATCATCTGTACTTCGGGCAATGCATTAAAAATCGTGGAAAGCTTTCCCAAAGAGGAAAAAATCCTGTTCGTCCCGGACAAGAACCTGGGCGGGTATATCAACCGGACGACAGGGCGGAACATGAAGCTATGGCCCGGCAGCTGCCAAATCCATGACATCCTGAATGCCGAAAAAGTCCTCAAACTCAAAATCGCCAAACCTCACGCCAAAGTCATTGCGCATCCCGAATGCAACGCGGCCGTCCTTGAAATAGCCGATTTCATAGGTTCCACAGCGGCAATGCTCAACTTTATCGTCCAGGATTCATCGCAAGAATACATCGTGGCCACCGAAACAGGCATCCTGCACCAGATGCAGAAACTCTGCCCGCAAAAAAAATTCTTCGTGGCATCGAACGATGAGACTTGCGCATGCAACGACTGTCCCTTCATGAAACTGAACACGGTAGAGAAACTGTACAATTGCCTTCGAGACGAAAGCCCGGAGCTTGTCCTCGACCCGGAAACCATCGAACAAGCCAGAAAACCCATCGAGGCCATGCTTCGCCTGAGCTAAGGATTATGAAACACTTGTCCCTACTCCTGTTCTTCTGCTCCGTTCTCACAGGAAACGCATGCCTATCGCATACTATCCCATCGGACACCCTTCCCCCTGTTCCTGCAGAGAAAGGCTTGGCACAGTTCTATCTGCCCATAGCCGAAGATTCAGCATGGCAGGGAACAGAAATCAAACGCTTTTTCTACGACAACGGACAGGTTTCGGCAGAAGGATATTGGAAAAACGGGCAACCGGAAGGCGTATGGAAGAACTATGCGCCCGATGGACGACTGGTATCGCAAGGTGCCAGAAAGGATCTGTTGCTGGAAGGGGTATGGACATTCTTTGGAAACAGCCATATTTCTTCTCAAATCACTTATCATAAAAACCGCAAGCAAGGACTTAGCCGGTATTTCTATCCGGATCGCGTCGTTTCAGAGTATTACCATAACGACACCCTCCAAGGCATACGGACCGTCGTCGATACAACAGGCCGGCTTTTACGCACAACCCGGTTCGACAACGGCATCGAAAACGGTTTCGACAAAAGATACAACGAATACGGAGAAGCCTATTCTTTCCGCTTTTTCCATAACGGAATGCTCGTCTTTCACGAAGAGGCCAACCGACGGGACAAGCAAGGCCGCAAGCAAGGGCTTTGGAAAGACTTTTTCGAAAACGGGTCGCCTCATTGGGAATGCACGTATTCGGATGACCGGAAGAACGGATACTATAAACTATACGACAGCTTGGGGAACCTGCTTTTGCTGCAAAAATACCTGATGGACACATTGCAGGAAGATGCTCCCGAACTGGCGAGCCTGACGGTTCACACGGAATATTACGTCAACGGGATGCCTAAATTCCGCGTAGGGTACCGGAATGGGAAACCTGAAGGCCTTTGCTACCAATACGACAGCGTCACAGGCAAGATTATCCGAGGCATCTTATTCAAGGACGGGGAAGTGGTCAGCAGCGGGGAAGTGGATGCTTCGGGCAACATACAGGACAATCGGGTCGAATATTATCCTGACGGAAAGCTCCGCTGCATCGGCCGGTACCATAAAGGGAAAAAGACCGGAATGTGGAAATATTTCTATCCGGATGGCACATTGGAACAAGAAGGGGCATTCCGCAACGGGCAACATGACGGACATTGGACTTGGTACTATCCGGACGGATCCATCCGCATAGACCAACAATACTACAGAGGGAAATTGGATGGCCCGTTCATAGAATACGATGCCGAAGGCAAGGTCGTGGCCCGGGGCTCCTACCTGGACGGACTGGAAGAAGGAGAATGGGAATACCATCTGAATGGAGAAAAAACGGAAGGTTCCTACGCCGGAGGCGAACGGACCGGAGTATGGAAATCATATTGGCCAAGCAAAGGGAAACGCGCCCGCTTATCTTTCAAAGGGGGGTATGTGGGCGGACTGGAAGACGGAAAGCACCAGTATTTCAATGAAGACGGAGTGCTGGTTGAAGAGGGGTTCTACCGAATGGGGAAACGAATCGGGACCTGGTACAAATATGACAGTAACGGATTGCTGGAAGTGAGCATCACCTACGATGAAAACGAAGAGGAAGAACGCTATAATGGGAAACGAACGCTGACCAAAGAAGAAACAAAAGCCTACGAACAGGAACAACGAAGGGAATGAGAAAGGACGAAAACCTTTCTACGCAAAGACCCCCTGCCGGAAAACTCTGGCAGGGGGTCTTTTGTCACACCGTCTTTTACGGCAACGAATCACCCTTAATCAAATTTCTTGTATTCCTTGACAAGAGTACCGTCTTCCGAGAAAAACGCGGTCACTTCCGTTTCATACCGACCGTCCTTTTCAAGTTCCACGGAATACAACAGCTGATCCGGAGTATCCCATGCTTCGGCATCGTCCTCCCTCTCCCACTGGTTACGAGGATAACGCTGATCGACGGCCGCCTGCACTTCCTCCGGCAACGCACGATAATGGATCTCCTGCGATGTGCCTAACCAAGATGCATTCTCTTTCATATACACCTCCAGCTCCTCCGCTTCAAACCCGTCTCCATGCCCACGCCATTCCAGTTCAGCCACGACAAGCAGGCCGTATTCACGAGAATATTCCCTCTCCAATTCTTCAATCCGGTATTCCGGATACTTCTGATTCAAGAAATCCACATACGCCTGGCTGATGCTGCCGGTCAGCGGCATATCGTCATCATCCCAATGCCCATGGTCGTCGCGATCATCATAATCCAGCTTCTCGTTGAGCAAGGTTCCATCTTCCTCATAAAACAAATCCACATCGGGCCGCCCTGCCACTCTCGCATCCAGTTCTATCTTGTAGATCCGACGTACCTCGTTCTGAACTCCAGAATAATCGTAATGACGGAAATGGACTTCCACTTCGTCTACTACCCAAATTTCCGGGTCGTTATAAACACTGGCGTTAAATGCAGCCCGCACGGCCTCTGGCAGAAATTCCAAACCGGGCATATTCTGCTGCTCCTGCACCAATTCCGGAGTAGCCGTATTGGTATACCATGCGGTCCTGGCCGAAGCAGAGGCTTTGGTCGGCATCGAGAAGGAAGCCACTGCATAAACATCGTATTTTTCCCACCGCACATCGGTAGCTTGGGGGAAATCTTCTTGGAAAACCTGCAACAGAGCAGCGCTAGGCTCGAAATCGGAATTATCCCCATTCTCTTTGTTGCAAGAAATGAACACTAAAGGAAATGCAGCCATCAGTGCGATTGCCCATCCCTTCATTCTCGTTGTCAGTCTCATGGTAGTTGTATTTTTAGGTTAAACAAAAAAGAAGTGCGGATGAAGGGACTCGAACCCTTACGCCTTTCGGCACCAGATCCTAAGTCTGGCACGGCTACCAATTACGCCACATCCGCATTTTAGAGTATCTTCGCAACGGCAGTCCATTACCGGATGAAGAAAAACGCCACCCGAACAATCTGCCCTTGTGTGCAAGTAACAGGCAATACAATTTGACAAATATAGTGCAAAAAAATGAATTTGCAACTCCAGCAAACCGAGGACGGCAGCCACACGCTGTTCATCCCCGATAAAAACGAACACTACCATTCCACACACGGAGCCATACAAGAAGCGCTTACGGTGTACATACAAGCCTCGTTACATTTTGCATTCCAAGCGCACCGAGAGGGACAGATACCCATTGTCCGAGTACTGGAGATGGGCTTCGGGACAGGCCTGAACACTTTCTTGACAGCCCTGGAAGCGCAAAAGGCACAAATCCCGGTAGAATACACTTCCATTGAGGCTTATCCTTTGGAAAAAGGAATCTGGGAACGTCTCAACTATGCGGCTTGCCTGCAACAGCCCGCCGAAGAGTTCCAACAACTTCACCTACAACCTTTCGACAGCAACATGCACAGGATAAACCCATTTTTCCGCCTGCGCAAGACCAAGGGATTGCTACAGGAGACAGAGCTTCCCGCCAAGCATTTCCATGCCATCTATTACGACGCCTTCGCCCCGTCCGTCCAACCGGAACTCTGGCAAACGGGCATATTTCAGAAACTGCGGCAAGCAGCCGCCCTTCCTTGTTT